>DASWVP010000546.1:0-3452 GCA_036401175.1 Azospirillum sp. | reverse complement strand
CGGCTATGTCGGCCGTGACGAGTTCGATCCGACGCCCGTCATGTCCTTCACCTTCATCGCGCCCATCGGCGACACGACGCAGTACCTGATGACCTTCACCGGCGCGTCGATCAACTTCGGCATCGCCACGGTGTTCGGCGTTATCGTCGGCTCCTTCCTGATGGCGAAGGCTACCGGCACCTTCCGGCTGGAGGGCTTCGTCGGCGTATTGGCGCTGGGCTGCACCATCGGCCAGGGCATCTCCAGTGTCTCGATGCTGGCGCTCGGCTCCTTCCTGGCGCTGGGGGCGATAATCGTCGACGCCTCCTATGGCCTGAAGTACATGGAGGAGGGCTCGCACTTCGGCGTATTGCGAGCGTGTTGTTGCGTGGATGAGTTTTTGACCTTTTGATCCCTCTTGCAATCCAGTCCGTCGAGTGATCGGCTCAACAGGGCAACTACTTTCAACGCTCACGGCTGAAGTCGTCGGTGTTCAAGCTGCCACTCAGCAGTAGCAGCACAGATTCCCCGGCCTCCAGTGTGATGACGGGTGCCCGGTCGAGCAGGTCCTTGGCGGCCTTGTCGAGCGGGCGGTCCATGGCGTGGCCGAGGTTGCCGCCGATCAGGCTGCCGCCGCCGGTCAGCGCCGCCACCCCGGCGTCCACCGCCGCGCTGGCGGCGATCAGCAGCCCGGTTCGGAGCCACGGCACCTCGACCGAGCCGGGCAGGCCCGCCGCACCCGTGGAGTCTGCGCCCACCGCCGTGACGCGCACCGTGTCGTTGCGCGGCCAGGGACGGGTGATCACCGGGTTTGTCACCGCGATGCGCTTCTGACCCCGGCTCACGCTGGCACCGACCTCCAGCGTCACCACCGACCCCGCGGGCACCGCCAGGCAGGAGAAGCCGGCGTCCCAGACGTCCTGCGTCACGCGCGCCGTGACGATGCCGGCGCGCTCGCTCACCACCCGGTTGACCGTCAGCAACGGGATCGGCGTGCCGGGTGGCACGAAGCACTCGGAGCCGGCGGCGGCGACGTCCAAGGAACCGGCCGGTCCGGCGGATTCGCCCCGTTCGTCCTGCCTGCGGCTCCAGCCGCCCACGCCCGCCTCCATCGCCTTCTTGCGCAGTTCGTCCTCCTTCGGGGTTGCCCGGGCCTGCGGCCGTGCCGGAGGCGGCGGGGGCTCCTTCTTGTCGAAGCGCGGGGCTGGCGGTGGAGGCGGCGGAGGTTTCGGCGCCATGTCCTCGTAGCGCGGCAGGGCCGGTTCGCCGCGCGGCAGTTCCAGGCCGCCCAGCGCCCGGGGCACGTCCAGGCCCTGGCCGCGGCCCAGCATGTAGGCAGCCAAGCCGAGGCCGATCACCACGCCGGACACCAGCAGGATGCGCAGCACGTGCGGGCCCGACGTCACCACCCGGTGGCGGGCCAGAGGATCGGGCGGCAGCGGCGGAGGCGTGTCGTCGGGGGCGGTCACGGGCGGGTCCTCCGGATGTGCACCTCCCGGGCGCCGAGGGCCAGCAGCAGGTGGTCGTGAATGCCGGCGACGCGGTAGGTGGCGTTCATGCGGCCGTACTGGACGGGGATGCGGGTGCCGTCGGCGCCGATGCGCCAGAGCACCGGCGCCCCGTGGGCGCCGAGCGCGCCGGGGGTGAAGTTGATCACCGTCACCTCGCCGTCGTCGCACACCGGCGGCTGGCCGTCGGCCGTGGGCACCGGCCGCCACGCGGGCGTGTCGCCGTCCAGCGTGTAGGTGCAGCGCCGGTCCCGGGTGGCCAGTTCGGTGGTGCGGTCGCGCCGGTCGGTGGCGGGAAGGGCCGTCGGCTGACCGTTCAGCGTCGCGAGATAGTCCTCGGGGTAGCGCCAGCGCACCTCGACGTGGTGGGTGCGGCGGTGGGTCTCGACGTTGAGGTCGTACTTGCGCTCGCTGGTGAAGATCGAGATCTGCTGGTTGAGGCCGGCGCGGCGCGGCATGAAGGCGATGCACTCGGTGCGCGTGGGCCCTTTGCCGAAGCTGTAGGGCTGGTGCGGGATCCACACCTGGGCGCCGGGGGCGACGATGTCGCGCACCACCTCGCCGGGCTTCAGGCAGACCAGCGTCTGGTTCCCCTCGGCCATGTAGACGAGGTACTGCAGGTCGCTCTGGTACCAGTACTCGCAGCTCTTGCCCTTGAAGCAGGTCAGCGTCGGCAGGTCGAGCGCCGCCTCGTTGGCCTGCCCGACCCAGCTGCGCGTCTGCGCGCGCGACGGGCGGGGCGCCGGTTTCTCGCGCCGTACCGTGTCCGTCCGCGTGGGCGGAATGCGCAGGTCGGCCAGCGTGTAGGGGTGCGGCGTCCCGGCATCCGTCGGCGACGGCGTCCCATCGGTGGCGCAGGCGGCGAGCAGCGGCAGGACGAGCAGACAGGCGGCGCGTTTCATGGGTGGGGCTCCATCACGTCCGGGGAGGGCTGCACCGGCTTCGGCGGCTCCTTCGGTTCGGGCGTCAAGGGGGTGCCGCTGGGCTCGGAGAAGCCGGAGACCGACACGCCGTCCAAGGCGCCGTCGCGCGACGGGCCGTCGACGGTAACCACGGCGGCGCTCATCAGCGCCCTGGAGCGCGGCTTGAAGTCCCGGTACACGGTCTCCGTCCACACCACGGTGAAGGCCGTGGCGCCGGTCTTCGGGTCGGCCTCGCGCTCCCGCACCCGGATGTCGGCCACGTCGCGGGTCCAGCCCGCGGCGGGATCCAGGTCGGAGGCCATCAGGGCATCCCACTTGCGCTCGGCGCCGCCGATCAGCCGGGCGCGCGCCGCGGCGCGATCTTTTGCGAGCACCACCGGGTCGGTGCCGATCCGCCGCTGCCACAGCACGAACCACGTCACCGCGTTGATCCGGGCGCCCTTGGAGACGGTCAGGGTGTTGTCCAGCAGCACGAGGCGCTGGTGCCCGTCCATCGCCTGCTCGACCCGGTAGACCGGCTTGTACCGGGCGATCTCCACCAGTTGGGCGGCGATGCGCAGGTTGTCCCAGGTCATCAGCCCGCCCCAGGACAGGCCGAGCACCGCCAGGGCGAAGGTCCAGCGCTGCAGCCGCAGCGCCTTGGCCTCGCGGCTGGCCCGGTAGGACATGGCGGCGAAGTACTTGGCGCTGTCGGGCACGGCCGCCGGCGGCGGGTCGTAGACGTTGACGACGCGCTCCTTCATCACGGGTCAGTCTCCCTTGTCGTCGGCGGCGCGGCGGTCCGCTCCGGGCGGTTTGCCCGGCGGGTCCTGCGGCTGTGCGGCATTGTTCGGGGTGTCGCGGGTCAGCCAGGAGGCGTCGCCGCCCCACCGCTCGATGAGCCGGCTGGCCTGCCCGCGGGTGAGGTTCGGATCGACGCTGCGGCCGGCGGCCAGCCGGTCGAGTTCGCCGCGCTGAGCGGCGGTCATCGGCTGGTCCCAGCCGCCGCCACGCGGCGCCGAGGCGCGGGAACCGCCGAAGCGGCCCGCCGGATAGCGGCGGC
>DASWVP010000545.1:0-1739 GCA_036401175.1 Azospirillum sp. | reverse complement strand
CTGGGTCCCGAAATGCACATGGAGCCGAGCAGGCGCCAGTTCAGGCCGAAGACGGGCGCGGCGACGCTGGCGACCTCGGCTTCGCGCTCGCCCATCGAGATGTGGTAGCCGCGCTCCCGGATGGCTTCATAGGGTTCGCCCTTGGCCCCGCTGAACGCCAGGATCACCCGCCCGGGCGCACCGCTGCCCAGGGGCAGGCGCTCGCCGATGCGCACGTTGTGGCGGACCGACCGGGGTCCTTCGATGCGGGCGACGCAGGAGCGGATGTCGCCTTCGCGAACGTAGAACGACGCGCTCTCGCCGGTCTGCTTCACCAGTTCGTGCAGCGCGGGCTCCACCACGTTGTTGACGTCGAATCCGGCCTGGTACCGTGCACCGAGCCACCCGGCCGCGGGCCCCAGCCGCCACTGTCCGTCCTCCGTCTGCACCATGTACTGGCTGAGCGCCAGGGTCCGGGCCAGCCTGAGGGCCGTCGTCTTGTGCATCCGTGCGCGACGGCTGAGCTCGGCCAGGCTCAGCGCCGACTCGCCCACCGTGAAGGCTTCCATCAGCGACAGGGCCCGGGTGACGGCGATCACGCCGCCGTCCTTCTCGGCGGTCCGTCGCTCACCGCTTGTTTCGTCCGTGTTGCGCATCTCGCACCCTGGTCCACTGAATGAAACGGTATTGTACGGTGCGGAACATCGACCTAGAGTCCGGACCTGTCGCCGCTCGGGCGCGCATCTTCACCGGAGACACCCAATGCACATTTCCCGTCGTTCCCTCGTCGCCATTGCCGCCGGCGCCATCCTGTCCGGCAGCCTCCACGCCCAGGCCTGGCCCGCCAAGCCGGTGCGCATGGTCGTGCCGTTTCCGGCGGGCGGTGGCACGGACCTGATCACCCGCGAGGTCGCCAACCGGCTGGCGGGTTCCGGCTACACCTTCGTCCTGGACAACAAGCCCGGGTCGGGCGGCAACATCGGTGTCGATGCGGCGGCCAAGGCGGCGCCCGACGGCTACACCTTCGTGATGGGCCAGACCAGCAATCTGGCCATCAATCCCACGCTGTATTCGAAGCTTCCGTACGATCCCCTGAAGGACCTGACGCCCGTGAGCCTGGTCGCCAGCGCGCCGCTGGTGATCGTGGTGGGCGCGGACTCGCCGTTCAAGAGCCTGGCCGACGTCGTGAACGCGGCGAAGGCGCGGCCCGCGACCATCAATTTCGCGACCTCCGGGAACGGCACCGTCGCCCACCTGGCGGCCGAGGCCTTCCAGAAGGCGGCGAACGTCAAGCTCACCCACATCCCTTACAAGGGCGCGGCGCAAGGTGCCACCGACGTGATCAGCGGGCAGGTGCACCTGTACGTGTCGTCCATCCCCACGCTGCTGGGCTACATCAAGAGCGGGAAGATGCGTCCGATCGCCGTGACCTCGGCCAGGCGCGCCGATGACCTGCCGCAGGTGCCGGCGATCGCCGAGACGTACAGGGGGTTCGACGCGGTGACCTGGTTCGGCATCGTCGGGCCGGCCAACCTCCCCAAGGAAGTCGTGGCCAAGCTCAACGCGGACATCAACAAGGTGCTGACGGATCCCGAACTGCGCAAGAAACTGGGCGACCAGGGCGCGGACGTTGCCGGCAGCACGCCGGAGCAGTTCGCGACCTTGATCCGCGAGGACATGGCGCGCTGGGGGAAGATCGTCAAGGAATCCAACGCCAAGATCGACTGACCGGCGGGCGCCTCCGCCGGTTGCGTCGACAC
>DASWVP010000544.1:0-9446 GCA_036401175.1 Azospirillum sp. | reverse complement strand
AGAGATGTGCCACGCGAGCGTGGCGAAAGACCAGCGAAGTGATCTTCGCCTTCGTTTCTATGAGTTTTCACCGGGCGTAACCTTGACTGCGGTCAAGCGGAAAGAATTCTTCTAAACGGTTGGGAATGAAAAAGGCGCCAGGACTTTGCCCGGCGCCTGTTTGATAAATGTCTGGTTTTTGGAAGAGTTTCGACGTTGGGTTTTCGCTGCGCTCAACCCAACCTACAGGGGCGTTCCACGTAGTTGGGTTGAACCGAAGGTGAAAACCCAACGTCGGTCATCACCGCGCCAACTGGCGGTACAGCGCCGGCAATGCGGTCGTCAGGCGGCCGATGTGGGGGAAGATGGCGTAGGAACCGCGGCCGAACAGGGTGGGGAAGTAGTCGCGCGCCTCGGCGTCCACGGTGATGCCGAACACGGCCATGCCCTGCTTGCGCGCCTCGCGGATCGCCACGCGGGTGTCCTCGATGCCGTAGCGGCCCTCGTAATGGTCCATGTCGTTGGGCTTGCCGTCGGACAGCAGGATCAGAAGCTTCTGCCGGTTCGGCCGTTCGACGAGCTGTGCGGCGACATGACGCAGGGCGGCGCCGATGCGCGTGTAGTGGCCGGGCCTCAGCGCCTGGATGCGGCGGTTGACCTTGGCCGACAGCGGCTCGTCGAAGTCCTTCAGCGTCTTCACCTGCACGTTGGTGCGCTTGCGCGAGGTGAAGGCGTACACCGCGTGGCAGTCGCCGCAGGCGGTCAGCCCGTGCACCAGCGCCAGCAGCGCTTCCTTCTCCACATCCAGCACGCGGTGGTTCTCGATCCAGGCGTCGGTGGAGAGCGAGGAGTCCACCAGCACCGCCACGGCAAGGTCGGGCAGGGCGTTGCGCACGGCGAGGTAGACGCGCTCGTTCGCCTCGCCGCCGGCCTGGCTGTCGGCGTGGCTGCGCACCAGGGCGTTCAGGTCGATGTCGTCGCCGTCGGGCTGGCCGGAGAACACCTGCCGGTGCGGGCGCAGCGCCTCGAACTGGCGGCGGACGCGGCGGATGCGGCGGTGCGCGGCGTCGTCGGGCTGCCAGTCCTCGCCCTCCTCCGACGCCGGTTCGGCGATCACCCGGCAATGGTCCTTGTGGTAGGCGTTGCGGCTGTAGTCCCACTCCGGATAGGTGATCTCGGCCCGCAGCGGCGTGACGTCGGCGGCCGGCGGCGCCAGTTCCAGGTCGAGCTTCAGTTTGGTGGAGGTCTTGCGGTCGTTCTGGCCCAGCGCGATCTCGTCGGTGTCCTCGGCGGCCTGCTTGGCGCCGTCGGGGTCGTCGTCGTCGACCTTGCGGGCGAGATTGAGCATTTCGGCGATGCTCATGATCGTATCGAAGCGGGTGAGGATCAGCGGGTCGTCGCGCTGCGTCTGGTCGCTCTGCCGGCGCGTCGCCTTGCGGCGGCGGCCGTCCTTTTCCTGTTCGGGGCCGGCGGGCTCGTCCTCGCCCTCCTCCTCCGGGTATTCGATGACGTCGCCGGGCGGGCGACCGATCGCCTCGCCCCACAGCGGCACCGGCAGGAACGGCTGGTAACCGTGCGGCGCCTTGAAGCGGTCGAGCGGAACGGAGCCGTCCAGCATCGGGTGGGCGGCGGTCTCCGGGTCCGCCAGCAGCGCCGAAAGGGCGTCCTCGACCGCCTGTTCGTCCTTGGGCAGGCGGCGCTTCGGGCGGGCGGCGGTGGCGGCCGTGGCCAGTTCGGCATGAATGGCCCGCAGGCCCGGCCAGCGCGCCAGCGCGCGCAACGTCGCCGCGCGGGCGGCGCGCAGGGCGCGCACGTCGGCCTGCAGCGGGTCGTCGGGTCGGGCGAGGATGGGCTCGGCGTGCGCGAAGAAGGCGGCCAGCCACTCGTACAGCAGCTCGTTGAGGCGGGCCTCCGGGAACAGGTCGATGCTGGGCGGGAGCTGCAGCACCTCGCCGTCCAGCGACGCGCGGTCGACCTTCTCCGTTCCGACGCCCAGGCGGGTGAGGAAGGACAGGCGGTGCCCGGAATCCGCCTTGGCGCCGGCCGCGAGGCGCACGCCCTTGTCGCCGCCCAGGCCGCGGAAGAACACCGCCAGCCGGAAGCGCAGCGAGTCCAGCGTGACGGCGGCCTCGGGGTGGTGGGGGTAGCTGGAACGGTTGCCGACCAGCCGGTGCCAATGGCGGCCGACCAGCTCCTCCGGTTCGAAGATGCTGGCCATGTGCAATTACCCCAAGGTGATCTGGGCGACGCGCAGCAGCGCCTGACGCACGTCGGCGTCGTCGGTCAGCGGCTCGATCATCGCGGTGCGGATGGCGCGGTCGGGCTTGATGCCCGAGCGGATGAGCGTGGCGCAATAGACCAGCAGGCGGGTGGACACGCCCTCTTCCAGGTCCTGGCCTTTGAGGTCGCGCAACGCGCCGGCAAGGCGGACGAGGGGCACGACCCTGGCCTCGGGCAGGCCGCTTTCGCGGGCGACCACCTGGATCTCCAGCTCGGCCGGCGGGAAGTCGAACTCCATCGCCATGAAGCGCTGGCGGGTGGAGGGCTTCAGCGCCTTCAGCACGTTCTGGTAGCCGGGGTTGTAGGAGACGACCAGCATGAAGCTGGGGGGCGCCTCCAGCAGTTCGCCGGTGCGGTCGATGGGCAGCATGCGGCGGTCGTCGGTCAGCGGGTGCAGCACGACGGTCACGTCCTTGCGCGCCTCGATCACCTCGTCCAGGTAGCAGATGGCGCCCTCGCGCACGGCGCGGGTCAGCGGCCCGTCCACCCACACGGTGTCGCCGCCCTTGATCAGGTAGCGTCCGGTGAGGTCGGCGGCGGTCAGGTCGTCGTGGCAGGAGACGGTGTAGAGCGGGCGGCCCAGCTTGGCGGCCATGTGCGCCACGAAGCGGGTCTTGCCGCAGCCGGTCGGCCCCTTCAGCAGCATGGGAAGCTGGTGGCGGTAGGCGTGCTCGAACAGCTCGCACTCGTCGCCGATCGATTGATAGAAGGGGGCGTCGTCGTCGATTTGCGTGGCGACGGCGGCAGCGGCGGGGCTGCGGGACATGGGGACTCTCCCAAGACTGGAATTCTTCTGAAACCGATACTCGACCGAACCGGTCGGGTTCCCCTTGACCGGAGTCAAACCGGGCATCCGGACAAAGAAAATCCCTCCCCCGCGGAACGGGGGAGGGATGCGAGGGAGACGTTGGGTTTTCGGCTCCGCTTCAACCCAACCTACGGGAGCGTCCCGCGTAGGTTGGGTTGAGCGTCGGCGGAAACCCAACAGGTGCGCCGGTTTATTCGGCCGGCTGCAGGCCGCTGGTGGCGCGGGCCGGGCGGGTGACGCCGATTGGTCCCAGCACCGAGTAGACGAACAGCAGCACGCTGGCGAACACCACCACGCCGGAGCCGAGGCGCATCCAGTAGAACAGGGCGAGCTGCTCCTGCACTTCCATGTAGCCCATGCCCAAGACGCGCTGCAGGTGGACCTGCACGACACCCGCGACGGTCAGCGCGAAGGTCATGAAGGCCATGCCCGAGCACATCATCCAGAAGCTCCACATGTTGAGCACCTGGTTGTACGGCTCACGCCCGCGCAGGTGCGGCATGGCGTAGGTGATGATGGCCAGATTGATCATTGCGTAGGCGCCGAAGAAGGCGAGGTGCCCGTGCGCCGCCGTCACCTGGGTGCCGTGCGTGTAGTAGTTGATCGGGGCCAGCGTGTGCAGGAAGCCCCACAGGCCGGCGCCGAAGAAGGCGAACACCGCGCAGCCCAGCGCCCACAGCATCGCCGCCTTGTTCGGGTGGGTGCGCCCGCCCTTGTAGACCATCATGAAGGCGAAGACGACCATGGCGAAGAACGGCGCCACTTCCAGCGTGGAGAAGATCGAGCCGATCCACTGCCAGTAACCCGGCGTGCCGATCCAGTAGTAGTGGTGGCCGGTACCCAGGATGCCCGAGAACAGGGCGAGAGCGATGATGGCGTACAGCCACTTCTCGACGATCTCGCGGTCGACACCGGTCATCTTGATCATGAGGAACGCCATGATCGAGGCCATGACCAGTTCCCACACGCCCTCGACCCACAGGTGGACGACGAACCACCAGTACATCTTGTCGAGCGCAAGGTTGGTCGGGTTGTAGAAGGCGAACAGGAAGAACAGCGCGATGCCCCACAGCCCCATCAGCAGGATGTTGGTCACCACCGTCTTGCGGCCTTTGATCACCGTCAGCGTGATGTTGTACAGGAACATCAGCGCCACGACGACGATGGCGGCCTTGATCCACGTCGGCTGTTCCAGGAACTCGCGTCCCTCGTGGATGCCGAAGACGTAGCCGACCACGGCGGCCAGCGCGCCGAACATGAACAGGCCGAACTGGACGTAGGCCAGCATCGGGCTGTGGATTTCGCACTCCGCCTCCTCGGGGACGAGGTAGTAGGCGGCGCCGAAGAAGCCCATCAGCAGCCACACGATCAGCGCGTTCGTGTGGATCATGCGGATGACGTTGAAGGGCAGGAGCTCGGACAGGAAGTTCGGCTCCACGTACACCGTGCCGGCGAGCAGACCCACCAGCACCTGCACGACGAACAGGAGAAGCGCCCCAAGGAAATAGGGAAGGGCGACCTTCTGGGTTGCGTATTTCATGGGTGTCTCCTCAGCCGGACAGCTTGGGCGGCCAGTTCTGCGCTTTGATCGTGCTCGACCACTGCAGGAAGGCCGCGAGGTCGTCGAGCTGCTGTTCCGTCAGGTTGAACTGCGGCATCTGGCGGCGGCCTTCGATGCCGGAGGGCTGCGAGCGCATCCAGGCCTTGAGCGTGTCGCGCGCACCCTCCGCGTCCTTGTCGCCGCCGTAGCGCTGCCAGACGTTGACCAGTTCGGGCGCGAAGTAGGCGCCTTCGCCCATCAGCGTGTGGCAGTTGATGCAGGAGTTTTGCTCCCACACGTGCTTGCCGCGCGCGACGGCGTCGGTGAGCGTGCTTTCGTTGGTGGCGGTCTTGGTCACGTAGTTGTGGCTGAGCGCCACCAGCGACACGAAGACGACGCCGAAAAAGAGCGAGCCGCCATAGAAGATGTTCCTGGCTGCCGCCTTGGTAAAGCGTTCCGTCATCGCCTGTATCCTTTTGGCAAGGTCTGCATGCGAAATTCTCCTGCCCCGATGTCTGCGGGGTTCCGGTATTCCGGATGGCGGCGGCCGCGGATGCGGGCTCCAATCCCCAGGGGTGCGACAATAATTGACACCGGCGCTGGGGCGATCCTTGACGGCGGTCAAGCGACACCCCATGGCCTCCACATACCGTCTGGACAACACGCAACGCCCAGCCTGCGCCGTGAACAAGGCGTGGAAAATCAAAGATGGGAGCGGATGTCCATGGACGCGGACGTGATCGGGGCGGTGTCCCGCAGCCCGTTCTTCAGCATGCTGTCGGGCGAGGACCGCGCCCGGCTGCTCGGCTACAGCGAGGCGCGACATTTCGACCTGGGAAGCGCCCTGTTCCACAGCGGCGACCCGGCCCGTGACTTCTTTGTGATCGCATCCGGCAGCGTCGGCCTGTCGGTCGGCGCGGGCGGGCGGATGGACGTCCTGGCGGCCGGCGACCTTGCCGGGGAAGACGCCGTGTTCGACCGCGGCACGCACGGCGCCACGGCGCGGGCGCTGCTGCCGGTGGACGCTGTGGCGGTCCCCGCCGGCCCCTTCTTCGCGCACATGGAAGACCGGTTCGAGGTGGTTCTGGCGTTGCTGGCCGGCGCGTCGGCGGGGCTGCGCGGCATGATCCAGGAGATCACCGAGCTGAAGCTGCTGTCCACCGCGCGCCGGCTCGCCAACTTCCTCGTCGGCCTTGCCGGCGACCGGGAGGGGGCGGCGCGCCTTGTCCTGCCCTGCGAGAAGCACGTGCTGGCCGAGCGTCTGGGCATGCAGCCGGAAAGCCTGTCGCGCGCCTTCGCCAAGCTGCGCGCGCAGGGCGTCACCGTCGGCCGCAACGACGCGCTGCTGGTGCGCGACGTCGGCGCGCTGCGCGGCTACGCCGGCAGCAGCGACTTCGATTCGTGATGCCAGGGGGGCGGCGATGATGAACTGTTCGCAAGGCTACGGCCGCATCTGTCCGTTGCGGACACCCGCCGAAGGCGGGCAGCGCTGCCGCGCCGCCAAGAGCTGCCGGCGCCGGCGCCTCGATCCCGATCAGGTCGCCGCCCTGCCGATCTTCGAGCGGATGCCGCGCGACGTCTTGGGCGACCTGCTGGGCGGCGCGATGGTCGAGCGCTTCCCGGCGCACACCATGCTGTTCGAGGCCGGCAGCCCGGCCGATGCCTTCTACATCCTGCTCAGCGGCCGGGTGAAGCTGTTCGCCCTGACCGAGGACGGCAAGGAGAGCATCGTCGAGGTGGTGGAGCCCATAGCCTCCTTCGCCGAGGCCGCCATGTTCGCCAGCGGCTGCTATCCGGTGGGGGCCGAGGTGATCGAGGAGGCCGAACTGGTGCGCGTGCGCGCCGAGCCGTTCCTGGCCTGCCTGCGCAAGAATCGCGACCTGGCCTACCGCATGCTGGCCGCGCTCAGCCTGTGGAACCGGCACCTGAAGCAGGAGGTGCGGACCCTGCGCGAGCACAGCCCGATGCGCCGGGTGTCCAGCTTCATCCTGTCGCTGGCCCCGGCCGGCGAAGGGCGGGCGGTGATCGAACTGCCGCTGAAGAAGATGATCATCGCCAGCCGGCTGGGCATGGAACCGGAAAGCCTGTCGCGCGTCCTGGGCCGGCTGAAGGAATTCGGCGTCCACACGCGCGGGCGGACGGTGAGCATCGACGACATGGACCGCCTGCGCCGCCTGTGCGCGGCGGAGGGCGAAGGCGCGACGCGCCCCTGAGCGTCACGACCCTGGGCGTGGCGGCCTGAAAGCGTTGCCGGGCGAAGGAATTCGCCCGGCAACGCATGGTTTTTTTAAGCATTCGAGACAGCTAATATTGACATGAAATGTGGCGTAAGCGAGGTTGACCAAAGTCAAGGTTTCGTATTGGGGATGCGCTTAATACCGGTGACGCTATCTGTATCAAGTCGAGGGAGAAGGCGTATGCGGTGGAGTCGTCCCGCTATTATGGCAGCCTCGCTGGCGGTGCCGGCGTTGCTCGCTTTTGCACCCATGTCCGCTTCGGCGCAAACGGCTGAGCCGTCGCTTCCGAAGGATGCGAAGGAAGCCAGTTCCAAGATCTACTTCGAACGCTGCGCCGGCTGCCACGGTGTGCTGCGCAAGGGCGCCACGGGCAAGAACCTGGAGCCGGAGGCCACCAAAAAGCTGGGCCAGGGGCGTCTGGAAAAGATCCTGGCGCTGGGAACCGAAGGCGGGATGCCGAACTTCGATGACATCCTGACCAAGGACGAGATCAAGAACGTCGCGACCTACATCCAGATGACCCCCGACACCCCGCCGGAATGGGGCATGAAGGAGATGAAGGGGTCGTGGAAGGTCGCCGTGGCGCCGGACAAGCGCCCGACCAAGAAGATGAACAACGTCAACCTGAACAACGTGTTCTCGGTGACGCTGCGCGACACCGGCGAGGTCGCCCTGATCGACGGCGACACGCACAAGATCTGGAACATCGTCAAGACCGGCTACGCGGTCCACATCTCGCGCGTGTCGGCGTCGGGCCGCTACATCTACGTGATCGGCCGCGACGGCAAGCTCGACATGATCGACCTGTGGATGGAGAAGCCGGAGGTCGTCGCGACGATCAAGACCGGCCTCGACGCCCGCTCGGTCGAGACGTCGAAGTTCACCGGCTTCGAGGACAAGTACGCGGTCGCCGGCTCCTACTGGCCGCCGCAGTACGTGATCATGGACGGCCAGACGCTGGAGCCGCTGAAGATCGTCTCCACGCGCGGCATGACCGTCGACGGCGTCTACCATCCGGAGCCGCGCGTCGCCTCGATCGTCGCCTCGCCGATCAAGCCTGAGTTCGTGATCAACGTGAAGGAGACCGGCCTGATCAAGCTGGTCGACTACAGCGACATCAAGAACCTCAAGGAAACCACCATCGAGTCGGCCAAGTTCCTGCACGACGGTGGCTGGGACGCGTCCAAGCGTTACTTCCTGGTCGCCGCCAACGCCTCGGACAAGGTGGCGGTGGTCGACACCAAGGAAGGCAAGCTGGCGGCCCTGGTCGACACCAAGCCGAAGCCGCACCCGGGCCGCGGCGCCAATTTCGTGCACCCGAAGTTCGGGCCGGTGTGGGCAACCTCGCACCTGGGGTCGGACGTCGTCACGCTGATCGGCACCGATCCGGAAAAGCACCCGCAGTTCGCCTGGAAGGTCGTGGAGGAGCTGAAGAACCACGGCGCCGGGTCGCTGTTCGTGAAGACGCACCCGAAGTCGAAGAACCTGTGGGCCGACGCGCCGCTGCACCCCGAGCGTGAGCTGGCGGAGTCGGTGTCCGTCTTCCACATCGACAACCTGGCCAAAGGCGGCGAGGTCATCAACGTCGCGCAGATGGCCGGCCTGCCGGAGACCAAGGCGATCAAGCGCGTCGTGCACGCCGAGTACAACGAGGCGGGCGACGAGGTGTGGTTCTCGATCTGGGCCGGCAAGACCGATCCTTCGGCGATCGTCGTCATCGACGACAAGACCCGCAAGGTGAAGGCCGTGATCAAGGACCCCAAGCTGATCACGCCGACCGGCAAGTTCAACGTGCTGAACACGCAGCACGACATCTACTGAGCGTAAGTGCGTCCCCCTTGGGCCCAGGTCCGGGGGGACGCCTTTCATTATTGCATGAACAGTCTGTCTGAATAGGTGGTGCCATGGCGATGGAAAGCGTCTGGACACGTCTTCGGCGTGTGCGCGTCTTGGGCGCCTCGCTGGCCGGAGCGGCGGTCATCTTCGTCACGGGAATCGTGTTCTGGGGCGGCTTCAACACCGCCATGGAGGCGACGAACACGATGGAGTTCTGCATCTCGTGCCACGAGATGAAGGACAACGTGTACCAGGAATACACCAAGACGATCCATTTCGAGAACCGTACCGGCGTGCGCGCGACGTGCCCGGACTGCCACGTTCCCGATCCGTGGATCCACAAGATGAAGCGCAAGATCCAGGCATCGAACGAGGTGCTGCACTGGGCCCTGGGCTCGGTCGACACGCCGGAGAAGTTCGACGCCAAGCGGCTGACGCTGGCGAAGAACGTCTGGGATTCCATGAAGTCCAACGATTCGCGCGAATGCCGGAACTGCCACAGCTTCGAGGGCATGAGCGCCGAAAAGCAGAAGCAGCGCGCCAAGAAACAGCACGAGATGGCCAAGGCCGATGGCATGACCTGCATCGACTGCCACAAGGGCATCGCCCACAAGCCGGTGCACCATCTGCTTGAGGAAGAAGAGGGCAAGAAGGTCGCCGCCACGGCACCCGCCACAGCCAAGCCGATCCAGACCGCCGCCGCCGCGCCCAACGCCGCGCCGCCGGCCGTGGTGCCGGCCGTCGCCCCGGCTGCCCCGGCTGCCCC
>DASWVP010000543.1:0-13845 GCA_036401175.1 Azospirillum sp. | reverse complement strand
GCGCCGGGCGGTGGGCGAGGCGCCGGCCGGCCGTTCTCCCGCCGGTAAGCCGGCCGGTGCGAGCCGCGGACCACGGCCGGGTGCCGGGGGACCGGGCAAGTCCGGCCCCTCCAAGCCCGGCGGCCCGTCCAAGCCCGGCCCCTCCAAACCAGGTGGTCCGGGCAAACCGAGGAACGGCGGCCGTGCGGATCGTCGGCGGTAGGCATCGCGGCCGCCGGCTGGCGGCGCCGCACGGCCACGACGTCCGCCCGACCACGGACCGCACGCGCGAGGCGATCTTCAACATCCTCGCGCATTCCGGCTGGGGGCCCGACGACGGGTCGCCGGTTGACGGGGCGGTGGTGCTCGACGCCTTCTGCGGCACCGGCGCGCTGGGGCTGGAGGCGCTGTCGCGGGGCGCCGCGCGCGCCACCTTTCTGGACCTCGCCCGCAACTCGCTGGAGGCCGTGCGCGCCAACATCGCGGAGCTGCGCGAGGAGGGGCGGACGGTGGTGCTGCGCGCCGACGCCGCCAAGCCGCCGAAGGCGCGCGAACCGGCGACGCTGGCCTTCCTCGACCCGCCTTACGGCCAGGATCTGGCGCCCAAGGCGCTGACCGCGCTGGCCGCCGCCGGCTGGCTGGCCCCCGGTGCCACCGTGGTGGTGGAGGAGGCGGCCAACGCGCCGGTCCCGCTCCCCCCCGGCTTCGAGGCGCTGGACGACCGCCGCTACGGCGACACCAGGGTGGTGTTTCTGGTGTACCGGATGTGCGAATGACTCCCTCCCCCTGCTCCGCAGGGGGAGGGAAGGGGCCCCCGAAGTGGGAAGGGTGGGGGCAAGATCTTTGTGGAAGACAGGAAGCCGCTGATCCTCGGCAGCAACTTGCCCCCACCCTCCCAAGCTTCGCTTGGGCCCCTCCCTCCCCCTGCGGAGCAGGGGGAGGGGTGAAATGCTTACGCCGCCAGCCGGTTGGACTGCCGGATCTCGTTCAGGAAATCCTCCACGTGGTGCTCCAGCGCTTCGGACTGGCGGACCAGTTCCTCGGCGGCCTGGGCGACCGACAGCGACGCGTCCAGGGTGCCGTTGGCGGCGACCGAGACGTCGTTGATGTGCAGGTTGATCTCGTCGGTGCCGTGCGCCGCCTGGGCCACGTTGCGGCTGATTTCGGAAATGGCGGCGTGCTGCTGGTGGATGGCGGTCGCGATGGAGGCGGAGGCCTGATGCACCTCCGCCACCGTGCGGACGATGCCGGCGATGGCGCCCACCGCCTGCTCCGTCTCCGCCTGCACGACGGCGACCTGGGCGGCGATCTCGTCGGTGGACTGGGCGGTCTGGTTGGATAGGCCCTTCACCTCGTGCGCCACCACGGCGAAGCCCTTGCCGGCGTCGCCGGCCCGCGCCGCCTCGATGGTGGCGTTCAAGGCCAGCAGGTTGGTCTGGCTGGCGATAGCGCGGATCAGGTCGACGACCTCGTCGATGCGGCCGGCGGCCTGGGCCAGCCCCTCGACGACCTGCCGGCTCTTCTCCGCCTGCTCGGCGGCGGTCTTGGCGACGTCGGAGGCGCGCTCGATCTGCCGGCCGATCTCCTGGCTGGTGGCGTTCAATTCCTCGGTGGCGGCGGCCACGGTCTGCACGTTGGCCGACGCCTGCTGGGTGGCGGCGGCCACGGCGGTGCTCTGGGCGCTGGTCTGCTCGGCGTTGGAGGACATGGCGCCGGCCGCGCCGTGCAGCCGGTCGATCACCTGCGAGATGGAGGTGACCATGCCCTTGACGCGCGTTTCCATGGAATCGGCCATGGCGAGCATGGCCTGCTTGCGCTCGTCGATGGCGCGGCGCTCGTGCTCCTCCTGGTCGCGGCGCATGCGCTCCAGGCGGACCACGTTTTCCTTGAAGATCTGGACGGTGCGCGCCATGTCGCCGATCTCGTCGGCGCGGCCGGTGGCCGGCACGTCCACGTCCGTCTCACCCTGCGACAGGCGCAGCATGGCGGCGCGCATGGCGGTGATCGGCCGGGTGATCGACCGGCTCATCCCCCAGGCGGACAGCAGCACGGCCAGCAGCACGACGGCGAAGATGCCGGCCTGCTGCACCACCTTGTCGTAGAACACGGCGTCCACGTCGTCCACATAGATGCCGGTGCCGACCACCCAGTCCCAAGCGGGGATGCGCTTGACGTAGGAGATCTTCGGCACCGGCTGGCCGTCCTTCACCTTGGGCCAGTGGTAGGGGACGAAGCCGGCGCCGTCGCGCCGGCTGACGTCGAGGAACCGCTCGAACATCGGCACGCCGTGGGCGTCGCGCATGTCCAGCGCCGACTTGCCGATGCGGTCCTTCAGCGTCGGGTGCATCAGCATGATGCCGTCCAGGTCGTTCACCCAGAAGTAGTTGCCGCCCTCGTAGCGCATCGTGGCGATGGCCTCCAGCGCGGCGCGCTTGGCCTCGGCCTCCGGCATCGCGCCCTTGGCGGCGCGCTCGGCGTAGGCCAGCGCCAGGCTCGACGCGGCGTCCACCAGATCGCGCGTCTTCATCTGGCGGTCGTGCATCAGTTCGGTGCGCAGGCTGGTCAGCGCGACGGCGCCGATCGCCAGCATGCCCACCAGGGCCACCGAGGCCATGGCCGTCAACCGGCCGCGCAGCTTCAAAGCAAAGACCATCGTCCCTTGTACGCAGCCCTTCGTGCGCCCGCGCCGGGCCGCAATCGGGCGCGATACCCCCTGCGAAGCGCCCGATCTCCGGGCATTTGGTTACGACACTAGACGAACTGTCCGCCCGCACCATAAGAGTTACAGGATTGCAACGCAAATACCTCTTTCGGCAGTGCAGCATCGCCGAAACGACATAGGGGCACCCCCAATGCCCGCCCCTTGAGCGGCGCCATGTTACAGCCTTGAAAAACAACTGAAAGATTACGGGAGTATGTTGTGGCGATCGGGACAGGAGGAGAAGCGCCATGCGGATCGGCACGCCGTTCAGGGCTTCGTTGCGGCACGACCGCCACCGGCTGCTGTTCGCCTGCCGTGGGACGCTGACCTACACCAGCTACGAGACGTTCCGCCCCATGCTCGACGCCGTCGCCGGGCATCGCGACGGCGAGGTGGTGCTCGACTTCGGGGGCCTGGACTTCCTGGATTCGAACGGGCTGGGCATGCTGCTGGTGCTGAAGGACAAGGCGTGCGAGCGCGGCAGCCGCGTCCGCCTCGTCAACGTGCCGCCCCGCGTCGAGCGGGTGCTGGCCAGCACGGGCATCCGGCAGATGCTGGAGGGGTGACGGGCCCCTCTACCGCCGGCCGAACAGCTTTTCGATGTCGGCGAGTTTGAGTTCCACATAGGTCGGGCGGCCGTGGTTGCACTGGCCGGAATGCGGCGTGGCCTCCATCTGGCGGAGCAGCGCGTTCATCTCCTCCACCGTCAGGGTGCGGCCGGCGCGCACCGAGCCGTGGCAGGCCATGGTGGCGCACACCTCCTCCAGCTTTTCCTTGAGCGACAGCGCGTCGCCCAGTTCCGACAGTTCCTCGGCCAGATCCTTCACCAGGGCCTTCACGTCGGCCTTGCCCAGCAGGGCCGGCACCTCGCGCACCATGACGCAGCCGGGGCCGAACGGCTCAATGGTCAGGCCGAGTTCGGCCAGTTCCGCCGCGCGCCCCGTCAGGCGGTTGGCGGATGGCTCGTCCAGCTCGATCACCTCGGGGATCAGCAGGCCCTGGCGCTTGACGCCGCCGTTCACCATGGCGTCCTTCATGCGCTCGTAGACGAGGCGTTCGTGCGCCGCGTGCTGGTCGACGATGACGATGCCCTGCCCGGTCTGCGCGACGATGTAGGTGTTGTGCACCTGCGCGCGCGCCGCGCCCAGCGGATGATCGTCGAGCGGCGGCCCGTCCGCCGGGGTGGCCGGCGCGTATTCGGGCGGCCGCGCGGAGGGGGTGGCGGCCAGCCCCGACAGCGGCGCCTGGAAGGCCATGGAACGTTCGGCCAGCCCGCGCGGCACCGGCGGGTCCGGCGTGTAGGACCCGCTCCAGCGGTTTCCATAGGATGGCTGCGGGGCGTGGTGGGGCAGGGGCGCGCTGCCCTCCGGCCGCAGGGCGCCCAGCGTGGCGACGCCGACGGTGGTGGAGGCGCGGTGCCCGGCCTCGGCCAGCGCGTGCTTCAGCGCGCCGACGATCAGGCCGCGCACCAGCCCCTGGTCGCGGAAGCGCACCTCGGCCTTGGCCGGGTGCACGTTGACGTCCACCTCCTGCGGGTCGAGGTCGAGGAACAGCGCCAGCATCGGGTGGCGGTCGCGCGGCAGGAAATCGGCGTAGGCGCCGCGCACGGCGCCGACCATCAGCTTGTCGCGCACCGGACGGCCGTTGACGAACAGGTGCTGGTTGCGGGCGGTGGGGCGGTGCAGCGTCGGCAGGCCGATCCAGCCGGCCAGCCGCACGCCCTGGCGCGCGGCGTCCACCGGCACGGCGTTGTCCTGGAAATCGCGGCCCATCAGCGCGCCCAGGCGGGTCAGCCGCGCGTCCACCAGCTCGCCCTGCGCCGCCGCCAGCCGCAGCGCCGACCGGCCGTCGTCGGACAGGGTGAAGGCGACGCCCGGATGCGCCATGGCGAGGCGTTCGATGCAATCGGCGATGTGTTCGAACTCGGTGCGCGCCGCCTTCAGGAATTTCAGGCGCGCCGGCACGGCGGCGAACAGGTCGCGCACCTCGACCCGCGTGCCCTGCTGCAGCGCCGCCGGCTGCGGCCGGCCCTTGGCCCCGGCGTCCACGGTGATCGCCCAGGCGCTGTCGGCGCCGCGCGGGCGGCTGATGATGGTCAGCTTGCTGACCGCGCCGATGGAGGGCAGCGCCTCGCCCCGGAAGCCCAGGGTGCGGATGTCCAGCAGATCGTCGGAGTTCAGCTTGGAGGTGGCGTGCCGCTCGACGGCCAGGTCCAGCTCGTCCGGCGCCATGCCGCAGCCGTCGTCGGTGATGGAGATCAGCGACTTGCCGCCGTCGCGCACCACCACGTCGATGCGCGTGGCGCCGGCATCGACGGCGTTCTCCGCCAGCTCCTTGACGGCGGCGGCGGGTCGCTCCACCACCTCACCGGCGGCGATGCGGTTGACCAGGGTCTCGGGCAGAAGGCGAATGGGCATGCGCCAAATATAGTGGGTCGCGGGGGCGAATGCCACAACGGCGGGGGGAGATAAGTCCCTCCCCCGGCGGGGCCGGGGGAGGGAGCATTCCGGGCCCATTCGAAATGGGGAACGGGGGCCCGGAGGCCCCCGTTCGCGGTGTCACGCCCCGGCGGATCACTCCGCCAGTTCGTGCACCATCTCGTCCTCGTCGTCGCCGGTGCGGCGCTTCGGCCGCTGGCCCTCGACGTACTCGAAGGCCAGCTTGGCCTCCTTGACCGTGACCCTCACCAGGCCGCCCTTGACGAGCTTGCCGAACAGCACCTCTTCGGCCAGCGGCTTCTTGATGTGCTCCTGGATGACGCGGCCCAGCGGACGCGCACCGTAGAGCGGGTCGTAGCCCTTCCGGCCCAGCCACTCGCGGGCCTCGTCGGTCAGCTCGATGGTCACGCCGCGGTCTTCGAGCTGGGCCTCCAGCTGCATGACGAACTTGTCGACCACGCGGTGGATGACCTCCGGCGTCAGGGCCGCGAACGGGATGATCGAGTCGAGCCGGTTGCGGAACTCCGGCGTGAACAGCTTCTCCAGCGCCTCGATGTCCTCGCCCACGCGGCGCTCGCGTTCGAAGCCGATGGCGGGCTTCGCCATGTCGGCCGCGCCGGCGTTCGAGGTCATGATCAGGATCACGTTGCGGAAATCGACCATCTTGCCGTTGTGGTCGGTCAGCTTCCCGTGATCCATGATCTGGAGCAGGATGTTGAAGAGGTCCGGGTGGGCCTTCTCGATCTCGTCCAGCAGCAGCACGCAGTGCGGATGCTGGTCGATGGCGTCGGTCAGCAGGCCGCCCTGGTCGAAGCCGACGTAGCCCGGAGGGGCGCCGATCAGCCGCGACACGGTGTGCCGCTCCATGTACTCCGACATGTCGAAGCGGGTCAGCTCGATGCCCAGCGTGTGGGCGAGCTGGCGGGCCACCTCGGTCTTGCCGACACCGGTCGGGCCGGTGAACAGGTAGTTGCCGATGGGCTTCTCCGGCTCGCGCAGGCCGGCACGGGCCAGCTTGATCGCCGAAACCAGCGCGTCGATCGCCTTGTTCTGGCCGAACACCATGGTCTTCAGGTCGCGCTCCAGGTTGAGGAGCACTTCCTTGTCGTCACGGCTGACCGACTTCGGCGGGATGCGGGCGATCTTGGCGACCACCGCCTCGACGTCCTTCACCGAGATGGTCTTCTTGCGCTTGTTCTCCGGCAGGAGCATCTGCGCGGCGCCGACCTCGTCGATGATGTCGATCGCCTTGTCCGGCAGCTTGCGGTCACCGATGTACTTCGCCGACAGCTCCACCGCCGAACGCACGGCGTCGTTGGTGTAGCGCACGCGGTGGTGCTTTTCGTAGTACGGCTTGATCCCCATGAGGATCTTGATGGCGTCCTCGATCGACGGCTCGTTCACGTCGATCTTCTGGAAGCGCCGGACCAGCGCGCGGTCCTTCTCGAAGTAATTGCGGTACTCCTTGTACGTCGTCGAGCCGACGCAGCGCAGCGTGCCCGAGGCGAGCGCCGGCTTCAGCAGGTTCGACGCGTCCATGGCCCCGCCCGAGGTGGCGCCGGCACCGATGACCGTGTGGATCTCGTCGATGAACAGGATGGCGCCGTCGTGCGCCTCCAGCTCGGAGATCACGGCCTTCAGCCGTTCCTCGAAATCGCCGCGATAGCGCGTGCCGGCGAGCAGGGAGCCCATGTCGAGCGCGAAGATCGTCGCGCCCTTGAGGACCTCCGGCACTTCGCCGTGCACGATGCGGCGGGCCAGACCCTCGGCGATGGCGGTCTTGCCGACACCGGGGTCGCCGACGTACAGCGGGTTGTTCTTCGACCGCCGGCACAGGATCTGGATGGTCCGTTCGACCTCCTGCTCCCGGCCGATCAGCGGGTCGATCTTACCGCTGGCCGCTTTCTTGTTCAGATTGACGCAATAGGCCTCTAGGGCCTCGCTGCCTTTCTTCACGACTTTCTCCGCCGCCGCGTCCTCGTCGGCTCCGGCAACCCGCTTGGTGTCCGAGCGGCCCGGCGCCTTCGCGATACCGTGAGAGATGTAGTTCACCGCGTCGAACCTGGTCATCTCCTGCTCCTGCAGGAAGTAGACCGCGTGGCTCTCGCGTTCTGAGAACAAGGCGACAAGCACGTTTGCTCCCGTCACCTCCTCCCGGCCCGACGACTGAACATGGATCGCTGCGCGCTGCAGAACCCGCTGGAAGCCAGCCGTGGGCTTGGCATCATCGGGCCTGTTCGTGATCAGGTTCGCAAGTTCGTTGTCGAGGTAATCCGACAGTTCCGCCCGCAGTCGCTCCAGGTCGACGCCGCACGCGCGCAGCACGGCCATGGCGTCCGAATCCTCGGTCAGGGCGAGCAGCAGGTGTTCCAGCGTCGCGTATTCGTGCCGGCGCTCGTTGGCGTAAGCAAGGGCGCGGTGCAACGTCTGTTCCAGGTTACGCGACAGCATGTGTCGATCTAATCCTTTTCTAGCGTGCATTGCAGGGGGTGCTGGTGCTGGCGTGCAAAGTCCATCACCTGGGTCACCTTGGTCTCGGCGACTTCGTACGTGAACACGCCACAGACACCCACGCCTCTGCGGTGTACGTGCAGCATGATCGTCGTCGCCTCCTCGCGCGATTTGCTGAAAAAGCGTTCGAGTACGTGAACGACGAACTCCATAGGTGTGTAGTCGTCGTTCAACATCAAGACCTTATACATGGAGGGCTTCTTGGTCTTGGGCTTGGCCTTTACGACCACGCCCGTGGCAATGCCCTCATCCCCTTTTTTGTCCGAGTCGGCCATGGCCTCAACAAGTGGTCGTCGCGATGTACATCCCCGCACAATGATATGAGAACTCATGGCACGGTTGGAAGGGTTCGTTTGCCTCCGCTCCCCATTTGGGAGAGGACCGAATGGCGCCGGCCGTTCCCCCTTACCTCGAAATAGAAGGGAAACGGCGGAAGACAATGCTCGATGCACGGGGCGGCGGGCCAGGGGATGCCTTGCTGCGGCCGTCCCGCGGCCGTCCTGCGGCGATGTGACGCCCGGCGACAAAAAAGGGGCACCCCTGCAGGGCCGCCCCTGTAACAAAGATGTGCAGCGCAAGCGCCGCCGCCGCTTCCCCGCCCGCCGGAACGGAAAAAGGCCCGGCAGCCGAAGCCGCCGGGCCTTCCCGTGCGTCCGTGGGGTTGATCCCCGTTTTGGTCCCGATGCCGGTCAGGCGGCGATCGGCTTGGCGAACGTCTCGACGGTGGCGTTGACGCGGGCGCTGAGCGGCGCGATCGCCTCGCTGGTGACCTTCACCGACAGCTCCTGCAGCTTGGTCGTCTCGGCGACCAGCGCGTCGAAGCTCTGCTTGACGAAGGCGTTCTGGAAATCGATCAGCTCGCGCACCGACTTGATGCCCATCAGCGCCTTGCCGGCCGCGGCGTTCTTCTCCAGCGAGGCCTGGGTGAAGGCGGCGAGCTGCTTGCCGGCCTCCTCGGCGCCCTTGGCGACGATCGAGCCGGACAGGACGACGGCGTCGACGTTCTGCTTCGACAGGGCGGCGAGGTCGTCGTAGCTCTTCAGGAGCTGGGCCTGGGCCTTCTCCAGCTGCTCCTGCTGGGCCTTGACCAGCCCTTCCAGGTTCTGCTTGGCCTGACCGACGGCCTCTTCGATGGACTTGGTGGCGGCGGTGATCTTCGTGATGGGCATGTCGTTCCCCGTGGTCTTAAGGTTCAACCGCGCCGACCCCGATGCTGGCAACCGGCCGCGGACAGGTGGTGTGCGCCGGCCCCGCCGTCGCGGGGCTCATGGCTTACGTCGCCTATGTGTTTGTGCATCGCAGCATGCCTTTGTTATAGGCAGGCGCGCGAGCGTGTCAACGGGATTTTGTGCGTTGCACAATCGCGCGGCCCGGCGGTCGCGATGACCGCCGGGCCGCGTTTCGACTGCCCCGTTTCGACTGCCTGGATCAGGCGGCCAGCGGCTTCGACAGCGTCGACACCGCCGCGTTCAGGCGGGCGGTCAGCGGGGCGAACGCCTCGTTGGCGACCTTCACCGACAGCTCTTGGATCCGGGTGGCCTCGGCGACGAAGGAATCGAAGCTCTGCTTGGCGAAGCTGTTCTGCAGCTCCACCGCCTCGTTGATCGACTTCACCGACATCAGCGCCTTGCCGGCGGCGACGTTCTTCTCGAACGCCGACTGGGCGAAGGCGGCGACTTCCTTGCCGATCTCCTCGGCGCCCTTGGCAACGATGGCGCTCGACTGCACGATGGCGTCGACGTTCTCCTTGGAGAAGGCGGCCAGCTCCTCATAGCCCTTCAGCAGCTGGGCGGAGGCCTTCTCGACCTGCTCCTTGGTGGCGGCGAAGGTCTGCTCGAACTGCACCTTGGCCTGCTCCTGCTGGGCCTTGATGATGTTCTCGAACTGCTCCTTGGCCTGGCCGGCGACATCCTCGATGAGCTTGGGGGCGGGCTTGGCCTTCATCGTCGTGACCGTCATGATGCGTCTTCCTTCCTTCGGGTGGTTCCGCATCGGACGTCTCGCGGGGGAGGGTCGACGCGGCAAGCGGTGTCCATGCGCTATGCTGCATTGCAGCATTGGCGCAAAGATAGGCGGATGAACGGCGGTGTCAACGCGAATCTTGTGCACTGCACAAAAGTCGGATGCGGTTCCAGCGAAGGTCGTAATTCCTTGGGAGGAGGCTTACCGCCTTCGAGGGGGGCGCCGCTTGCTTAACGGAAGCTTTACCGGGCGCGCTGCCCAATCCCGGCGCGGCGGGTTGCGCCGCGCGGCGCGCTCTCATCGGGATGACCCGTTCATGACCTACTGCCTCGGCATCAAGACCCGCGACGGCCTGATCGGCCTGTCGGACGGGCGCATCACCAGCGGTTCGCAGCTGTCCTCGGCCCGCAAGGTCACGATGATCGGCGAGGGCGGGGCGCGCTTCTTCATCATGAACTCGGGCCTGCGCAGCGTGCGCGACAAGACGCTGGCCTACCTGCGCCGCGACATGGGCCGCAATCGCAACGAGAGCTATGCGACGATGCTCGACGCGGTGACCGCCTTCACCCAGTGCCTGCGTCAGGTGGCGGCCGAGGACCGCGAGTCGCTGGAAGCGTCCAAGCTTCACTTCAACCTGCACGCCATCATCGGCGGCCAGCTGGCCGAGGACGCCGAGCCCTACATGTTCCTGGTCTATCCGGAAGGGAACTGGATCGAGGTGGACGAGCGCACGCCCTACCTGTCGATCGGCGCCACCGCCTACGGCAAGCCGATCCTCGACCGGGCGCTGAAGTACGACACCGACATGGCGACGGCGCTCAAGATCGCCTACCTGTCCTTCGACTCCACGCGCTTCTCGTCCAACGACGTCGGCTATCCCATCGACATGGTGTCGTACCACGCCACGGCGCGCGCGTGGCGGCAGGCCAACTTCGACTACGACGACCTGATGGAGCAGAGGATGTGGTGGAACCGCCACATCACGGAGCTGGCCCGGCGCATGCCGGACGGCCCCTGGGTCGACACGCTGGTGCCCGACGCCCTGCGCCTCAGCGGGGAGCCGGCGTAAGGCCGGCCAGCGACCACGGGCCGAACAGATGCGTCGGCCCGACCAGCCCGTCGGCGTCGACCTCCAGCTCGAACAGCACGCCGTCCCCGTTGCGCGTGGCCGGCAGGGTGGTCGGCGCGTCGCCCGGCGCCGGCAGCGTGGGGAAGCCTGCGCCGGTGCCGTCGGCCTCGCGCAGCGGCTCGACGAAGCGGATGTCGGCGAAGCGGTCGGAGGGGTAGGGGTAGGCGGTGAAGAACCAGCGCCCGCTCCGGCAGCCGCTGGCCAGCCAGTAGATGCCGTTGGACGGCAGCCGCAGCCCGCCCGGCATCGGATCGAAGGCGCCGCTGTCGTCCAGGCGGGTGACGAAGCGGGCGAACTGCTCCGCCGTCAGCCGCGCCTTGGCCGATCGGCCGCGGCCGCCGCCCAGCGGGTCGGTCAGGTCGACGCGCGCGATGTCGGTCGCCTCGATGACGTGCGCCTCCAGGGTGGCGCCGCCGCTGCCGGGGTCGCCGGTCACGTCGTAGGTACGGACGTGCCGGTTGTAGTCGGCGTTGAACACCATCCGGTAGCGGTCCGGCCCGCCGGCGCGGCATGCCGGCCGCAGGTCCTCGCCGTTGAGATAGCTCAGCCAGACAAGCTTGCGGGCGATCGGGTTGTCTTCCGGCCCGCGCGAGGCGCAGCCGGCAGCGCCCAGCGCCAGCGCGGCCAGCAGGATCAGGCCCGGAACGGGACGGCGCGCGCGCGTCTGAATCATGCGGTTCATCGCCTCTGGATCATGCCGTTCATATAGAACGTCCGGGGTTGCCGGGGAGTGTGAGGCTCTCGCCCCGATCGGGGCAAGGGGCCAAAATCGATCGGCGGGCTACCCCTTTTGCGCGCGCATCCGGAGCGGTTCCCGAAGCGAGAAATTAACGAATTCGCGCTAGACATTGATTCAGCACAAATTTACCATTGTGCCTGCGGGGCAAGAGAAAGCTTTTTGGGGGCATCATGTTCGTGACGCAGCGCGTCGCTCGCATCGGAGCGGCGCAGTTCGCCGGACGCGCGCAGCGGCCGTGGGGGCAGGGCTGGTTGGGCGTGGCGGCGATGCTCGCCGCACTGGCCGTGACGTGGAGCGCGCCGGCGCTGGCCGTCAAGTACGAGGCGATCGTCATCGATGCGCGCACCGGTCAGGTGCTGCACGAGGAGAACGCCGACGCGATCACGCACCCGGCGTCGCTCACCAAGATGATGACCCTTTATATGGCCTTCGACGCGCTGGACGCCGGCAAGCTGTCGCTGGAGCAGGCGATGCCCGTGTCGGAGCACGCGCAGGCTCAATCCCCCACGAAGCTGGGCCTGCGCGCCGGCTCCACCATCAAGGGGGAGACGGCGATTCTCGGCCTCGTCACCAAGTCGGCCAACGACGCCGCCGTGGTCCTGGCGGAGGCGATCGGCGGTTCGCATTCGCGCTTCGCCGAGATGATGACGCGCAAGGCGCGCGAGCTGGGCATGAAGCACACCGTGTTCCGCAACGCCAACGGCCTGCCGGACGACGAGCAGGTGACCACCGCCCGCGACTTCGCCGTGCTGTCGCGCGCGCTGCTGACCGACCACCCCAAGTACTACCCGTATTTCAGCCGCCGTAACTTCATGTACGGCGGCCGCAGCGTGCACAACCACAACCGCCTGATGTCGCGCTACGACGGCATGGACGGCATCAAGACCGGCTACATCCGCGCCTCCGGCTTCAACCTCGCCGCCTCGGCGGTGCGCGACGGGCGGCGCCTGATCGCCGTTGTCATGGGCGGCAAGTCGGCGGTGTCGCGCGACAATCGCATGGCGGCGCTGCTGGACGACGCCTTCACCAAGGCGCGCCGCAACGGCCCCCGGAACGACGACCCGAAGGATCGGGACGCGCCGGTGGTGGCCGACGCCGATCCCGACGAGGCCAAGCCGGCGCCCGCAAAGCCGGTGCAGACCGCCAGTTTGCAGACCGGCAGCTTGCCGGCCGCCAAGGCGGGCAAGCCGAAGCTGGCCAAGCCGGAGAAGCCGCAGTCCATCGCCCAGCTCGCCGCCGCCGCGTCGGCGCCCGAGCCGCCGGCCCGCAAGGGCGCCTGGGGCGTGCAGGTCGGCGCCTTCAACTCCCGCGCCGCCAGCCAGAAGGCGCTGGCGACCGCGACCAAGCAGTTGCCGCGCGTGTTCGCCGACGCCAAGCAGAGCATCAGCGAGACCGCGACCAAGAAGGGCAAGGTCTACCGCGCCCGCCTGATGGGCCTGGACGAGAAGGCGGCGCGCGCCGCCTGTGCCGAGCTGCAGCGCTCCGGCCACCGCTGCGCCGCCGTCGGCCCCGGCGCCGGCGCCTGACCTGCTAATCCACCGGCGCGCCGGCCTCTTCGATGAGGCTGGCGCGTTGTGATTCCAGGGCGGCGCGCGCCGGTTCCCGCGCCGCCTCGACGGCGGCCAGCAGGGGCGCCAGATCGCCGTCTTCCCCCTCCGCCACTCTTTCCAGCGCCTGCGCCGCACGATGCAGGGACTGGCAGCCGTAGACGCCGGCGATGCCGGCGATCCGGTGCGCGGTGGCGGCCACGGCGGCCCGGTCGCCCTGGCGCGCCGCCGCGGCAAGCGCCGCGTGGTGCTCGTCCAGCGTCGCCAGCGCGCTGCCGATGAGTTGGGCCACGCGCTCCGCCGGCAGCGCCTCGCGCATCTGGCGCAACGGCGTGTCGCTGAACGCCTCCGACGCAGACGGGGGGGACGCCGACGGGGCGGGGGGCGCGTCGGTGTCGGGATCGTCCTCCGCGTCCGGGTCGAACAGCCGGGCCAGCAGCGCGCGCAGCGCGTCGGGCTCCAGGGGCTTGCCCAGCACCGCGTCGGCCCCGGCGGCACGGCAGCGTTCGGCGTCCTCCGGGATGGCGCTGGCGGTCAGCATGACGATGCGGACGCCGGCCCGGAGCGGGTCGGCCAGCGCGCGGATGCGCCGCACCGCCTCGATCCCGTCCATGTCCGGCATGCGCAGGTCCATGAGCACGAGGTCGACGTCCTGCGCCGTGACCGCCTTCACCGCCAAACGGCCGTTCGCCACCACGGTGACCACGTGCCCCTCGCGCCGGAGCAGGGCGGCGCACACCATCTGGTTGACGGGCTCGTCCTCTGCCAGCAGCACCCGCAGCGGCGCCACCCCGTGCCGCGGCCCGCTCTCCAGCCCGTACTCCTCGTCGCCGGGTTCG
>DASWVP010000542.1:0-7300 GCA_036401175.1 Azospirillum sp. | reverse complement strand
CGATGATGCCGGCGAAGCGGAGCGCCGCGTCGGTGTCCGGCAGGCTGATGGAGGCGCGCAGGGGCACCGACGCGCCCTCGGTGAAGCGGCCGGACGTCAGCTCGCCGCGCAGGGCGACGCCGCGCAGGACGAAGGTGCCCTGGGCCTGGAACGGGCCGTTGAGACTGCCGGCGACGACGCGGGCGTCCACCTTCTCGACGCGCTCGGCGCGTCCCGTCCGGGTGTCGCGGTAGGCCAGCGTGCCGTTGCGGATCGTCACCTGCTCGAAACTGACGGACGGCCCGAAGCCGCCGTTGCCGCCCGCGGCCGGCGGCTCGGCGCCCGCGTCGGGCGCGAAATCCCAGGTGGAGCGCCCGTCGGCCAGCACCTCGTACACCAGCACCGGATCGATGAGCGCGACGCTTTCGACCTCCACATGGCCGCGCAGCAGCGCGGGGAACGACACCCGGACGTCGAGTTCCTTGACCCGCGCCATGTCCGGCTCGGCCGCGCCGGGCAGGCTGGCGACGCGGGCGTCGCGCACGCTGAGCGCCGGGGTGGGCAGCAGCGACAGGCGGATGTCGCCGGCGATGGTCACCGGCCGGCCGGTCGCCGCGCCGACTCGGGCGGCGATCTCGTCCTTGTAGGCGTTCCAGTCGATCAGCGCCGGCACCACCAGGACACCGCCCAGCAGCACGAGAACGACGACGAAAACGGCGATCAGGATCTTCTTCACGGGTTGTCCACCGCCGATGACGGCCCTTCGAGGATGCAGACGTCGAGAATACGGGCTGCTAAGCTACCCGCGCCAGAGAAGACAGGCAATTCGGGCATTCCCACGGCAAAGCGCGAGCGTGGCCGAAAAATCCCCTGCCCACGGGGTTGGAGAGGAGGGTCGCATGGGCGACGTCGTCAACCTCAACCGCTTCCGCAAACAGCAGGAACGCACCCGCCGCGCCGCGCAGGCGGAAGAAAACCGCATCCGCCACGGCCGCACCAAGGCCGAAAAATCGGCCGAACGGCTGGAGCGCGACCGCGCGGCGCGGGACCTGGAAGGCAAGAAGCGCGACGATCCGCCCTGAACCCGCTGCCATGCGGGGGCATATGACCCCGCCTTCCGTGATGTCTTTGGATGATAAAAGTCAATTCCGATCATCAGCATCACGGACAATCTGGCGAGCCCTGCGACAATTTGATACCTTGACGCCAACGAGAGATCCCTAACCACACGGGGGAGTTGGCGCCATGGTCGACCTCACGCACCGCCACGCGGCGGAACCGAATTCCATCTCCACTCTGCCCCACATCCGCAAGGTCGACACCGACCGCCCCTGGGTCTGGCTGGCCCGCGGCTGGCAGGACCTGTGGGCCGCCCCGATGGTCAGCCTCGCCTACGGGCTGCTGGCCGTGGTGTCCAGTTTCCTTCTGGTGGCCGGTCTGGCGATGGCCGACATGCAGTATTTGGTGCTGCCGATGGCCGCCGGCTTCATGCTGATGGGGCCGGTGCTCGCCGTCGGCCTGTACGAGACCGCCCGCCTGCTGGAGCGCGGCGAGCGCGTCACGCTGTTCGCGGTGATCGGCGCCTACCGGCGCAACGCCCCGCAGATCGCCGCCATCGGGCTGGTGCTGATGCTGGCGCTGTTGGTGTGGATCCGGGTGGCCTTCCTGGTCTTCGCGCTGTTCTTCTCGACCGAGCCGCCGGCCTTCGACCAGCTCGTCGACCGCATCTTCTTCTCCCAGCAGACGATCCCCTTCCTGCTGACCGGCGGCCTGATTGGCGGCGTCATCGCGGCGGTGGTGTTCTCGATCAGCGTGGTGGCGCTGCCCATGCTGCTGGACCGCGACACCGACGTGATCACCGCCATGGCGACCAGCGTCGCCGCCGTGCGGGCCAACTGGCGCACCATGCTGGTGTGGGCGGCGCTGATCGCGCTGTTCACCGCGTCGGGCCTCAGCTTCGCCTTCATCGGGCTGGTGCTGGCGTTCCCGCTGATCGGCATGGCGTCGTGGCACTGCTACCGCGACACGGTCGGGCCGGAACGGTAGGGTTCCTGAACCGGGCCCCCACCTAAACCCTCCCCCACTTCGCGGGGGAGGGCTTTTCCCGCCTACTTCTTGAAGCCCGCTACTTTTTGAAGAACGCCTCGGCCGCGCTCTTGTGCGCCTGTTTGGCGTCGATGAAGGTGCGGGCGCGGGCGATTTCCGCTTCCAGTTCGGCGATGTAGTCGTTCAGCTCCGCCACCGACAGCGTGGTCAGGTCCTTGGGCACCGGCTTCTGCTTGCGCGGCTCCAGGTCGTCGAAAACCATGGGCGCCTCCTCATCGTTTCCCGGCCCGACTTGCCAGGATGTTCCGTCAGTTCTACCTTCTGCCGGCCACACGGAGAAGGGGAAAGCCATGGGAATCGCCCTGCCTGACAGCATGACCTGCGTCGAGATCAGCCGGCCCGGCGGCCCCGAGGTGCTGCGCGCCACCGAACGGGAGGCCCCCATCCCCGGCCCCGGCGAGGTGCTGATCGAGGTCGCCGCCGCCGGCGTCAACCGGCCCGACATGTTGCAGCGCCAGGGCCGCTACGACCCGCCGCCGGGCGCTTCCGACCTGCCGGGGCTGGAGATCGCCGGCCGCGTCGTCGCCATCGGCGAGGGCGTCATGGACTGGGGTGCCGACGACAAGGTCTGCGCGCTGGTCGCGGGCGGCGGCTATGCCCAGTACTGCGCCGTGCCCGCCCCGCAGGTCCTGCCCATCCCGAAGGGGCTGAGCGCCGTCGAGGCGGCGGCCCTGCCCGAAACCTTCTTCACCGTGTGGACCAACGTGTTCGAGCGGGGCGCCCTGAAGCCCGGCGAGACGCTGCTGGTGCACGGCGGGTCCAGCGGCATCGGCACCACGGCCATCCAGCTCGCCAAGGCGTTCGGCGCCCGCGTCTTCACCACCGCCGGCAGCGCCGACAAGTGCCGCGCGTGCGAGGAGCTGGGCGCCGACCGAGCCATCGACTACAAGACGGAGGACTTCGCCGCCGTCATCCGCGAGGCGACGGGCGGGCGCGGTGTCGACGTCGTGCTGGACATGGTCGGCGGCGACTACATCGCCCGCGACATCGAGATCATGGCGCCGGACGGCCGCCACGTCTCCATCGCCTTCCTGAACGGGCCGAAGGTGACGCTGAACTTCTTCCCCGTGATGACCAAGCGCCTGACCCTCACCGGATCGACCCTGCGCGCCCGCTCGGTCGAGGAGAAGGGCCGCATCGCCGCGGCGCTGCGCGAGAAGGTCTGGCCGCTGATCGAGGCCGGCCGCATCAAGCCGGTCATCCACGCGACCTTCCCGCTGGCCCGGGCCGCCGAGGCGCACGCGCTCATGGAATCGAGCACGCACATCGGCAAGATCGTGCTGACGGTCGACGGATAGGCCGGGCCGGGACACTCGTTCCGCGCAATCTCGCCGGTGTTCGCTCTTCCCCTTTGCGGCGGACGTGGGTAGCTTGGTAAAGCTATTCAGGAACGTTGCGCAGGCGACCGGGTCCGGAACCCCGGCCGCGTGCGTCAGCGTGCTTACAACAACCGGCTTTCCTCCTATATGGAGGGCGAGCACGGAACTGTGGAAGGAACAGGCCGGCGCCCATCGAGGTGACCGGTCGTGTTGTCAGGAGGGACGATGGCACTGCCCTTGATGCCGAAAGCAACGGCCGTCTGGCTGGTCGAGAACACAGCCTTGAGCTTCGAGCAGATCGCCGCCTTCTGCGGCCTGCATCCGCTGGAGATCCAGGCCATCGCCGACGGCGAGGTGGCGGTGGGCATGGTCGGGCTCGACCCCATCGCCAACGGCCAGCTCACCAAAGGCGAGATCGAGCGCTGCGAGAAGGACCAGAACGCCAAGCTGCGGCTGCTGGTGCCGGACCTGCCGCTGCCGGCCGCCCGTTCCAAGGGGCCGCGCTACACGCCGATCACCAAGCGCGGCGACAAGCCCGACGCCATCGCGTGGCTGCTCAAGCAGCATCCGGAGCTGTCGGACGCCCAGCTCTGCCGCCTGATCGGCACCACCAAGCCGACCATCGCGGCGGTGCGCGACCGGACGCACTGGAACGCCACCAACATCAAGCCGCGCAACCCCGTGCTGCTCGGCCTGTGCAGCCAGCGCGAGCTGGAGGAGGCGCTGGCCAGCGCCGTCCGCCGCGGCGGCGTGATCGAGCGCACGGACGACGAGGATGCGGCCGGCGAAGGCGAGGACGAGGACGCCCCCTATTCCGAGTCCGCGTGAGCGCGGGCACGGGATGCGGAAAACCAGAACGGCGTGCCGTCCCGCGGCACGCCGTTTTCAATGTCGGGCTCCGAAACCCGGAAATTCACGCTCCGGACGGCCGGTTCAGGCGCGGGCCAGACGGCTCATTTCGTCCTTGAGGCGGAGCTTTTGTTTCTTGATGGTCGCGAGGATGGCATCGTCCGGATGCGGCCGCTGATTTTCGAGCCTCAGTTCGACCTCCAACGCCTGATGCTTCAGGCGCAGGGACTCAATCCGGTCCTCAAAAGCCATGGTTTCCCTCCATCGGAATCTTGTCATACATTGCCCAGTATGACGCGGGATGGGTCATATTGTTACCGAATCGGCGATATGGCAAGGGTGCGGAACGGCGCTGGACGAAATGGGTAGCACGCGCTACATCACCGGCATGAGCATGCCTCCCCGAATCGTCGTCGGCATCAGCGGGGCCTCCGGGGTCATCCTCGGGGTCCGCCTGCTGGAAATCCTACGCCGAATCGGCGTGGAATCCCACCTTGTCATAAGCCGTGCGGCCGAGGTCACTTTGGCGCACGAGACCGACCTGAAGGTCGCCCAGGTGCGGGCGCTGGCCGCCGTCCACTACGCCGCGGCCGACATCGGCGCGGCCATCGCCAGCGGCAGCTTCCGCACCATGGGCATGATCGTCGCGCCCTGCTCCATCCGCACCATGGGCGAGATCGCCACGGGCGTCACCTCCAGCCTGCTCACAAGGGCCGCCGACGTGGTGCTGAAGGAACGCCGCCCGCTGGTGCTGATGGTGCGCGAGACGCCGCTGCACGTCGGCCACCTGCGCACCATGACGCAGCTTGCCGAAATGGGCGCCGTCATCGCCCCGCCCGTGCCCGCCTTCTACGCCAGGCCGCGCAGCCTGGACGACATGGTGAACCACACGGTGGGCCGCGCGCTGGACCTGTTCGGGCTGGACGCCGGCACCGTCACGCGCTGGGGCGAGCCGACCGCGACGGAGCCAGCGGAAGCTTGACGCGCGTCAAGCTTGGAACGCCCGCCCATTTGTATTACATCGCAGCAACACACCGGTCACGGTCGCCACCACCAAGGGAGAGCAGACGCATGCCGCACCGCGCACAGCACGATGCCATCCGCCGGCTGATGGCCGGGGTCAAGGGTTTCCGCGCCCGCTATTACGAGCGCAATCCCGAAAGCATGCGCGAGTTGGCGGAGCACGGGCAGAAGCCGGACGTGCTGCTGATCGGCTGTTCGGACTCCCGCGTCGACCCGGCGCTGCTGACGCAGGCGGAGCCGGGCGAGCTGTTCGTCGTGCGCAACGTCGCCAACCTGGTGCCGCCCTACCAGCCCGACGGCCACTACCACGGCACCTCGGCGGCCATCGAATACGCGGTGAAGATCCTGGAGGTGCGGCACGTCATCGTGCTGGGCCACGCGCGCTGCGGCGGCATCCAGGGCCTGATCCGCCTGAACTCCGGCGAGCCGCCGCCGGGCGACTTCATCGCGCCGTGGGTGTCCATCGCCCAGTCCGCGTGCGAGCGCTTCATCCCCGCCGCCGGCGGCGATTGCGGCGAGGGCGAACCGAAGTCCTCCGCCTACCTGCAGGACTGCCCGCATCTCGTCGAGCGCGCCGCCGTGCGCGGCTCGGTCGAGAACCTGATGACCTTCCCCTTCGTGCGCGAACGCATCGTCCAGGGCCACCTGCACATCCATGGCTGGTGGTTCGACATCGACAACGGCGAACTCTGGGTCATCGACCCCGAAACCAAGGTCTTCGTGCCGGTGTTCGAGTAGCGCCCGGCGTTGGGTTTTCACCTTCGGTTCAACCCAACCTACGCGGAACGTTCCCGTAGGTTGGGTTGAGCGCGGCGAAAACCCAACGTCAGCCCAGCGCGGCCAGCGCCGCCGCGATGCGCCGGGCGACGCCGGTCCAGTCGCCGACGCGGTCCTGGCGGAACAGCCGGGCGGTCGGGTACCAGGGGCTGTCCTCGCGTTCCAGCAGCCAGCGCCAGTCCGGCGCGAAGGGCAGCGCCACCCACACCGGCACGCCCAGCGCGCCCGCCAGATGCGCCACGCTGGTGCAGGAACTGACCACCACGTCCAGGTTCGCCATGATCGCCGCGGTGTCGGCGAAATCGCCGATGGCGCCGCCCAGGTCGGTGAAGCCCGCCGGCACCGGCACCCGCTCCAGGTCGGCGCGCCCGTCGCCCATCTGAAGGCCGAAGAAGCGCACGCCCGGCACGTCCAGCACCGCGCGCAGCCCCTCCAGGCGCGGCGAGCGCAGGTCGTCGGCCTGGAAGCGCGGGTTGCCGGCCCACACCAGCCCCACCTTCGCCCCCTGCCCCGCCCCCAGCCGCGCCCGCCACGCCGCGACGCGTGCTGGGTCCGGCTTCAGATACGGGATTTCGGCCGGCACACTGTCCACCCGCGTGCCGAAAAGGCGCGGAAGGCTCATCAGCGGGCATTCGACGTCGAAGTTCGGCAGCGGGTCGCCGCGGCCGATCACCTGGACCGGACCGGCGAAACCGTCCAGCAGCGGCAGCAGGGGCGGCTGCACCTCCAGCACCACGCGCGCGCCGCGCGCCACCACCAGCGGCACATAGCGCAGGAACTGGATCGTGTCGCCCAACCCCTGCTCGGCGTACAGCAGGAGCGTACGGCCCCGTACGTCCTCGCCGCGCCACGTCGGCTGGGGAAAGGCGCGCCAGGGCGGCTGGGCGTTGGCGTCGTCGCGGCGCCATTCGAACTCTTCCCAGCCCTCGGCCAGATTGCCGGCCAGCAGCAGCGCGAAGGCGCGGTTCCAGTGCAGGCCGGCGTCGGTCGGGTGGAACTCCATCTCCCGCGCGTAGCTCTCGGCCGCCTCCCGCGCCCGGCCCAGCGCCAGCAGCGCGGTGCCCCGCGCCCGCCACAGCGGCCGCTCGGGACGCAGCCGCCCGGCGGCGTCGAGGATGGCCAGGGCCTCCTCCTGCCGGCCCAGCTTGACGAGCACGAGGCCGAGATTCTCGTGCCCCTCCACCAGCCCGGCATCCCGGTCGAGCGCGGCGCGGTAGGCGACCTCCGCGTCCGCCCAGCGCTGGGCG
>DASWVP010000541.1:0-3510 GCA_036401175.1 Azospirillum sp. | reverse complement strand
CGCGCGCGGGGCGCGGACGGCGCAGCGGCGCCGCGGCCGGGTGGTGGCGATGATGAAGGCCACCGGCGGCTCCGGCGCCACCACCGTGGCCGTGCTGCTGGCCAGCGCGCTGGCCCGGCGGGAACGCAACGCGGGCCGCGTCTGCCTGCTCGACCTCGATGTGCAGTTCGGCTCGGCCGGGTTCCACCTGGACCTGGATTCCAAGGCCGGCTTCGCCGAACTGGTGCCCGCCTTCGACCGGCTGGACGGCGCGCTGCTGCGCGGCACCATGGCGCGCCACGGCTCCGGCCTGGACGTGCTGCCGGCCCCGGCGGCGGTGATGCCGCTGGAGACGCTGACGCCGGAGATGGCGCTGGCGCTGATCGAAACGGCGGCCAGCGAGTACGAACAGGTCGTCATCGACCTGCCGCACGCCTGGACCGCCTGGACCCGCGCCGCGCTGGGCGCCGCCGACACCATCCTGCTGGTCCTGCAGGCGACGCTGCCGTCGCTGCGCCACGCCCGGCGGCAGGTGGAGACGCTGCGCGAGGAAGGGCTGGGCGGCGTGCCGCTGGTGCCGGTTCTGAACCGCTTCTCCCCGCGCGTCTTCGGGCGCAACCCCGAACTGCGGGATGCCGAGCGGGCGCTGGGCTGCGAGGTCCGCTACCACCTGCCCAGCGACTACCGCGCGGTGACCGAGGCGGTGGAGGCCGGCGCCCCGCTGTTCGACACCGGCCGGGGCCGCGCCATCGTCCGCGAGGTGCGCCGCATCGCCGAGGCGGTGGCCGGCGCGCCCGCCGGCGCCGTCGCCGAAGCCGCATGAAGGGACTGACGATGCTCGGCCGCTTCATCCCCACGCCCGCCGCCAGCCGCTTTGCCGCCCCGGCTGCCGCCGCAGTCCCCGCCACCCCCGTTCCGCCACCCGCCGCCGAGCCCGCCGCGCCGCCCTCCAACGCTGCGGCGGAGTACGTGCGGCTCAAGGTCCGCCTGCATCAGGAACTGCTGGACGTCATCAACCTGTCCGCCATCGACAAGCTGGACGCCGACCAGTTCCGCCGCGAGATCGGCGAGATGGTGCGCGAGCTGCTGACGCGCGAGAAGGTGGCGCTGAACGCCGCCGAGCGCGGGCAATTGGTCAACGACCTGCTGGACGAGCTGCTGGGCCTCGGCCCCATCGAGCCGCTGCTGAAGGACCCGACCGTCTCCGACATCCTGGTCAACACCCATTCCCAGGTGTTCGTCGAGCGCGCCGGCCGGCTGGAGACCACGCCCGTCCGCTTCAAGGACGAGCGGCATTTGCTGCGCATCATCAACAAGATCGTCTCGGCCGTGGGGCGCCGGGTGGACGAGAGCCAGCCGCTGGTCGACGCCCGCCTGCCGGACGGCAGCCGCGTCAACGCCGTGGTGCCGCCGGTGGCGGTGGACGGGCCGCTGCTGTCCATCCGCAAGTTCGCCAAGGTGCCCTACACCATCGAGCGGCTGCTCGACGCCGGGGCGCTGACGCGGGAGATGGCGGACTTCCTGCGCTGCGTCGTGCGTGGGCGGCGGAACATCGTCATTTCCGGCGGCACCGGGTCGGGCAAGACGACCATGCTGAACGCGCTGTCCAACTTCATCGACCATGCCGAGCGCATCGTCACCATCGAGGACGCCGCCGAACTCCAGCTTCAGCAGCCGCACGTCGCGCGCATGGAGACGCGCCCGCCCAACATGGAGGGCAAGGGCGAGATCGCCCAGCGCGATCTGGTCAAGAACGCGCTGCGCATGCGGCCCGACCGGGTGATCCTGGGCGAGGTGCGCGCGGGCGAGGCATTCGACATGCTCCAGGCCATGAACACCGGCCACGACGGATCGATGACCACGGTGCACGCCAACACCTGCCGCGACGCGGTGGGCCGCCTGGAACAGATGATCGGCATGGCCGGCATCGAGATGCCGGTGCGCTCCATCCGCGGCCAGATCGCCTCGGCCATCGACCTCATCCTTCAGTTGGAGCGCATGGGCGACGGGCGCCGCCGCGTGGTCAGCGTGCACGAGATCGTCGGCATGGAAGGCGACGTCATCGTCATGAACGAGATCTTCCTGTTCCGCCGCGACCGCACGGATGCCGACGGCACGGTGCACGGCCGCCACTGGGCTACCGGCCAGCGTCCGCGCTGCCTGGAGGATCTGAAGGCGCGCGGCCTGACGCTGGAGCCGTCGCTGTTCTCCCCCGACCGGCCGCTGGGCTGAGGAGGACGGGCGCCATGGCCATCGACCCGCATCTTCTGCTCTACGCCGCGCTGTTCCTGAGCGTGCTGTTCCTGGTGGAGGGGCTGCACCTGCTGCTGGCCGGGCGGCCCTGGTGGCGGCGTGCGGTCAACCGCCGGCAGCGTCTGCTGGACGGCGGCGCCGGGCGCGAGGACGCGCTGGCCGTGCTGCTGCGCCGCGACGGCGGTAAGGCGGGCCGTCTGTCCGAACTGGCGCCGGTGCGCCGGCTCGACCGCCTTGTCCAGCAGGCGGGGGCCGCCATTCCCACCGCCCGGCTGCTGGCGGGCATGGCGGCGGCAGCCACGCTCGCCGGCCTGCTCGGCTGGTCGCAGCAGGGGCTGGCGCCGGTGGAGGCGGCCGGCGCCGGGCTGGCGATCGGCGTCGGCCTGCCGCTGGCGTGGCTGGGCATGGCGCGACGGCGCCGGCTGAAGCGCTTCGGCGAGCAGTTGCCCGACGCGCTGGACGTCATCGTCCGCTCGCTGCGCGCCGGCCACCCGGTGCCCGTCGCCATGAAGCTGGTGGCCGAGCAGATGGCCGACCCGATCGGCAGCGAGTTCGGCATCGTCGTCGACGAGATGACCTACGGCCTGGAAATCCGCGAGGCGCTGGAGCGGCTGGCGCAGCGCGTCGGCCACGCCGAGCTGGGCCTCGTCACCGTCGCCATCAAGATCCAGTACCAGTCCGGCGGCAACCTGGCCGAGGTGCTGGCCGGGCTGTCGCGCATCATCCGCGCCCGCGCCGGCATGCTGCGCAAGGTCTCCGCCTTGTCGGCGGAAGGGCGGCTGTCGGCGCTGATGCTGACGGTGCTGCCGTTCCTGGTCGGCGGCGGGATCGTCGCGCTCAGCCCCGACTACTTCGGGCAGGTCCAGGACGACCCGCTGTTCCCGCTGGGGATGGCGTGGTCGGGCGGCGGCCTGCTGATCGGCATCGTCATGATCTGGCGGATGGTCAACCTGCGTGTCTGAGGAGCACTGCCATGGACGGTTTCGCGCGCCTGATCGGTGATTGGCTGGGCTGGATCATCGTCGCCGCCGTGCCCGCCGGCCCGTCGCAGCGGCCGGTGGATCTGCTGCTGGTGCTGATCTTCGCGGCGACGGTGCTGGCGGTGTTCGGCATCGGCGCCCTGACGCAGCCCGCCAAGCCGCGCCGCCGCGCCGCCGAGAGCGCGGATGGCGTGGCGGATGGGGCGGCGGCGCCGACCCTGCGGCGCGGGAACAAGGCGCTGCACCGCCTGATCGCGCCGGTGGAGCGCGCGCTGGTCGGCAACGACGAGGCGCGGCG
>DASWVP010000540.1:0-3678 GCA_036401175.1 Azospirillum sp. | reverse complement strand
CAGAAAGGCGTCGCGCTCATCTCCGTCGACGGCAAGCCGGCCAAGCCGTTCCGCGTCGGCGCGGCGATCGAGGAAGGCGTGGTGCTGCAGTCGGTGCAGGGCCGCCGCGCCGTGCTGGCGCAAGGCGGCGATGGCCAGTCCGTGCTGACCCTGGAACTGCCGCGTGCCGGAGCCGACGCCGGCGCTGCGGCGAGCAGCCCGGTCCCGGCGGAAGCCCCCGGCGCTCAGGTGCGCAGGAACAGGCGGTAGACCGGATTGTCGGTTTCCTCCACGCACGGATAGCCGAGCGTGGCTAGGAACTCCTTGAACGCCTTGTTGTCGCTCTTCGGTACCTGCAGCCCGACCAGGATGCGGCCGTAGTCCGCTCCCTGGTTGCGGTAGTGGAACAAGGTGATGTTCCAGCCCGGCTGCATGTGCGACAGGAACTTCATCAGCGCGCCCGGACGCTCCGGGAACACGAAGCGCAGCAGCCGCTCGTCGCGCGCCAGCCCCGAATGTCCGCCGACCATGTGCCGGATGTGTTCCTTGGCCAGTTCGTCGTGGGTGAGGTCGAGCGCCTCGAAGCCGTGCCGGGTGAAATTGGCGGCGATGCGCGTGGACTCGCCCTTGCCGTGCGTCGTGACGCCGACGAACACATGCGCGCGCTGCGCATCGCTGATGCGGTAATTGAACTCGGTGACGTTGCGCGGCCCGCCGGGCAGGGCGCCGATCAGCGCGCAGAAGCGCCTGAAGCTGCCGCGCTCCTCGGGGATGGTGACCGCGAACAGCGCCTCGCGCTCCTCGCCGACCTCGGCCCGCTCGGCGACGAAACGCAGCCGGTCGAAGTTCATGTTGGCGCCGCACAGGATCGCGGCGTACGTTTCGCCGCGCGTCTTGCGCTCCGACACGTACTGCTTGATCGCCGCCACCGACATGGCGCCCGCGGGCTCGACGATCGAACGGGTGTCGACGAAGACGTCCTTGATCGCCGCGCAGACGGCGTCGGTGTCGACGCGGATGTACTCGTCGACCAGGTCGCGGGCGATGCGGAAGGTCTCCTCGCCCACCAGCTTCACGGCCGTGCCGTCGGAGAACAGGCCGACGTCCCCGAGCGTGACGCGCTTGCGGGCCGCGACCGACTGGGTCATGGCATCCGAGTCGCTCATCTGAACGCCGATCACCTTGATCTCCGGCCGCACGGCCTTGATGTAGCTGGCCACCCCGGCGATGAGGCCGCCGCCGCCGATGGCGACAAACACGGCGTCGAGCGGTCCCTGGTGCTGGCGCAGCATTTCCATGGCGATGGTGCCCTGGCCGGCAATCACGTCCGGGTCGTCGAAGGGATGCACGAATGTGAGCTCCTGCTCACGTTCGAGGTCGACGGCGTGCAGGTAGGCGTCGGAATAGCTCTCGCCCTGCAGCACCACCTCGCCGCCGAGCGCCTTGACGGCGTCGATCTTCACCTGCGGCGTCGTTACCGGCATCACGATGATGGCGCGGGCGCCGAGCCGGTGCGCCGCCAGTGCCACCCCCTGCGCATGGTTGCCCGCCGACGCGCAGATGACGCCGCGCCCGAGCTGCTCCGGGGCCAGATGGGCCATCTTGTTGTAGGCGCCGCGCAGCTTGAAGCTGAAGACCGGCTGCTGGTCCTCCCGCTTGAGCAGCACCTTGTTGTGGAGGCGCCGGCTGAGGTTGCGGGCCGGCTCCAGGGGCGATTCGATCGCGACGTCGTAGACCCGTGCCGTGAGGATCTTCGTGAGGTAGTCGGCCGGGGTGAGGTGCTTGGGCATGGCAGGTCAATGATAAGACTGCTGCTCAGCGGTACTGGTGAGGGGGCAGCTCAGAAAAAAGCCCCCGGACCTTGCGGTTCGGGGGCTGAATCCACCAAAGGAGGAGGTGGAGGAGACAACCTGCCTGCCACTCCGGCTGTGCCGTCGTGGCCTTGATGCTCTGCACAACGACTTCGTTATGCTCTGGGGGGAGTATAGCTCGGCCTTGCTGCGTCGCAGCACGCGAGTGTCTCAAACTGAGACTTCCGCCCGGCCGCTTTGACGAGGATCAAGTGATGGAATGCACGGTGAGTTGGACTGGAGCGACCGGCGCCCGCTCCGGGATGGGTTTCCTGGCCGAGACCGGCAGCGGCCATGTGCTGGTGATGGATGGTGCGCCCGACCCGGCGCGCCCCGCCCAGGGCGGGCAGAACCTGGCGCCGCGGCCGATGGAAACAGTCTTGGCCGGCACCGGCGGCTGCACGGCCTACGACGTCGTGCTGATCCTGCAGCGCGGGCGCCATGACGTCCGTGCCTGCTCCGTGAAGCTGACTGCCGAGCGCGCGGACGCCGACCCCAAGGTGTTCACGAAGATCCACATGCACTTCACCGTGAAAGGCAACGACGTGCCGCCGGCGGCGGTCGAGCGTGCGATCGCCATGAGCCACGAGAAGTACTGCTCCGCCAGCATCATGCTGGCGAAGACGGCGGCGATCACGACCAGCTTCGAGGTGCTGCCGGGCTGAAGGCGTGCTCAGATGTAATGCGCCGTCGTGGTCATGACCTTGGCGGCCGCCCGCATCAGCGCTCTGGCAGGCGCCGGAAGTTCCACGGCCCCGGCCGCCAGCGCCTGTCCGGCGTGCGCCGCCTCGTCGTCCTTCATCTGGGCGACGATCGCGCGCGAGGCGTGGTCCCCCGGCGGCAGGCGCCGCATGTGGGTCTCCAGGTGGGCCTCGACCTGCCGCTCGGTCTCCACCACGAAACCCAGGCTCACCCGGTCGCCGAGCCGTCCCGCGACCAGGCCGATCGCGAAAGCGCCGGCATACCAGAGCGGGTTGAGCAGGGACGGCCGGTCGCCCAGTTCCTGCAGGCGCTCGGCGGTCCACGCCAGATGATCCGTTTCCTCGTCCGCTGCCCGCTCGAAGTGCCGGCGCAGCGCCGGGTCGCGCGTCGCCAGCGCCTGGGCGGTGTAGAGCGCCTGCGCGCAGACTTCGCCGACGTGGTTCACGCGCATGAGCGCCGCGGCTTGCCGCATCTCGCGCTCCTGCAGCCTGGTTTCGTCGGCCGGAACCATCGGGCAGGGGCGGCCGGCGTGGGGTTTGGCGAAAAGTGTCCGCAGAGCGCTGTCGGCGGCGCCGAGGAATCGATCCATCAGGCAAGTCTAATAGACCGTCCCCAGCCGCGGGGCGCGCGCGTAAGCCAACCACGTTCGAGCGCACGCCGGGGCCGTTTGCGGAACCTCGCTGCACCGATGTTGCGCGGGTTCCACTCGGCCGTTTTGCGGTGTTGTCCGCCTGCAACGATTGGCCCCTGCAAAGGCTAAATACTTTGCGAAAGCAGGGCTGCTCTGGTGCAATAAGCCCAACTTCCCAAAAGGAGGTTGGCCCGGGGATCCGGTGGGAGCACAAAAGTGCCTGCATTTTCGAGCCCCCTTCGCACCGGAGCCCTCTGTTTAACCTTGGAGAAACTTGCATGAAAAAGTCCCTGATTGCTCTGGCTGTCCTGGCCGCCGCCGGCGCAGCTTCTGCTCAATCGTCGGTCACGCTGTTCGGCATCGTTGACGCAGTCGTCACCGTCGGCCGTGGCACCGTCGCCGACCGCACCCAGCTGACCGACTCCGGCTACAACAGCTCGCGTCTGGGCTTCCGTGGCACGGAAGACCTCGGCGGCGGCATGTCGGCCTCCTTCTGGCTGGAAGCCGGCCTGAACA
>DASWVP010000539.1:0-2940 GCA_036401175.1 Azospirillum sp. | reverse complement strand
GCCGGTCGGAGCGGGAGGGTAGCCCGGGACCGAGCTGGGAACCGAGCCGGCGCGGGGGCGCGGCGGCTCCGGCGGTCGGGCGGACCCGAAGAGACCGCCCAGGAAGCCGCCGCCGCCCGGCTGCGCCGGCTGCTGCTGCTGGCGCCGGGCGTCGTCGAGCTGCCGCTCCAGCTCCTCCATGCGCTGCTGCGCGGCGGTCAGCGCGTGCTGCTGCACCAGCACCGACTGCGCCAGGTAATAGGCGGCGCCCGGCTGGGCCCGAAGGGAATCGTGGATCAGCCGTTCGGCGTCCGGGTCGCGCGGCTGCGCCTCCGACTGGCGCAGGCGGCGGAAGAGATCCTCGATGAGATTGCGTTCCTCAGGGGTCATCACTGCTCGTCTCCTTGGCGCCGCCGTATCCGGTCGGGCGGGCGCGCGATGCATATGGAGTGGCATCCCCCTCTTCAACAAGGGTGGGGCGCGACAGTTGGTCTCGGGCGCGCGCAACCGGGCGGGTGTATGATTACGTTATCATTACGTAAGGTGCGGCCCCCCACCACCGGCGGGGCCGCGAGATCCGCGGCGACACCGCGGAGGAGGACACCATGTCCAGGCCGGTTGGGTCGAAGCCCGTTGACGGCGTTGACGTCCCGACGTTGCCGCCGGAGGAAGTCGCGGCCATCGCCGAGCACGAGCACCTGACGCTGGAGGAGGCCGCCGAGCGCGCCGTGGCCCTGATGAGCGAGCCGTACGGCGACGCCGCCATCCGGCAGATCGTCTGGGACAATCTGGTCCGCGCGCGCCAGCACCAGGATCCGGACCGCATCCACAGGATGACGGACCTGTACACGCGCACCTGCCAGCGCCATCCCAGCCCGTGCGACCGCCGCCTCGCGCCCGTGCGCGAGACGCACCCCTTCACGCCGCCCGAAACGACGCACTGACGCTTCGCTCCCCGGCCCCTCCGGCCGTCCGCGCGGAAAAGTCTAATCCGGCGCGGCACGTCCGCCCACCCGCCGCGTTTCCGATGGGAACGGACGGAGGGGCGGATGGACGGCAAGCGGGAGGCGGCGCGGACGCTGCGCCAACTCGGCCAGGGCGGCGGGAGCCCGGCCGGCGAGGGTCCGGCCGGCGAGGACCCGGGCGGCGTCGCCCCGAGGCACACCATCACCGGGGAACTGCGCGTCTTCACCTGGAAGGCGCTGATCGTCGCCGGGGTGGTGGCGCTCTGCTACCTGCTGCTGCAGATATCGCACGCCGTGCTGCTGGCCTTCGCGGGCGTGCTGTTCGCCATCCTGCTGCGGCGCGTCGCCGGCCTGCTGAAGCGCCTGACCGGTCTGTCCGAAATGTGGGGGCTGGCCGGCATTCTGCTGACCCTGCTGGCCGTGGTGGTCGGCGGCGGTTGGCTGATGGGCGCCTGGGCGCTGGCCGAGGTCAGCCAGCTGTCCGAGCAGATCGGCCGCGCCATCGAGCAGCTTCCCAGCGAGATCCGCGAGCAGATCACAAAGGAGGGGGGCGTCGGCCCCTGGCTGAACCGCCTGCGGCAGATCGCGCCCAGCGTGGTCTACTTCCTGGGCGACGCGGTCATCGTGCTGTTCATCGCGCTGTACGTGGCGGCGACGCCGGAGGTGTACCGGCGCGGCCTTGTCCTGCTGGTGCCGCCGGCCGGCCACACGCGGGCGTACGAGGTGCTGGACACGCTGGGCGATACGCTGTGGAAGTGGCTGATCGCCCAGTTCATCGCCATGGCCATCGTCGGCGCGCTGACCACGGCCGGGCTGATGCTGCTGGGCATACCGGCGGCGCTGGGGCTGGGGCTGCTGGCCATGCTGCTGGAGTTCATCCCGTTCATCGGGCCCATCCTGGCGGCCGCGCCGGCGCTGCTCATCGCGTTCACGCAGGATCCGCAGACGGCGCTGTGGGTGGCGCTGCTCTATCTGGCCATCCAGCAGGCGGAGGGGCAACTGGTGACGCCGCTGGTCCAGAAGCGCATCGTCGACCTGCCGCCCGCCGTCACCATCGGCGCCATCACCGTGGGCGGGCTGCTGTTCGGCCTGCTCGGCATGTTCCTGGCGGCTCCCCTCGCGGTGACCGTGCTGGTGCTGGTCAACATGCTGTACATCGAGGACAAGCTGGGCGAGGACCCGCCGTTCCCCAGTTGACGCGGCAAAGGCGGCGTCAGCAGCGTCCGCTCAGCAGTTGCCGCCGGATCTCGGGGTTCAGCGCGCGCGGCCCCATCCAGATGTCGAGCAGCGCCTCGATCAGCGCCGGGCCGTGGTCGGCGATCTGCACCGCGCCGTTGAGCCGCACCAGCGAGCCGCGCTCCGGCCGGTATTCGATGGACAGCACGTCGCCGCCGCGCAGGTCGCGGTAGATGCCCCCCAGGTCGGCGATCAGCGCCGGCGGCAGGCTTTCCTGGAAACGGCTGCGCCAGGCGCTGGGCATGTCGCCGGGGATGTTCCCCGGATAGGTGACCTCCAGCTCCACCACCTTGGACAGGCGGCGGTCGAAGGCGGCCGTCTCGTGCACGGACTGTCGCGGCAGGTAGAGGCGCAGGCGGTAGACGTCGAACAACAGGATGCGCCGCGCCGCGCACCCCGCGAGGCCCAGCTTGCCGGCGCCGCCACCCTGAAGGGCGGCGCTTTGCTGGGCGTCGGCCGCCACCGCCGCCGGGACCGGGCCGGCGGCGCCCAGCAGCAGGGCGAGCAGAAGGGTTCGGGCGCGAGCCCGCATGGCTGCATACTCCGTCGGAGGAATGTACTTCTCCAACAGGATGGGTGCCCGGTTGTTCCATCCGCCGTCCGAAGCGCGCCCGACGTTGGGCCTACGGCGAAGCGCATGTCCCCGTAGGTTGGCGCCAAGCCGCAGGCGCGGCCCAACGTCAGAGACTTCTCACGCGGCGGATGACGCCTCGCCGTGCGCCTTGGCGGAGCGCAGCGGCAGTTCCTTGAGGAACAGCGT
>DASWVP010000538.1:0-1881 GCA_036401175.1 Azospirillum sp. | reverse complement strand
AGGCGGCCGGCGGCGAGCAGCTCCCGGTCGAGCCCCACCGTCTCGAACCGCGCGGGGTGGCCGTTGCGGCGGCGGGCCTCCGCCCAGCGCAGCGCCCCGGCCTCCAGCCCGGCGTCGGCGAGCAGCACCCGCCGGCCGCGCAGCGCCAGTTCGCCGGCCAGGTGCACGGCCAGCGCCGTCTTGCCGGACCCCGGCGCGTGGTTGACGACGGCGACGATCATGACCGCCTCCCGCCGCGCAGCGCCGGAGCGGGCCGCGGCCAACAACAGGTTTCTTTGTTAGACTCTTTGTTAGAGAAGTTACGGGGCCGGATCGGCGTTTCCGGCCAAGGGCTTGCGCCCGGTTCGTGCGCCCGATGTATCGAGTCCGCTGCGCCCGATGTATCGACGTCGTCCTCGCCCGAAGTATCGTCACCGTCCACCGTGGCCGCCCGGTTGTGCACAGGCTTGCGCACAGGGTTGTCCACAGCCTCGGTGGGCGGGATGGCGACCGGCCGGACGTGCAGCGTCTCGCCCCCGCCGGGCGGGCGGACGACGCGCAGCGCGTAGCCGGGCAGTGCCTGCCGGGCGGCGAGCCGGCGCAGGTCGAGCGCGAAGTCGGAGTAGCGCGCGAGGCTGCCCGACTTGGCGTGCAGGTGGCGGAAATCCAGGCACCAGCCGCGCCACTGGTGGCCGGCGTGCTTGCGGGCGACGCGGTAGAGCCAGCGCTCGATGCCGCCGGTCAGCCGGAAGTAGGCCGGGTCGATGCTCAGCACCAGCGTGCGGTCCAGGACGCCGCGGAAGAACCAGTCGGGCAGCACCAGCTCCATGCCGTGGCTACGGCCCCGGGCGTCGACGCGGTCGCCCCATTCGGTGATCCAGGAGAACGACCGCTGCCGCCAGCCCTCGCCGTGGCGGATGGTGGTGCGCACCACGGTGGCTTGCAGCCGGTGCAGGGCGCCGCGCAGCAGCTGGTAATGGCGCTGCGTCGTTTCGCGGCCGGTCGCCTTCAGGAGCTGGTAGGGGGTGAAGCGGATCAGACGCGACGGGGTAAGGCCGTGGTCGAGCGCTTCGACGATCTGGCTGGCCGCCCAGATCAGCACGTCGGCGTCCCAGATGGTCGCCATGCCGTGCGCCGGCAGCGCCTCGACGATGACTTCCACCCCGGTGGTGCGGTAGTGGATCGGCGCCACCCGCCGGCCCTTGGCCAGCGAGAAGAACGGCCGCTCCATGAGGTCGCGCTGGTCGCGCGGGGCGATGGCGTCGGGAATGGCGGTGAAGGGAACGAGCCGGCCGCGCTCGCCGGCGCCGGAGAGGGTGCGGGGTGTGGGCATCACCGGTCCTCCCCATGCCGTGCGCTCCGCCCGGCCGCTTGGCCGGGGTCGGAGGTCGAGGTGCGGGTCCGCGCCTCGGCCCAGCGCTCCAGGTCGGCGGCGGCGTAGACGACGCGCCGGCCGAGCTTGCGGTAGGCGGGGCCGCCGCCGGAGACGCGGAATTTCTCCAAGGTGCGCGGGGACAGGCCGAGAAAGTCGCCGGCCGCGCGGGTGTGCAGATAGTGCGGCGCGGCCGCGCTGGTGCGGTCGTGCATGGTGTGCCTCCATCGCTCTGTCGCTGTCGGCGGCGCGGCCGGTCGCCCTGCGGCAAGAGTGGGCGAAGAGGCGCGGAGTCGGGGAGGGGAAAGATGCGGGACCGCAACGTCCCCACCCCCTATCGATCGGGGTGGGAGGGCCGGCGCCGCTTGCGCGGCTTGAGCAGCGTGCGGTAGCCGCCCTCCATCAGGGCGCGTCCGGTCTTCACCAGCAGGATGGTGGCGTCGCGCAGGCTGGAGCCCTTGCCCCAGTCCTCGCGCACGCGCCGCTCGCCGAACACCGCGGCGGCGATCTCCCGGTAGTGCGCCCCGGCC
>DASWVP010000537.1:0-19055 GCA_036401175.1 Azospirillum sp. | reverse complement strand
GCGCCCCCGCCCTCGGCGGCGGCGGCCGGCGGCGGGCCGGCCGACAGGCCGGCGGCCAGAGCCAGAACGGCCATCGCGAGACGGATTCCGGACAGCATCGACGGACCTCGACAGCGGCAACGGAGCAGGGATGCGGAGCCGACCCCGGTATAAGGTGGAATCTCCGCGCGTGCGACCACTATAGTTAGGGGTACTCCGTCCGGGCAAGGCCGCGCCCGTCCCGTCCCGCCTTCGTCACACCCACTTTGTTGGAGCAGGGCGGGTGCACCGTCTGGACAGGGCCGCGCGGCGCTTGCTATGGCACAATGCTGGGGGGAAGAGGGAGCACCGTTCGATGCCCGACAAAAAGAAGCCGCTGGTCGTCGTCACCCGCAAGCTGCCGGACGTGGTCGAGACGCGGATGATGGAGCTGTTCGACACCCGCCTCAATCCGGACGACGTGCCGCTGACGCACGACGAACTGGCGGCGGCGCTGAAGACCGCCGACGTGCTGGTGCCCACCGTGACCGACCGCATCGACCGCGCGGCGATCGAGGCCGCCGGGACGCAGTTGCGGCTGATCGCCTCGTTCGGCACCGGCGTCGACCACATCGACCTCAAGGCGGCGCGCGAGCGCGGCATCGCGGTCACCAACACGCCGGGCGTGCTGACCGAGGACACCGCGGACATGACCATGGCGCTGATCCTCGCCGTGGCCCGCCGCCTGACCGAGGGCGAGCGGCTGGTGCGCTCCGGCCAATGGAAGGGCTGGGGGCCGACGACGATGCTCGGCCACCGCATCTGGGGCAAGCGCCTGGGCATCCTGGGCATGGGCCGCATCGGCCAGGCGGTGGCGCGGCGCGCCCGCGCCTTCGGCATGTCGATCCACTACCACAACCGCCGCCGCGTCCACCCGGACGTGGAGACGGAGCTGGAGGCGACCTACTGGGACAGCCTGGACCAGATGCTGGCGCGGATGGACGTCATCTCCATCAACTGCCCGCACACCCCGGCGACCTACCATCTGCTGTCGGAACGGCGCCTCAAGCTGCTGCGTCCGCACTGCTTCATCGTCAACACCTCGCGGGGCGAGGTGATCGACGAGACGGCGCTGACGAAGATGCTGCAAAAGGGCGAGCTGGCCGGCGCCGGCCTCGACGTGTTCGAGCACGAGCCGGCGGTGAACCCCAAGCTGCTGCGGCTCGACAACGTGGTGCTGCTGCCGCACATGGGCTCGGCCACCATCGAGGGCCGCATCGACATGGGCGAGAAGGTCATCATCAACATCAAGGCCTTCGTCGACGGCCACCCCCCGCCCGACCGGGTGCTGGAATCGCTGATCTGACGTTGGGTTTTGCGGCTGGCGCCTCAACCCAACCTCCGACGGACCCGTAGGTTGGGTTGAGCGCAGCGAAAACCCAACGTTTACCCGTGCCCGGCCGACAGGATCGCCTCGTTCTGCGCGCCGCTGGTGCGGCCGGGCAGAACGGCGTTGAGCAGCACGCCCAGCACCGCCGACAGCGCCATCGACGACACCACGAAGCCGCCGTCGCCGAACTTCAGGCTCGCCCCGCCGATGCCGATCACCAGGATGGTGGAGGAGATCAGCAGGTTGCGCTTGTCGCCCAGGTCCACCTTGCCCTCGATCAGCGTGCGGATGCCGCTGGACGCGATGACGCCGAACAGGGCGATCGACACGCCGCCCATCACCGCCGGCGGGATGCTGGACAGGAACGCCGACAGCTTGCCGACGAAGCCCAGGACGATCGCCATCACCGCCGCCCCGCCGATGACCCAGACGCTGAAGATGCGCGTCACCGCCAGCACGCCGATGTTCTCGCCATAGGTGGTGGCGGGCGGGCCGCCGATGGCGCCGGCAACCATGGTCGCCACGCCGTCGCCGATGATCGAGCGGTGCAGGCCGGGGTCCTTGATGAAGTTGCGGCCGACGACGCGGCTCAGCACGATCTGGCCGCCGATGTGCTCGGCGATGGTCACCAGCGCCACCGGCGCCACCAGCAGGATCATGGCCAGCGCCGAGGTGCCTTCCCGGGCGTTGGCGAACAGCAGGTGGAAGTTGGGCACCTGGAACAGCGGCGCGTTGGCGATGGCCGTGAAATCGACCATCCCGGCCAGCAGCGCCGCCAGATAGCCGGTGACGATGCCCAGCAGGATCGGCACCACCGTGAAGAAGCCGCGCAGCACGATCGAATAGACGAAGATGCTGCCCAGCGTGAACAGCGCGACCAGGAAGTGCGGCAGGCTGTAGGGGCCGCCGCCGGCCGTGTTCTGCGCCATGCCCACGGCGACCGAGGCGAGGCCCAGGCCGATCACCACGATGACCGGGCCGACGACGATCGGCGGCAGCAGCGCCATCAGCCAGCGCACGCCGAACGCCTTGATCAGCAGGCCGACCACCACATAGACCGCGCCCGCCGCGCAGGCGCCGATCAGCGCGCCGCCGGTGCCGCCGATGGCCGTCGCGGCGATGATCGGCCCGATGAAGGCGAAGGACGAGCCGAGATAGGCCGGCAGCCGCCACTTGGTGAAGGCCAGGTAGATCAGCGTGCCCAGCCCCGACGACACCAGACCCACCGCCGGATCCAGGCCGGTGAGGATGGGCACCAGCACCGTCGCGCCGAACATGGCGAACAGGTGCTGCAGGCTGAGCAGGACGAAGGTCGCGGGGGCCGGACGTTCCTCGACGTCCAGCACCCGGTCGCGCGGCGCGGTCATGGCGGGGGGCCTCTACCCTGTGGTTGTTCGGCCAAAGGGCTACCGCGATCCGCGCGAGGCGTCAAACGCGGTTCAGAGGATGCCGTCGTACACGTCGGCCATGGCGATCTCGATGTCGAGGGAGTGGAAGCGCAGCGCACCGTCGCCGATGATGTCCTGCACCCGCCACGCGTCGCCTTCGCGGTGCCACATCTCGGCCCGGCGGCGCGTCGAGTCGATGAGCAGGATTTCCTGCACCGACGCGATCTGCCGGTAGAGCGGAAGCTTGGTTCCGCGGTCGTAATCCGCTGTCGAGGGCGACAGCACCTCCGCGATGAAGACCGGTTCGGGCACCTCGACCGTTCCGGCCGTGAGTGGGCAGCAGGTCACGGCGACATCGGCTTGGAAATACGAATCGACGCGCCCGGGAACCTGGATGCCGGCTTCGGAGATGGTCCGGCACGGCGAGCGCAGGCGGTTCCCGATCTGGCGGGACAGCCCGGACGCGATGGCGCCATGCATCGCCGAGGGCGGCGCCATGGCGACCGGCTCGCCCCGGATCAGTTCGTAACGCGTGTCGGTTCCATCGTCCCAGGCGAGGAACTCCTCCACCGTCATCCTGTGCCGCGCGGGATCGGACATGCGTCAGAGAACCCCCTCGTAGAGGTCGGCCATGGCGATCTCGACGTCCAGCGAATGGAAGCGCAGCGCGCCGTCGCCGATGATGTCCTGCACCCGCCACGCGTCGCCTTCGCGGTGCCACATCTCGGCCCGGCGGCGCGTCGAGTCGATGAGCAGAATCTCCTGCACCGACGGGATCTGCCGATAAAGGGGAAGCTTCTCGCGCGCGTCGTGGCGAGTCGTGGAGGGGGACAGCACCTCGACGATCAGCGTCGGATCGGGAACGCCGCCCTTTCCTTCCGCGAGCGGGCGGCAGGACACGGCGATGTCGGCCTGGAAGTACAGGTCGTTCCGGTCGGCGAAGCGAATGCCCGCTTCCGAATAGATCCGGCACGGCGGCCGCAGGCGAACGCCGATCCGCACGGTCAGCGCGCCGGCAAGCGCCGAATGCGGGCCGCCCGGCGGCGCCATGGCGACGGGCTCGCCCCGGATCAGTTCGTAACGCGTGTCGGTTCCATCGTCCCAGACGAGGAACTCCTCCACCGTCATCCTGTGCCGCGCGGGATCGGACATGCCCTGAGTATGGCTCCTTTCCCCGCGCGATCCAAGGGGCCGCCTACTCCAGGTTCTTGGTCAGGTCGATGTGCACCTCGACCACGCCGGGCTCGTCCAGGTTCTCCTTGCGCACGAAGCCCAGGTGGCGGCACATGCCCAGCATGTTGGTGTTCTCGCGCAGCACCTCGCCGTACACCTCCTTGATGCCGCGTGACTTGGCGTACACCAGGATCTCCTTCATCAGAAGGTAGCCGAGGCCCTGGCCCTTCATGTCGGAGCGGACCATCACCGCGTATTCGGCGCGCAGGTTGTCGGGATCGGCGGCGATGCGGACCACGCCGTACATCGCGTCCTTGCCCGATTCGGGGTCGGGGCCGATGGCCAGCAGGCCCATCTCGCGGTCGTAGTCGATCTGCGTCAGGCGCGCGGCGGCCTGATGCGACAGCTTCTTCATCGGCGCGAAGAAGCGCAGGCGGATGTCCTCCGGCGTCATGCGGGCGAACATGTCGTGCACCAGCGGCTCGTCCTCCGGCAGGATCGGCCGGATCAGGAAGTGGCGGCCGTCCTTGATCGAGACGTGGTGCTCCAGCGCCTTGGGATAGGGTCGGATGGCCAGCCGCTTGGCGCCGGGCAGGGCGGGCACCGCCACCTTGATGCGGGCGTCCAGCGCCAGCACGCCGTCGGCGTCGACCAGCAGCGGGTTGATGTCCAGCTCGACCACCTCGGGGAAGTCGACGATGAGCTGCGAGACCTGGTTCAGCGTCAGCGCCGCCGCCTCGATGTCCACCGCCGCGCGCGAGCGGAAGCCCTGCATACGGCGCCAGATGCGGGTGCGGCCCATCAGCTCGGTGGCGAGCTGCATGTTCAGCGGCGGCAGGGCCAGCGCGCAGTCCTCCACCACCTCCACCCCGATGCCGCCCTCGCCGAACAGCAGGACCGGGCCGAACAGCTCGTTCTCGGTCATGCCGATGATCAGTTCGTAGGCGTCCGGACGGACGGCCATCTCCTGCACCGTGAAGCCCTCGATGCGGGCGTCGGGGGCCATTTCGCGCACGCGGCCCAGCATCGCCTCGGCCTCGCCGCGCACCTCCTCGGCGTCGGTCAGGTGCAGCACGACGCCGCCGACGTCCGATTTGTGCGGGATGTCGGGCGACAGGATCTTCAGCGCCACCGGGCCGCCGATCACCGCGGCGCAGTGCGCGGCCTCGTCGGGGGTCTTGGCGCAGCGGGTGTCGACCACCGGCACGCCATAGGCGGCGAGCACGCGCTTGGCCTCGTACTCGGTCAGCCACTCGCGCTTTTCGGCGATGGCGCGGGCGATGATGCGCTGCACGCCGATGCGGTCGGCGTCGAAGGCGTCGGGCACCGAGGGCGGCGTTTCCATCAGCAGCTGCTGGTTGCGCCGGTATTCGACCAGATGCATGAAGGCGCGGACCGCCTGGCTGGGCGTCTCGTAGGTGGGCAGGCGGTTGCCGGCGAACAGCTTGCGCGCGCCGACGGCCGAACCGTCGCCCAGCCAGCTGGTCAGCACCGGGTGGCGGCGGCCGGTGTGCTTGTGGATGGTGTCGACGACGGCATGCGCGACGGCCGTGGAGTCGACCATGGCGTGCGGGCAGTGCAGCACCAGGATCGCGTCGTTGGCCCCGTCGTCCAGCAGCGCGTCCAGCGCCGCGGCATAGCGCTTGGGATCGGCGTCGCCGCCGATGCGCAGCGGGTTGCCGTGCCCGGCGGCGGCGCCGAAGGCGGCGTCCAGCTTGCCCAGCGTCTCCGCCGTGGGGGCGGCCAGCCGGCCGCCGGCCTGCACGAGGCTGTCCGTCGCCATGACGCCCATGCCGCCGCCGTTGGTCAGGATGGCCAGCCGGTCGCCGGTGATCGGCACGCCGGTCGACAGCGTGTTCACCGCGTCGAACAGCTCGTCCAGCTCGGCCACGCGCAGGATGCCGGCGCGGCGGAAGGCGGCGTCGTACACCGCGTCCGACACGGCCAGCGCCCCGGTGTGCGAGGTGGCGGCCTGCTGCGCCTCCTCGGTGCGGCTGGCCTTGATGACGATGACCGGCTTCTGGCGGGCGGCGGTGCGCGCCGCCGACATGAACTTGCGGGCGTCGTTGATGCTCTCGATGTACAACAGGATGGCCCGCACCGTGCCGTCGGACGCCAGATAATCCAGCAGGTCGCCGAAATCGACGTCGGACTTCTCGCCCAGCGAGATCAGGTGCGAGAAGCCGATGCCGCGCGCCGTCGCCCAATCGACGATGGAGGTGATGACCATCGCCGACTGCGCCACCAGCGCCACGTCGCCCTTCTTCGGCGTCACGTGCCCGAAGGAGGCGTTGAGCCCGCGCCCCGGCACCATCACGCCCAGGCTGTTCGGCCCCAGCACGCGCAGCAGGTGCGGCTTGGCGGCGTCCAGCACCTGCTGCTGCTTCTCCTTGCCGAAGCCGGTGGACAGGATGACCGCCGCCTTGGTGCCGCGCGCGCCCAGTTCGGCGATGGTCGCCGGCACCGTGTCGGGCGGGGTGCAGATCACCGCGAGGTCGGGCGTGACCGGCAGGTCCGCCACCGTCCGGTAGGTCAGCACGCCTTCCACCGCGCGCTCCGCGCCGATCGGCATGATCGGGCCGTCGAAGCCGGCGTTGAACAGGTTGCGGGCCACCACGGCGCCGATCGACTGCGGCTTGCGGCTGGCGCCGATGAGGGCGATCGAGGCGGGCTTGAACAGGCGGTCGAGGTTGCGAACGGTCATGTCCGATTCCGCTGGAGGAAGAGGGCGAAGTCGTAGCACGCCAGTGTACCCCCGGCGTGGGACGCTTTCATGGCAAACAGGGGTGGACCCGAAACCGCGCGGCTGCAACGCGACAGAACGCCGCTCATGCTGCATTGCAGCGTGACGTGGTGTCGCAGGTGTCGATACGATGGCGAAACAGGTCGGTCCGGCACGCGGCGGATTGCCGCTTCAGGCGCCAGGGCGTGACAGAATTCCGCGATAAATCTCCGCCGTTTCGTCATCGAAACAGACGAAGCGGACGTCGGTCACGGCGTCGTCCCGGCCCAGTTCGTCCAGCACCGCCGCCACGGCGATGCGGGCGGCGCGGTCCTTGGGGAAGCTGAAGATGCCCGTGCCGATGGCCGGAAAGGCGAGGGTGCGCAGCCCGTGCCGGCGGGCGAGATCGAGCGCGTTGCGGTAACAGCGCTCCAAGAGGTCGTCCTCGTCCGATCCGCCACCGCGCCAGACCGGGCCGACCGCGTGGATGATCCACGGGGCGGGCAGGCGGTGGCCGTGGGAGAGCCGGCATTCGCCGGTCGGGCAGCCGCCGATGCGGTCCAGCTCGTCCTGAAGGGCCGGGCCGGCGGCGGCGTGAATCGCCCCGTCGACGCCGCCGCCGCGCTTCAAGGCGCTGTTGGCGGCGTTGACGATGGCGTCCACCGACTGCCGCGTGATGTCGCCCTTGAGGACGCTCACGCGGCCGCGGGGGTCGTCAGATGATGGCACCGGGCTTGCCGGCGTTCGCCTCGGCGGCGCGCGCCATGCCTTCCTCGATCATCCGGGCGGCCTCTTCGGCGTTGCCCCAGCGCAGGATCTTGACCCACTTGCCCTTTTCCAGGTCCTTGTAGTGCTGGAAGAAGTGGGCGATCTGCTCGGTCACGATCTCCGGCAGGTCGGTGTAGTTCTTCACGTCGGTGTAGAACGGGTGCAGCTTGTCGACGGGCACCGCCAGCAGCTTCTCGTCCTGGCCGGCCTCGTCCTCCATGTACAGCACGCCGATCGGGCGCGAGCGCAGCACGGCGCCCGGGATCACCGCGTGGCGGCCGACGACGCAGACGTCGACCGGATCGCCGTCACCCGACAGGGTGTGCGGGATGAAGCCGTAGTTGCAGGGGTAGAACATGGCGGTGTGCAGGAAGCGGTCGACGAACACCGCGCCCGACTCCTTGTCCACTTCGTACTTGACCGGCTCGCCGCGCAGCGGGATCTCGATGACCACGTTGACGTCCCACGGTGCGTTCTTGCCCACCGGAACCTTGCTCAGATCCATGAAACGGTCCTTTGCCTGGCGTGTCTGTGCTCGCGGTACCCTGCCGAAGGTTCTATCCCCCGGGGCCGCGCTGCGGCGGAGTTTAGGCGGATGCGGCGCGGAGTCAAACGGACTCGCGCGTTTTGTGCTGCAATGCGGTATTTTTATCCCGATGATGCGAACCCTGCCCCTGTCGCTTCTCCTTCTGATGGTCCTCGCCGCCCCGGCCACCGCCGAAAACGGCCCCGGGCCGGCGCACGGCATCGCCATGATGGGCGACCTGAAATACCCGCCCGGCTTCACGCACTTCGGCTATGTCAACCCGCACGCCCCCAAGGGCGGCGCGCTGCGTCAGGCGATGGTCGGCACCTTCGACACGCTGAACCCGCACGTGGTGAAGGGGCTGCCGGCGGCCGGGCTTACCCTGGTGTTCGAAACGCTGTTGGCGCGCTCCGCCGACGAGCCGTTCTCGCTCTATGGCCTGCTGGCCGAGCGCGTGGAGGTGCCGGACGACCGCACGTCGATCCTCTTCCACCTCGACCCGCGCGCCCGCTGGCACGACGGCACGCCGGTGACGGCCGAGGACGTGCTGTTCTCCTTCGACGTGCAGCGCACGTTCGGCACGCCCAACCGGCGGCAGTTCTACGCCAAGGTGGCCGAGGCCCGGCCGCTGGGCGCCAACGCCGTGCGCTTCGATTTCCGGCCCAACCCCGACGGCACCATCGACCGCGAGATGCCCATGCTGATGGGCCTGCTGCCGGTGCACCAGAAGGCGTGGTGGCGCGGCCGGGCGTTCGAGCGCACGACGCTGGAGGCGCCGATGGGCAGCGGCCCCTACCGCATCCGCGCCGTCGACCCCGGCCGGCGCATCAGCTACGAACGGGTGGCCGACTACTGGGGCCGCGACCTGCCGGCGCGGCGCGGCCTGTTCAATTTTGACGCCATGGAGTTCACCTACTACCGCGACGACACGGTGGCGCTGGAGGCGTTCAAGGCCGGCCACGCCGACGTCCGGCGCGAGGGCGATCCCGGCAAGTGGGCGTCGGGCTATGACGGCCCCGCCCTGCGCGACGGGCGCATCGTGATGGAGGAGCTGCCGCACGGCCGGCCGGAACCGGCGCGCGGCTTCATCTTCAACACGCGCCGCCCGCTGTTCCAGGACCGCCGCGTGCGCGAGGCGCTGGGTCTGGCGGTGGACTTCGCCTGGATCGGCCGCATGCTCTACCACGGCGCGCTCCAGCGCACCGCCAGCTACTATCCCAACTCCGAACTGGCGGCGACCGGCCTGCCCGGCCCGCGGGAGCTGGCGGTGCTGGAGCCGTTCCGCGCCGCCCTGCCGGCGGAGGTGTTCGCCAGACCCTTCACCCTGCCGTCCAGCGACGGCAACGGCCCCTACGGCGCCCGCGCCAACCTGCGCACGGCGCTGAAGCTGCTGCGCGAGGCCGGCTGGCGGCTCAGGGACGGGCGGCTGGTGGACGGCTTCGGCCGGCCCTTCGCCTTCGAGATCCTGCTGGTCGACCCGGCGGACGAGCGCGTGGCGCTGGAGTTCGCCCGCGGGCTCGACCGGCTGGGCATCGCGGCTGGGGTGCGCACGGTGGACAGCGCGCAGTACCAGGGCCGCATCGACGAGTACGACTACGACATGACCGTGCGCTTCTGGGCGTCGACCCTGTCGCCGGGCAACGAGCAGCTCTTCTACTTCGGCTCGGTGGCGGCCGACACGCCGGGCACGCGCAACTGGGCCGGCGTCAAGGACCCGGCGGTGGACGCCATCGCCGATTCGATCGCCCAGGCCCGCACCCGCGCCGACCTCGTGGCGCGGGTGCGCGCGCTCGACCGCGTGCTGCTGTGGGGTCACTACATGGTGCCGCTGTTCCACGCCACGGCCGACCGCGTCGCCCGCTGGCATTGGCTGCGCAGGCCGGAGGTGACGCCGGTCTATGGCGCCGTGACGGAGACGTGGTGGGTGGAGCGGTGACTGTAGAAGCACTCTGCCATGCATACGTATGAAATGGGCGATTGGGAGCGCTTCGGCATGGTCGTAAACCATATGCATACGGCTACAGTCAGAAGCGCATGGCCGATAATCTCCGTAATTTCCTGTTGAAAACACTTTTTACCACGGGATATTGTGGTATGAAAAAGCCATCACAGTAGAGCTGGCTCGGCGCTCTTGTGGCTTGGTTCTCGTGACGTTTTCGTTCCTCCTGTAATGCGTCTGGCTTCATTGCATCCTGAACACCGTGCAAGTGTCCTTGATAGCGGAGGCTCCGAACATGGATGACGAATCTGGGAATAACGTGCGGGCCAACGAGGGCGATGCGGCATCCATCCGGTCGCGTCCTGAGCATGCCCTTGGTCCTGACGTGATTTCGGTCCATGAGCGGCTGGCACATTTGGAAGCTTTACAGGAAAGGGAGTCGCGATCCTGGGTCGGCAGGGCCAGCAAATCCATGTCCCTTATCGCCTTGATTATCTCGCTTGTAGCCGGCGGGTATGGTTTGCTCGATTCTTTCTATCTGCGTCTTGCCCGAGAAGCCGATCGGGATGCCGAAGAAGTTCGGCAGATCGTCCGACGCATTACCGAACTCAATGCACAGCTTTCGCCTCTCGTGATCAAGCACGATTACCAAGGAATGGCCGTAGCGTCCAGTATTGCTAACGGCGAAAAAATTCCTTTGCTGGCCAGGGCGAACGAGTTGATATCGAAGAACACCGGCCGAAAGCGTTTCGTCGATCCTGGTGCGCTTCTTGTGTTATCGACAGAGAATCTATCATTCGCAAATAACAAAATTGCACTGGAATATGCGAAGACGGCAGCCCTCTTGTCGGAGGACAGTCCCTTGCTGCGCGCCCAAGCCTTGGGATTTCAGGGGCGTGCCTTGTTCGCACCGGGAAAAGATCAGGACACTGGCGCCGCCCGAGATTCTTTTGGAAAGGCGCGCGATATCATCAATAATTTTCCGTCGTTCATCAGCGGATTTATGAAGATCAACACAATTGGAGACTGGATTATCGCGGAAGCCAGTTTCGGGAGTTGCAAGCAAGCCCAACAACTTTGGGGTGATTTGCTCGAAGAGACGAAACAGATGAAAGTGCCTGCCGACCAAGTAAATGCTCTGATTGATAACTACAAGAAGAATCCTTGGCTGAACGCCTCATGCCAAGTCATGTGAGGCATATCGCGCGGTTCCCTGTATTCTGTCAATGCGTAATCTTGAGGAGAAGAAATGATGAAGCGCATCCTTCTCGCATCTGCATTGACTGTTGTCATTTACGGCGCTGCGACGGCACAGATATTCCCGCCTGGTTATTTTGGAATTGACGGCATTCCTGTCGGGTGTGGCCCTGTTTTCACGGAAGTCCATGCCAGTCTGCCGGATATCGCGCTGGCTGTGCCGGCCGGTATGGGGGCTCCCCCCCGGATCTTGATCAACGGACCAATGTTCGCCTCGCTCCCGACCGGCGTTAAGCTGTTCATCTACGCGCACGAATGCTTTCACCATATCACCGGCCCCAGCGAAGCGGCGGCCGACTGCTACGCGGTGAAACTCGGGCGGAATCAGGGCGCCTTGAGTTTGCCGGTCCTGCAGCAGATCTGTCAGGCGGTGTTCTTTTCGCCAGGCGATTGGACTCACTTTCCTGGACCGGTACGGTGTCAGCAGATGCTGGCCTGCTATCACACCCCCTGACGGCCGGTTCGCGAAGAGCGGGCTGCCGCCTGTCCATCTTGCGTCCCGGTTCGGGCTGTTCGATCCACCGCGGGTGGGACAACCGCAACCTGCGGGCCCGCCCGCTACCCCACCACCCGCACCGCGATGAACGCCAGCAGGGCCACGATGGCCCACAGCGCGAGCTGGTCGGTCTTGCGCCGGCGCATCCAGGCGTCGAGCATGAAGCGCACCGTGGTCGGGTGCAGCTTCAGCCCGCCTTCGGCGATCTGCGCGGCGACGCGTTCCGCCTCGCGGACCAGCGGCGGCAGGCGGCGGACGGTGCGCACCATGGCCTCCACGTCGTCGATGATCTGCGCCTCGGGGCCGCGGTTCTCGCGCATCCATTCCTCGATCAGCGGGCGCGCCAACTCCCACATGTTGAGGTTGGGGTTGAGGATGCGGCCCACACCCTCGGCCGTCAGCATGCTCTTTTGCAGCAGCAGGAGCTGCGGCTGCGTCTCCATCTCGAACTGCTCGGTCACGGCGAAGAGCTGCGCCAGCAGCCGGCCGACGGAAATCTCGTTCAGCGGCTTGTTCTGCAGCGGCTCGCCGATGGCGCGGCAGGCCTGGGTGAACAGCTCGATCGACTGGTGCGCCGGCACGTAGCCGGCCTCGAAATGCACCAGCGCCACCCGCCGGTAGTCGCCGGTCAGGAAGCCGATGAGCATGTCGGCGAGGTAGTAGCGTGTCGCCCGGTCCAGCCGGCCCATGATGCCGAAGTCCACCGCGGCGATGTTGGCGCCCTCGACCACGAACAGGTTGCCGGGGTGCAGATCGGCGTGGAAGAAGCCGTCGCGGAACACCTGGTTGAAGAACGACGCCGACGCCTTGGCGAGTATGTCGTCGCGGTTGTAACCGGCCTCGTCGATGCGCTGGAACTCGTCCACCTTGCAGCCGCGGATGCGCTCCAGCGTCAGCACGCGCTGGGCCGTGCGGTCCCAGTCGACCCTGGGGATCTGGAAGGTGACGTCGCCGGTGAAGTTGTGCGCCAGTTCGGAGGCGGCGGACGCCTCCATGCGCAGGTCCATCTCCAGGCGCGAGGTGCGGGCGAAGATGTCCACCACCTCGATCGGGCGCAGGCGCTTCAGCTTGGGCAGGACGTACTGCGCCCACTCGGCCAGCCAGTAGAACAGGTCGATGTCGCGCGAGAACGCCCGCTCGATGCCGGGGCGCAGCACCTTGACCGCGACCTCCCGGCCGTCGGCGGTGACGGCGAAGTGCACCTGGGCGATGGAGGCGGCGGCCACCGGCACCTCGTCGAAGCGGAGGAACAGCGACTCGATGGGGACGCCCAGCTCCGCCTCGACGATGGCGCGCGCCTGCCGGCCGGGAAAGGGCGGCAGCTTGTCCTGCAGCTCGGCCAGATCGGTCGCCGTCCGCTCCCCCACCAGATCCGAACGGGTGGACAGCAGCTGGCCCAGCTTGATGAAAGTCGGCCCCAGCTCGGCCAGCGCCGCCGCCAGCCGCTGGCCGACGCGCCCCGTCGTCCGATTGTTGGCGACGAGGCGCCACAGGAAGGCGAAGCCCGGCGCGATGTCGTGCAGGGTGTCGGGTAGCGCGTTGTGGCGGGCCAGCGTGCGCGCGATGACGGCCAGCCGGGCGAGGTTGCGGACGGTGCGGAACAAGGGCTCAGACCCGCCAGCCGGAATGGATCGCGGCGATCCCGCCGGTCAGGTTGCGCACGCGCACGCTGGCGAAGCCGGCCGCCTCGATGCGCTTGACCAGGGCGTTCTGCTCGGGGAAGCGGCGGATGCTCTCCACCAGATAGCGGTAGGACTCCTCGTCCCCCGCCACCATGCGGCCCAGCTTGGGCAGCACGTTGAAGGAGTACACGTCGTAGATCTCGCGCAGCACCGGCAGCACCACGTGGCTGAACTCCAGGCAGAAGAAGCGCCCGCCCGGCTTCAGCACGCGCCGCGCCTCGGCCAGCGCCTCGTCGATGTGGGTGACGTTCCGCAACCCGAAGCCGATGGTGTAGGCGTCCATGGTGCGCGACGCGACGGGCAGCTTCATGGCGTCGCCCACCACCCAGTCGACGCCGGTCAGCTGGCCGCGGTCGATGGCGCGGTCGCGCCCGACGCGGACCATCGCCTCGGTGATGTCGCACACCACCACGCCGCCGCCGCCACGGTTCAGGAAGCGCAGCGCGATGTCGCCGGTGCCGCCCGCCACGTCCAGCAGCGTCATGCCGGCCGTGGGCGCCACCATGTTGATGAGCGTGTCCTTCCACAGCCGGTGGATGCCGCCCGACATCAGGTCGTTCATCAGGTCGTACTTGCCGGCGACGCTGTCGAAGACGGCGCGCACCAGCCCCGACTTGGCGGCGGGGTCGACCGGGCGGAAGCCGAACCACTGGCCTTCCTGGCCGGTCGGTGCGGACGTGTCGGGGGGATTGGAGTCGCTCATGCCGCGGAACATAGCGCGCGGCTTGGCCTTCCGCCAGCGTGGGCGTTGCCGCAGGGGCGGGTTACTCGGCCGGTTCCTTGCGTCCGCCGGACGGCGGCGGGGCGTAGGCGATGGGGGTGGGCAAACGCCGGCTGATCTCCTCGACCCGGCCGCGCAGCTCGTAGAACTCGGCGGGTTGCGGCAAGTGAGTGTTGCGGCCCTTGAGTTCGGCCACGTCTTCCGCCAGCGCGTTGACCTTCGCGTCCAGACGGCCGACAACGCTGATCAGCATATCGAGCTTCACGAACAGCTCGGCTTCCTTTTCCGGGGTCATGCCGCCTCCTGGTATCCGTCGGCGATGGTAGCGCAACCCCGCCGGATTGTCGAATCGCACACCCCCTTGCGCGCCCCTCTTGCGCCGCAACGCGCCATGCTCCACCGTATGGCCCATGCCTGAGCTGCCCGAAGTGGAGACCGTCTGCCGTGGTCTGGCGCCGCACCTTGAGGGGCGCGTGCTGGCGCGCGTCGTGCAGCGCCGGCCCGACCTGCGCATGCCCTTTCCGCCGAAGTTCTGCGAGCGGCTGACCGGCCGGCGGGTGTCGGCGGTGCGGCGGCGGGCCAAGTACATCCTCGTCCACCTCGACGACGGCACGGTGCTGATCGCCCACCTCGGCATGTCCGGCCGCATGATGATCTCGCGCGAGCCGGCCGCGCCGGGGTCGCACGACCACGTCGTCTTCGAGACGGACGACGGCACCACCGTCACCTTCAATGACGCGCGCCGATTCGGCCTGATGGACCTCACCGACGAATCGGCGCTGGGCGTCCACCCGCTGCTGCGCGCGCTGGGGCCGGAGCCGCTGGGCAACGAATTCTCCGGCCCGGTGCTGGCCGAACGGCTGGCCGGCCGGATGAGCGCGATCAAGGCGGCCCTGCTCGACCAGACGGTGGTCGCCGGGCTGGGCAACATCTATGTGTCGGAGGCGCTGTTCCAAGCCCGGCTCAGCCCGAAGCGCATGGCGGCCACCGTGTCCGGCGCCCGGGCCGAGCGGCTGGCGACGGCGGTGCGCGAGGTGCTGACGCGCGCCATCGCGGCCGGCGGCTCCTCGCTCAAGGACTACCGGCAGGCGTCGGGCGAGCTTGGCTATTTCCAGCACCAGTTCGCCGTCTACGACCGCGAGGGACAGCCCTGTCCGGGCTGCACCTGCGACGTGGGCAGGACCGGCGGGGTGCGCCGGATCGTCCAGTCCGGGCGCTCGACTTTCTATTGTGCGCAGCGGCAACGCTGATATACGAGAAGGACCATGACGGCTCCATCGGCCACCGTACGGGCGGCGCTCGCCGCCCTCCTCATCGCCGGCTCCGCCCTTGCCGGCGGCGGGCTTCCCGCATCCGTGGCCGCGACGGAGTCGGCCGCCTTCGTCGCCGGGATGGGCGACGTGCCGGTGATGCCGGGCCTGTCGCCGACCGCCGAGGAACCGCTGCTCTTCGACAAGCCCACCGGCCGCATCGTCGAAACGGTGCTGCAGGGCCGAATCGCGGCCAGGGCGGTGCAGGACTTCTACGCCCGCACGCTGCCCCAGCTCGGCTGGACGCGGGTCGCCGACGGCCGCTTCCGACGCGAGGGCGAGGAATTGCGGCTGGAATTCGTGAACGGCCGGCCCGGCGGTGCGCTGGCCGTCCGCTTCGTGCTCATGCCCCGCTGAACGACAAACATCAACGGACGCCCGCCGCGCACGAAGGCGGTGCATCATTACGGGAGATCGCAAGAGCCATGTCGTATGAAATGATCCTCGTCGAAACCCGCGGTCCGGTCGGCCTGATCACGCTGAACCGCCCGAAGGCGCTGAACGCGCTGTGCGACCAGCTGGTGACCGAGATGGGCACGGCGCTCGACGCCTTCGAGGCCGACGACGCCATCGGCGCCATCGTCATCACCGGCTCGGAAAAGGCCTTCGCCGCCGGTGCCGACATCAAGGAGATGCAGGGCTTCTCCTACATGGACGTCTACAACCAGAACTTCATCACGGCGAAGTGGGAGCGCGTGGCCAAGTGCCGCAAGCCCGTGATCGCCGCGGTGGCCGGCTTCGCGCTGGGCGGCGGTTGCGAGATGGCCATGATGTGCGACTTCATCCTGGCCGCGGACAACGCCAAGTTCGGCCAGCCGGAGATCACCATCGGCACCATCCCCGGCGCCGGCGGCACGCAGCGCCTGACCCGCTTCGTCGGCAAGTCGAAGGCCATGGAGATGTGCCTGACCGGCCGCATGATGGACGCCGCCGAGGCCGAGCGCTCGGGTCTCGTCAGCCGCGTCGTGCCGGTGGCCGAACTGGTGGAGGAGGCCGTCAAGGTCGCCACCAGGATCGCCGGCCTGTCGCGCCCGGTGGTCATGATGGCCAAGGAATGCGTCAACACCGCCTACGAATCGACTCTGGCCGAGGGCGTGCATTTCGAGCGCCGCGTCTTCCATTCGACCTTCGCCACCGAGGATCAGAAGGAAGGCATGGCGGCCTTCGCCGAAAAGCGCCAGCCGAGCTGGAAGAACCGCTGAGTCGTCGATAGTCACCGGCCTGTGGAAAAGCCGCCGGCCGGTGTCTTGACTCAGCAATGCCGTCCGCGTATAAGGCCCCCTCGCATTGGGTCAGGGGTCTCGAAGTAAGGTTCGTTATGGCCAATCATAAGTCCGCTGAAAAGCGCATCCGTCAAACCGAACGCCGCACCGAAGTCAATCGTGCGCGCGTCAGCCGTATCCGGACCTTCGTCAAGAAGGTCGAGGTCGCCATCGACTCCGGCAACAAGGCCGAGGCGCAGGAGGCTTTCAAGGCCGCTCAGCCCGAGCTGATGCGCGGCGCCACCAAGGGCGTCCTGCACGCCAACACGGTGTCGCGCAAGCTGTCGCGCCTGTCCGCCCGCATCAAGTCTCTCTAAGTCTAAAACGGTTTCAAAAAGCCGCGCCCTGAAGGGGGCGCGGCTTTTTGCGTTACGACATAGGCCCAGGAAATATGCAATAAGTCGAAACAAAAGTCGGGCAAAGTTCCAGGCTTTATCCGGCACGATCTGTGCTTTTTTCCCGTTCGCCATCTGTCCCTGTTGCGGCGGCTACTCCACTCGGTTTAGACTTTATCCGACGTGAGGGACGGTGAAGCGATATTGCGGAAGCGAACGTGAATCCTTCCTTCCACCAGGATCGGGCGATGTCGGACAACAGACGAGACTCGCATCGCGTGCGGTCCAGGGGCTAGGTTCTCCAAAAACCAGGCGTAGTGCTGGCGGAAAGCGACTTTTCGCCAAAGGGATAGCTGCGTCGTCGATGTGGGCATCCGATTCCGCGAGTCTTCTGGACCGTGGGTGGGAGTCTTCTGGGGAGCAACACTCCCCGACGCCGGAGCTTATGTTTAGGACAGGGGTAACGCGGAACCCGCCTTTGGCGCGGGCCGGCCGGATATGCGGCGACGGGGCACCCCCCGGCGCCGACGGCCGGGGAAGCCGGGCCCGGTTCGGGTCCGGTCGCGCGGGGCGAGGAGGAGCGGGAGTTGACGAGCATGTCGGTCGGCGCGTCTTTGGATCAACAGTGGGCTCGCATCCGCGGCCGGCTCAAGGACGAGGTCGGGGAGATCGCGTACCGCAGCTGGCTGCAGCCGCTGGCCGTCGCCGGCATGAAGGAGGGTGAGGTGCGCATCGTCGTGCCGACCCGGTTCATGCGCGACTGGGTCCTCACGCACTATGTCGACCGCATCCGCGCCCTGTGGTCCGGGGAGAACCCGGACGTCCAGTCGATCGACGTGATCGTCGCCTCGTCGTCGGTGCCCCTGGCGCTGACCCCCGACAACGACGAGTCGCCGATGCCGCTGCCCCGCCCGGCGCCGCCGGCCGCTGTCCTGAGCGCCACGACTCCGGCGAACGTGTACGCCAGCCCCTGGGGCGCGCCGCCCTATGGGTCCTCGGACGAGTCGCCGAACGCCGCGGGCGCCCTGCTGGACGAGCGCGACGACACCATCTCCGCCCCGCTCGACCCGCGCTTCACCTTCGAGAACTTCGTCGTCGGCAAGCCGAACGAGCTGGCGCACGCCGCCGCCAAGCGGGTGGCCGAGGCCAGCACGGTGACCTTCAACCCGCTGTTCCTCTACGGCGGCGTGGGCCTCGGCAAGACCCACCTGATGCACGCGATCGCCTGGGCGATCCGCCGGAAGGACCCTTCGCGCCGGGTGATCTACCTGTCGGCCGAAAAGTTCATGTACCAGTTCATCCGCGCGCTGCGCTTCAAGGACACCATGGCGTTCAAGGAGCAGTTCCGCTCGGTGGACGTGCTGATGATCGACGACGTGCAGTTCATCAGCGGCAAGGATTCCACGCAGGAGGAGTTCTTCCACACCTTCAACGCCCTGGTCGACCAGAACCGGCAGGTCATCATTTCCGCCGACAAGAGCCCGTCGGACCTGGAAGGCATGGAGGAGCGGCTGCGCTCGCGCCTGGGCTGGGGGCTGGTGGCCGACATCCACCCCACCACCTACGAGCTGCGACTCGGCATCCTCCAGCAGAAGGCCGACAGCCTGGGCGCGGCCATCCCGCAGAAGGTGCTGGAATTCCTGGCGCACAAGATCACCTCCAACGTCCGCGAGCTGGAGGGGGCGCTCAACCGCATCGTCGCGCATTCCGAACTGGTGGGCCGGTCGATCTCGCTCGAATCGACGCAGGAGGTGCTGCACGACCTGCTGCGCGCCAACGACCGTCGCGTCACCATCGACGAAATCCAGAAGCGGGTGGCGGAGCACTTCAACATCCGCGTGGCCGACATGCACTCCGCCCGCCGCGCCCGCGCCGTGGCGCGCCCGCGTCAGGTCGCCATGTACCTGGCCAAGCAGTTGACGGCGCGCTCGCTGCCGGAGATCGGCCGCAAGTTCGGCGGCCGCGACCACACCACCGTCATGCACGCCGTCCGCAAGGTCGAGGAGCTGCGCGCCTCCGACCCGGCCTTCGCCGAGGACGTCGAACTGCTGCGGCGGATGCTGGAGAACTGAGGGGCGGGGTTCGGCGTTGGGTTTTCGCTGGCGCTCAACCCAACCTACGCGGGACG
>DASWVP010000536.1:0-4579 GCA_036401175.1 Azospirillum sp. | reverse complement strand
ACCCGATCCGCCCAACATATCCAATAATTTCGCATGGATTTCTTCGGCGTTGCGGATGGTCAAGGCACCAGTGAAATGCGCAACCCGACATTCGTCCTGGTTTTTCATGGCGGATCTCCGCCGTGTCGTGCCACGGCATTGTCGGAAAGGGCGCGTGAAGAACGCCATTTCTATGATGGCTTCAGAATATGCCCGGCAATAACGGGCTGTCGCTTATGCATATGGCGGTACGGCATGGCAGCGATCCGATACCTTGGTCGGAGCCGCTCACACCTGCCGCATACATACCTTCGGCCTTCTGGTCACTGGCGATCGGGCCGGGCGCACCCGGCGGCACCGGCAACTCCGGGAAGAGTGTGCGATGCGGTGGAATAGTTCCGCGAAGGCCGTGTTCGTCTCGCTGTCGGGTGGCGTCGCCACCCTCGTCCCGACCTGCCGAGCCGAAACCCCATGACCTCCCCGAAGCGTTCGATGCGGTCTGCGGCCATTGCCGCCGCGATGCTGGCCGTTACCGCCGGCCATGTGTCCTTCTGGTCCTGGCGCAACGCGCCGACACCCGTCGAGGCGGAGCCGGGCCGGATCCAGTCCGTGTCCTATTCGCCGTCGGGGCGCGACTACGACCCGACCGAGTCCCCTGTGGTGCCGATCGAGCGCCTCGAGAAGGACATGTCGGCCATCGTCGGCTTCGCCGACGGGGTGCGAACCTATTCCTCGCTGGGCGCCCAGGGCGACGTGCCGGCCATCGCCGCGCGCAAGGGCCTGGACGTGTCGCTGGGCATCTGGATCAGCCGCGACAAGACCCGCAACGAGGAGGAGATCCGGCGCGGCATCGCCCTGGCGAAGGCCGTGCGCGGCGTCACCCGCGTGGTGGTCGGCAACGAATCGCTGTTGCGCGCCGACGTGACCGACGCCGAACTGGCCTCCTACGTCCGGCGCGTGCGCGCCGCGGTGCCCAAGCGCATCCAGGTGGGCACCGCCGACGTGTGGTCGGAGATGGTCAAGGCGAAGGAAACCGTGAAGGCGTCCGACTACATGGGCGTCCACGTCCTGCCGTACTGGGAAGGCGTGCCGGTCGACCGGGCGCTGTACTGGGTGCGCGACCGCCTGGACACCGTGCGCAAGGCGCACCCCGGCAAGCCGCTGTTCATCGGCGAGGTGGGCTGGCCCAGCGGCGGCGACAATTTCCACGACGCCTTCCCCTCGGTCGAGGCGCAGGCCGCCGTGGTGCGCGGTTTCGCCGCGGAGGCCGGCGCGCTGGGCCTCGCCTACAACGTGGTCGAGGCGTTCGACGGCGTGTGGAAGACCTCGATCGAAGGCTCGCCGGGCCCGACCTGGGGCGTGCTCGACGCCGACCGCGCGCCCAAGTGGCCGCTAGCGGGATCCGTCCCCGCCCCCAGGAACGAACGCACGGCCGCCGTGGTCGCCGTGGCGATGGGCCTGCTGCTGTCCGCCTTCGTCGCCTTCCGGCGCCGCTCCAACGCGCTGTTCGCGCTGGGCGCCGCCGTGGGCGCCAACGTCATCGGCCTGTCGGTCGGCATGGCCGTGGCCGGCGCGATGGGCGAGTACCTGACCTTCGGCACCGCCATCACCTGGGGTTCCGCCTTCGTGCTGGGTGCCCTGATGATCGGCGTCGCCTTCGCCGATCTGGTGGACGTCGTGCGCCGCCTGTTCACCGGCCGGGCGCCGGCCCTACTGCCGCGCGCCGTCCCGGCGGCGGGCCACGCGCCGATGGTGTCGGTCCACGTCGCCGCCTGCCGCGAACAGCCCGACGTGCTGGGCGCCACGCTGCGCTCGCTGGCCCGGCTCGACTACCCGAACTACGAAGTCGTCGTGCTGATCAACAACACCGAGGACGAGGCGCTGGTCCGCCCGGTGGAGGACCTGTGCGCCGCGCTGGGGCCGAAGTTCAAGTTCCACTGGTACAGGACGATCAGCGGCTACAAGGCCGGCGCGCTCAACGCCGCACTCCGCCACACCGCGCCCGAGGCGGAGATCGTCGCCGTGCTGGACGCCGACTACACCGTGTCGAGCGACTGGCTGAGCAAGCTGGCGCCGGTGTTCGCCGACCCGTCGGTGGGCATCGTCCAGGCCCCGCAGGAGCACCGCGACGGCCACGAAAGCCTGCTGAAGGCCGCCATGACCGCCGAGTACCGCCCCTTCTTCGACGTCGGCATGCAGGAGGGGCTGAGCAATCAGGCGTTCATCTGCCACGGCACCATGATCATGCTGCGCCGCGCCGCCATGGAGCATGTCGGCGGCTGGTCGGAAGAGGGCATCTGCGAGGACACCGAACTGGGCATCCGCATCCTGTCGGCCGGCTGGCGCGCCGCCTACACCGACGAGCGGCTGGGCGAGGGGCTGGCGCCGGACAACTTCATGCAGTTCCGCAAGCAGCGCGACCGCTGGGTGTTCGGCTCCACGCAGATCCTGCGCGCCCACTGGCGCAAGTTCCTGCCGGGCTTCAAGGGCCTGACCGCGCGGCAGAAGCTGGGCTACCTGCTGAACTGGGCGCGCTGGTGGTCGGACGCGGTCGGCTTGGCAGCGGCCGGCGCGGCGGTGACCTGGACCTTCGCCTCGCTGGTGTTCCCGCTGCACCTGCCGCCGGTGGAGGCGACGGCCGCCGTGCTCGCCGCCCTGACGCTGCGCGCCGGTTCCAGCCTCGCCGCCTCGCGCTGGGCCTCGGGCAACGGCTGGCGGGAATCGCTGGGGGCGTGCGCGGTCGGCATGGCGCTGTCCACCACCGTGGCGCTGGCGGCCCTGCGCGGCCTGATCCGCACCCGCGACGCCTTCCGCGTCACCGCCAAGGGCGGCCAGCGCGCACGCACGAAGTTCTGCGCCAAGCCGGAGGCCTGGCTGGCCGGCGCGCTGGTCGCGGCCTCGGCCACGGCGGCGCTGGCCAACCCGCTGGGAACGGTGTCGCTCCAGCTCTGGGCGATCCTGCTCGCCGCCATGGCGGTGCCGAACCTGATCGCGGTGGCCTTCGCCATCGGCGACATGCTGCCGACCCGCGCGCCGCGGACGGCCAACACCCCGGCCAACGCTCCGGCCGGCCAGACGGTCAACGCCTGATCCCCGGAAAACCCCTCCCCCGTCCTGTCGGCGGGGGAGGGGTCGTGGGGAGAGGAGGACTGCCGGCGGAAGGCGCCCGGCAGGGACGGCCGTCGCCCGTTCCTCCGGGCGCGTCCTTCCTCTCCCCCGCCCCTTTCCACCCCTTTCCCGTCGCGGGAAAGGGGTTTTTTCGTCCCTTGCGGCCGACGGCGGCGCCCGCCTAGATTGAGGCCCCTTCCGCCTCTCGCGTGCCGACATGCGCCTCATCCACACCGCCGACTGGCACCTCGGGCAGGTGCTGCACGGTTGCCCGCGCGATCACGAGCACGCCCGTTTCCTCGACTGGCTGCTCGACCGCATCGGCGAGCACGCGGTGGACGCGCTGGTCGTCGCCGGCGACGTGTTCGACGGCCAGAACCCCCCGGTACCGGCGCTGGCCCGCTTCTATCGCTTCCTGGCGCGGGCGCGCGCCCGCTTCCCCTGGTTGCAGGTGGTCGTGCTGGCCGGCAACCACGACAGCGGCAGCCGGCTGGAGGCCCCGTCGGCGCTGCTGACCGAAATGGGCGTGCGCGTCGTGGGATCCCTGCCCTGCGACGCCGAGGGGCGATTCGACGCCGACGCGCTGGTGGTGCCGCTGTCGGAGCGTGACGGGACGGTGGCGGCGCGCTGCGTCGCCCTCCCCTACCTGCGCCCCGCCGACCTGCCGCCGGTGACGGAGGAGGAGGGCGACCCGCTGATCGAGGGCGTGCGCCGCGTCTACGCCGAGGCCGTCGAGGCCGCCCGCCGCCAGCTCCGGCCGGACGAGGCGCTGATCCTCACCGGGCACTGCTACATGAGCGGCGGCGCGCTGTCCGATCTCAGCGAGCGCAAGGTGCTGGGCGGCAACCTGCACGCCCTGCCGCCCGACGTCTTCCCCGACGACGCCGCCTATGTGGCGCTGGGCCACCTGCACCGGGCGCAGGCGGTGGGCGGGCGCGACCATGTGCGCTACAGCGGCTCCCCCATTCCGCTGGCGCTGGACGAGGCCCCATACCCGCATCAGGTGATTCTGGCCGAGTTCGCGCAAGGCCGCCTGACCGGCCACACGCCGTTGCGCGTGCCGCGCGCGGTCGCCATCCACCGCGTGTCCGGCACGCCGGACGCGGCGCTGGCTGCCCTGCACGCGCTTGCCCTGGACGACGCCCTCGCCCGCGCCGACTGGCCGTTCCTGGAGGTGTCCGTCACCCTGCCCGAGCCGCGCCCCACCCTGCGCGAGGAGGTGGAGGCGGCGGTGGCCGGCCGCCCCGTCCGGCTGCTCAAGCTCTCCGTCACGCTGACCGGAAGCGGCGACACGCTGGCCGAGAGCGCCGCCGGCATCGAACTGTCCGCCCTGGCGCCGGAGGACGTGTTCCGCCGCCTCTACGCCCGCCACCACGAGGGCGAACCGGACGCGGCGCTGCTCGCCGCCTTCCACGAACTGCTGGAAACCGTGCAGGGAGCGACGCCGTGAGGATCCTCGCCATCCGCGGCTGCAACCTCGCCAGCCTCGACG
>DASWVP010000535.1:0-2366 GCA_036401175.1 Azospirillum sp. | reverse complement strand
GGCGGCGGCACCGCCAGCAGGGCGCGCGCGCCCTCCACGAACACCGCGCCGTCCGCACCCATGGATACGACCACCAGCGCGATCCCCGTGCCGCACAGCTCCCGCGCGGCACGCACCACCGCCTCACGACCGTCCAGGGGGCGGCCCAGCAGTTCGGACAGCTCGTGCGCGTTGGGCTTCATCATGTCCGGCCGGGCCGCCACCGCGTGGCGCAGCGGCGCGCCGCTGGCGTCCACGGCGACGAAGGCGCCGCGCCCGCGCAACTGCGCGGTCAGCTCGCCGTAGGCGGTTTCCGGCACGCCCGCCGGCACGCTGCCGGCCAGCACGAAGGTGCCGTTGGACGCCGCCAGCCCGTCCACCATCGCCAGCAGCGCGCGCCAGGATTCCGCCCGCACCTCCAGCCCCGGCAGGTTGATGTCGGTGACCGAGGGGCCCTCGCGGTCGACGATCTTCACGTTCACGCGGCTGCCGCCGGGCAGGCGCAGGCAATGGTCGTGGATGTGGCGGCGGCGGAACAGCGCCTCGAACACGCCCGCGTTGTCCTCGCCCAGGAAGCCGGTGGCGGTCACCGGGACGGGGCCGCCAGACAGGAAAGCGGCGACGTTGATGCCCTTGCCGCCGGCCGTGCGGGTCTCCGCCACCGCGCGGTTGACGGCGCCGGCGGTGAAGCCCGGCACGTCCAGCGTCTGGTCGACCGCCGGGTTCAAGGTAACGGTGACGACGCCGTTCATGCCGCACCCCCGCCGAAGCGTTCACGCACCAGCGCCCGCACCTCCGCCGCGTCGGCGCAGTCCAGCGCGCGTTTCGCGGCGGCCTGGGCGTCGGCCATGGCGATGGTGCGCAGCCGCGCCTTGACCGACGGCACGCTGGGGATGGCGACGCTCAGCTCCGCCAGCCCCAGGCCGGCCAGCAGCACGGCGCCCGCCGGATCGCCGGCGATGCCGCCGCACGCCCCCACCCAGATCCCCGCCGCGCGCGCCGCCGCCACCGTGCGCTCGACCATGCGCAGCACGGCCGGGTGCAGCCCGTCGGCCTGTGGCGCCAGCACCGGGTGCAGCCGGTCCATCGCCAGCACGTACTGCGTCAGGTCGTTGGTGCCGATGGAGAAGAACGCCACCTCGCGCGCCAGCCGGTCGGCCATCATGACGGCCGAGGGAACCTCGATCATGATGCCGACCTCGACCGGCTCGGCGCCGACCTCGCGCCGCACCTCCTCGGTGATGGCCTTGGCCTTCGTCAGTTCGGCGGGCGTGGCGATCATCGGGTACATGATGCGCACCGGCCCCTCGGCCGAGGCGCGCAGCATGGCGCGCAGTTGCGTGCGGAACAGGTCCTCCCGCTCGAAGCACAGGCGGATGCCGCGCACGCCCAGGAACGGGTTGCCTTCCGCCGGCAGGTGCAGATAGGGCACGTTCTTGTCGCCGCCGATGTCCAGCGTGCGCAGAATGATGGGCAGGCCGTTCATTGCCCGCACCATGGTGCGGTACGCCTCCACCTGCTCTTCCTCGTCGGGCGGGAACTCGCGCTGGAGGAACAGGAACTCCGTGCGCATCAGGCCGATGCCCTCGGCGCCGGCCTCCACCGCCGTGGCCGCCTCCCTGGGGTCGGAGATGTTGGCGGCGACCTCGACGCGCTGTCCATCCGTCGTGATCGCCGGCTTGTAGCGGTCGAGCCGTTCCGCCGCCCGCCGTTCGCCGACGGCGACGCGCGCGGCGGCGGCGCGGGCGCGGTCGCGGTCCGACGGGTCGGCCACCAGCACGCCGTCGTCACCGTTCAGGATCACCTCCCGCCCGTCGTCCAGGTCCAGCACCGCCGGCCCGGCCGCCACCACGGCGGGGATGTCGAGCGAGCGCGCGATGATCGCGGTGTGCGAGGTGGCGCCGCCGCCCGCCGTGCATAGCCCCAGCACCATGGCGGGGTCGAGCTTCGCGGTGTCGGACGGCTCCAGATCCTCGGCCAGCAGGATCACCGGATGGTCGGGCAGCGCCGCCACGCTGTCCGTCGAATCCGCCAGCAGGCGCAGCACCCGGCGGCCGACGTCGCGCAGATCGGCGGCGCGCCCGGCCAGCAGCGGGTCGGCGAGCTGGGCCAGCATGCCCGCGCGGTCCTCGTACACCGCCCGCCACGCCCAGCCGGCGCTGGCGCCGCCGTCGATGCGGGCGTGCGCGTCGGTGACCATGTCCGGGTCGTCCAGCAGTTCCAGGTGCGCCTTGAAGATGGCAGCCTTGGCGGCGCCGGCCTTCTTCCAGAACTCCTCGTGCAGGGTGCGCAGGTCGGCGGACGCCCCGGCCAGCGCCTGGTCCAGGCGGCGGTGCTGCACGGCCGGGTCGGGGGCCGTCTCGGCGACGGTCAGCTCCTCGCGCTGG
>DASWVP010000534.1:0-8821 GCA_036401175.1 Azospirillum sp. | reverse complement strand
CCCTTCGTGCGCGCCGCGCTGGCGCTGTGCGCCGTGGTCCCGCCGGCCGCCGTGGACGCCATCCTGGAGGCCCGCGACGCCCGCGCCGTCACCGCCCTGGTCTGGCGCGCCGGCTTCTCCATGCGCTGCGCCATGCAGGTGCAGGCGCGCGTCGCCGGCATCCCGCCGCGCGCCATGCTGAACGCCCGCCAGGGCACCGCCTTCCCGCTGACGCCGACCGAGATGGCGCGCGCCCTGAAGCTGCATGGCGCTGTATAGCCACGCTTCCGTTCTTGTCTTTGCCGAAGCATCGGGCACTATCGGCCGGCCGCCCCGCCGTCCTCCCGAAAGCGACCGCATGACCGCCCCGAACACCGCCACCCTCGCCCGCCCGCCCGTCGCCGCCCAGCCCATCGCCGCCTCCACCGAGGTCGGCGCCCTCGGTGTGGTGCACCTCAAGCGCCTATGGTCGCGGGCGCTGGCCCCCCGGCGCGACGACACGCCCGAGACGGCGGTGCGCGAGTGGCGGGCGCTGCACGTGCTGTTCAGCGGCCTGGAACTGGGGCTGGAGGAAACCCTGCGCCACCTGGGCGCCACCCGGCCGAGCTTCGCGGCGTTCGAGGACTGGGTGCTGGCGCGCAACGGCGGCGCGCTCGACCCGCGCGCCGTCGCCCGCATCAACGCGGCGCTGAGCGGGCAGGCGCCGCCGCCGGACGCGCAGGCCGCCATCGATGCCGTCGACGCCATGCCGCCGGTGCTCGGCCCCGACGATCTCGCCCATTGGCACGAGCACGGCTGGGTCGTCCTGCCCGACGCCATTCCGCCCGACGCCTGCCGCGCCAGCGCGCAGGCCATCTGGCAGGCGCTGGACATGGATCCCGGCGATCCCGCCACCTGGACCCGCCGGCGCCCGCTTCAGCAATGCGTGTTCGTCCAGCTCTTCCGCCACCCGGCGCTCGACGCCAACCGGCGCTCGCGGCGCATCCACAAGGCCTTCGCGCAGCTCTGGGGCACCGCCGACCTGTGGACGACGACCGACCGCGTCGGCTTCAACCCGCCCGAACACGTGCAGGGCCCCTTTCCGGGACCGTTCATCCACTGGGACGTCAGCCTGAGCCGGCCGATCCCGTTGGGCGTCCAGGGGCTGATCTACCTGACCGACACAGCGGCCGACCAGGGGGCGTTCGCCCTGGTGCCGGGCATGCACCGCACCATCGATGCCTGGCTGGACGCCCTGCCGCCCGGCGCCGACCCGCGCGAGGCCGCCATGCGGGACCTGGAGATGACGCCCATCGCCGGCCAGGCCGGCGACCTGATCCTGTGGCACCACGCGCTGCCGCACGGCCCCACGCCGAACCGGACGGACCAGCCGCGGCTGGTCCACTACGTCAAGATGTTCCCGGCCGACTTCGGCTACGACCCGGTCTGGCTGTGACGGACGCGGCGCGTCAGTACGTGGTCAGCGGCGTCCGGGCGCGCGGGCCGCGGGGGGCGTCGTAGCCGGGCGCCGGCGGCGTGTCGGTAGGGGCGCGGAACATCGCCTCGGGATCGTCCATCGTCGGCGGCGTGACGATCTCTTCCGCGCTGTTCGGGTTGAAGGCGATCACCGGTTCCGCCAGCACCGCGCGGCAGCGCTCGCGCTTGGTCGCCTCGTCGGCGGCGGGGGCGGAATCGAACGGCCACAGCGCCATGAACCACGGACCCTTGCGCTCCCACGAGGGGATCGACAGCCCGGCGTAGTTGGACAGCGGCCGGCAGTTCTGCGACGCCATCACCTCCGAAACGCCCGCCACTTGCAGCGCGCCGACGGCGGCCTCGTAATCCGCGACGGTTTGTCCCATTCCCTGCGCCGGCGCGATCAAAAGGGCCGCCAGGGCCAGCGTTGCCGCAGGTGCGAAACGATTCATGTGAAGATCTCCCATCGGCATTCCATCGGCTGCCGCCGGCCACCGGACGCGACGCAGCGTAACCGAAGTTGCGTTTCTCCGGAATCGATATTCCGTTCCGGCTACGTACTCCCCGTTGCCCTTGCCCTGGGGATGGATTCGCGCTAGGAACCCGCCACGCATTCTAAGGGCGCTGGATCCCTACGAAAACCCCATCCACCCGGTTCGCGCCCCCAGCGATTTGGGGGGCGGACCATGTTCAGGGAACGCTCCATGGCACGCAAGAAGATCGCGCTCGTCGGCGCCGGCCAGATCGGTGGCACGCTGGCTCTCCTCGCCGCTCAAAAGGAACTGGGTGACGTCGTCCTCTTCGACATCGCCGAAGGGATGCCGGAGGGTAAGGCGCTCGACCTCGCCGAGACCGCCCCGGTGGAGGGCTTCAACGCCAAGCTCACCGGTGGCAACGACTACTCGGTCATCGAGGGCGCCGACGTCGTGATCGTCACCGCCGGCATCCCGCGCAAGCCGGGCATGAGCCGCGACGACCTGATCGGCATCAACAGCGGCGTCTGCCAGACCGTCGGCGAAGCCATCAAGAAGTACGCCCCGAACGCCTTCGTCATCGTCATCACCAACCCGCTCGACGTCATGGTGTGGGTGCTCCAGCAGGCGTCCGGCCTGCCGCCGGAGCGCGTGGTCGGCATGGCCGGCGTGCTGGACTCGGCCCGCTTCCGCTACTTCCTGGCCGACGAGTTCAAGGTGTCGGTGGAAGACGTGACGGCCTTCGTGCTGGGCGGCCATGGCGACACCATGGTCCCGCTGGTCCGTTACTCGACCGTCGCCGGCATCCCGCTGCCCGATCTGGTCAAGATGGGCTGGACCACCCAGGAGAAGCTGGACGCGATCGTGCAGCGCACCCGCGACGGCGGCGCCGAGATCGTCAAGCTGCTCAAGACCGGTTCGGCCTTCTACGCCCCGGCCGCCTCCGCCATCCAGATGGCCGAGAGCTACCTGAAGGACCAGAAGCGCGTCGTCCCGGTCGCCGCCTACCTGACCGGCCAGTACGGCCAGAACGACATCTACGTCGGCGTTCCGACGATCATCGGCGCCGGCGGCGTCGAGAAGATCATCGAGATCGAGTTGAGCGCCGAAGAGAAGAAGATGTTCGATCACTCGGTCGACGCCGTGAAGCAGCTCGTCGACGTCGTGAAGAAGCAGCAGGCTGAGAAGGCCGCCTCCTAAGGCGGCCTTTTTTGCCCTTTCGGGGGCGCGTCGCGCACTGGCGCACCGACCACTGCGGCACGGACGGTTGAACGCACCGGCCCAAGTGTTACAGGAGCCCGGCCATGCGATCGGCGGCATAGTCCGTTGGTCGCATGGCCGAAGTGCACGACGCCTTCCCCGCGTCCGCCCATCGTCAGCCGACTAAAAAAACGAATGGACGCCCGATGAATATCCATGAGTATCAGGCCAAAAGCCTGCTGAAGAAGTACGGCGTCGCGGTTCCCCGCGGCGGCGTTGCCTACACCCCGCAGGAGGCCGAGACGGTCGCCCGCGAACTCGGCGGCCCGGTTTGGGTCGTCAAGTCCCAGATCCACGCCGGTGGCCGCGGCGCCGGCCGCTTCAAGGGCAACGAGCAGGGCAAGGGCGGCGTCCGCGTCGTCAAGTCCATCGAGGAGGTCGGCAAGAACGCCGGCGAGATGCTCGGCAAGGTGCTGGTCACCAAGCAGACCGGCCCCGAGGGCAAGGAAGTCAAGCGCATCTACGTCGAGGAAGGCGCCGACATCAAGCGCGAGCTGTACCTCGGCATGCTGGTCGACCGCGCCACCGGCACGGTGACGATCATCGCCTCGACCGAGGGCGGCATGGAGATCGAGGAGGTCGCGCACGACCACCCCGAGAAGATCCTGAAGGTTGTCATCGACCCGGTCACCGGCATCCAGGGCTTCCACACCCGCAAGGTCGCATTCGGCCTGGGCCTGGAAGGCAAGCAGGTCAGCGCCGCCGCGAAGTTCCTGACGGCCATGTATAAGGCCTTCGTGGAGCTGGACTGCTCGATCGTCGAGATCAACCCGCTGATCGTCACCGGCGGCGGCGACATCCTGGCGCTCGACGCCAAGATGAACTTCGACGACAACGCGCTCTTCCGTCACAAGGACATCGAAGAGCTGCGCGACGAGTCCGAAGAGGACCCGGCCGAGATCGAAGCGGCCAAGCACAGCCTCAACTACGTCAAGCTCGACGGCAGCATCGGCTGCATGGTGAACGGCGCCGGTCTGGCGATGGCCACCATGGACATCATCAAGCTGTACGGCGGCGAGCCGGCCAACTTCCTGGATGTCGGCGGCGGCGCCACGAAGGAGCGCGTCACCGCGGCCTTCAAGCTGATCCTGTCCGATCCGAACGTCGAGGGCATCCTCGTCAACATTTTCGGCGGCATCATGCGCTGCGACGTGATCGCCGAGGGCGTGGTCGCCGCGGCCCGCGAAGTGCACCTGCACGTGCCGCTGGTCGTCCGCCTGGAAGGCACCAACGTCGAGCTGGGCAAGAAGATCCTGTCCGAGTCCGGCCTGCCGATCCTGTCGGCCGACAACCTGGCCGACGCCGCGGAAAAGGTCGTCAAGGCCGTGAAGGAGGCCAAATAAGATGGCTGTTCTCGTCGATTCCAACACGAAGGTCATCTGCCAGGGCTTCACCGGCGCCCAGGGCACCTTCCACTCCGAGCAGGCGATCGCCTACGGCACCAAGATGGTCGGCGGCGTTACCCCGGGTAAGGGCGGCACCACCCACCTCGACCTGCCGGTGTTCGACACCGTCCGCGACGCCGTCCACTGGACCGGCGCCAACGCCTCGGTGATCTACGTCCCGCCGCCGTTCGCGGCCGACGCGATCCTGGAAGCCATCGACGCCGAGATCCCGCTGGTCGTCTGCATCACCGAGGGCATCCCGGTGCTCGACATGGTGCGCGTCAAGCGTGCGCTGGCCAACTCCGGCACCCGCCTGATCGGCCCGAACTGCCCGGGCGTCATCACCCCGGACGAGTGCAAGATCGGCATCATGCCCGGCCACATCCACCGCCGCGGCAAGATCGGCATCGTGTCCCGCTCGGGCACGCTGACGTACGAAGCGGTGGCCCAGACCACGGCGGCCGGCCTCGGCCAGACCACCTGCATCGGCATCGGCGGTGACCCGGTCAACGGCACGAACTTCATCGATTGCCTCGACCTGTTCATCAAGGACCCGGAGACCGAAGGCATCATCATGATCGGCGAGATCGGCGGCGACGCCGAGGTCAAGGGTGCCGAGTTCATCAAGGCGTCCGGGACGAAGAAGCCGGTCGTCGGCTTCATCGCCGGTCGTACGGCTCCTCCGGGCCGCCGCATGGGCCATGCCGGCGCGGTGGTTTCGGGCGGCAACGACACCGCCGATTTCAAGATCGACTTCATGAAGTCGGTCGGCATCGCGGTTGCCGACAGCCCGGCGAGCCTCGGCTCGACGATGCTGAAGGTGATGAAGGGCTGACGTTAAAAAAACGGCGGCGGCCGGGGACCCACCCCCGGCCGCCACCGAACAATGCAGCCAAGGGCCGCGCGGCCCTTGGATCCCCTCCTGAAGCGGGGTCCAGGGCCGGCCGGCACCGGGCGACGGACGCAGGGGGGATTCTCCCCCTTAAAAGACACCTGGAATGCTTTGAGGGGGACCGGGCCCGGCGCCCGAGTCAAAAAAACAATGTCGGTGAATCTGGAGAAGTCCTCGTTTCTGTTCGGCGGAAATGCTCAGTACGTCGCCGAACTCTATGCGCGTTTCCTGAAGGACCCCGCCTCGGTCGATCCGAGCTGGAACGGCTTCTTCAAGGAACTGGACGATGATTCGCGCGCCGTCCTGGACGAGCTGCGCGGCGCGTCCTGGTCGCTGCCGGAAGACCTGCTGGCCGACGGCGCCGACGAACTGGCCAAGGCGGCGCTGGCCGGCCCCGGCAACGGCGGTCTGGTGCAGCACGTGCAGCAGACCTTCGGCGGCGTCACCCACGAACAGATGCGCCAGGCGGTGCTGGACAGCATCCGCGCGCTGATGCTCATCCGCGTGTACCGCGTGCGCGGCCACATGAACGCGCATTTCGACCCGCTGGGCCTGGAAAAGCGCGAACGGCACCCGGAACTGGATCCGGCGACCTACGGCTTCGGTCCGAACGACATGGACCGGCCGATCTTCCTGAACTACTCGCTGGGCCTGGAAAGCGCCACCCTGCGCCAGATCATGGACCTGCTGAACCGCACCTACTGCGGCACCATCGGCGTCGAGTTCATGCACATCCAGGACCCCGAGGAAAAGGCCTGGATCCAGGAGCGCATCGAGGGCGGGCGCAACCACACCGACTTCACGGTCAACGGCAAGCGCGCCATCCTGGAGCGCCTGATCGCCGCCGAGAGCTTCGAGAAGTTCCTCCAGCTCAAGTACACCGGCACCAAGCGCTTCGGCCTTGAGGGCGGCGAGTCTATGATCCCGGCGCTGGAGCAGATCCTCAAGCGCGGCGGCCAGCTCGGCCTGCGCGAAGTGGTCGTCGGCATGGCCCACCGCGGCCGTCTCAACGTGCTGACCAACTTCATGGGCAAGCCGTTCTCGGCCGTCTTCTCCGAATTCCAGGGCAACCCCTCGGCGCCGGAGAACGTGCAGGGCTCGGGCGACGTGAAGTACCACCTGGGCACCTCGTCCGACCGCGACTTCAACGGCAACATCGTCCACCTGTCGCTGACCGCCAACCCGTCGCACCTGGAGTGGGTGAACCCGGTCGTGCTGGGCAAGGTGCGCGCCAAGCAGCAGCAGCGCCGCGACATGGACCGCGACGCGGTGTGCGGCGTGCTGATCCACGGCGACGCTGCCTTCGCCGGCCAGGGCATCGTGGCCGAAAGCCTGGGCCTGTCGGAACTGCGCGGTTACCGCACCGGCGGCACCATTCACTTCATCATCAACAACCAGATCGGCTTCACCACCAACCCGCATTACTCGCGTTCCGGCATCTACTGCTCGGAAATGGCGAAGATGGTGATGGCGCCGATCTTCCACGTGAACGGCGACGACCCGGAATCCGTGGTGCACGTCAGCCGCATCGCCGTGGAGTTCCGCCAGCGCTTCAAGCGCGACGTGGTGGTCGACATGGTGTGCTACCGCCGCCATGGCCACAACGAGGGCGACGAGCCGGGCTTCACCCAGCCGATCATGTACAAGGTGATCCGCTCGCACCCGACCACGCGCGAAGTCTACGCCAAGCAACTCGTCGCCGAGAACGTCGTCACCCAGCCCGAAGCGGACCAGATGGTCCAGGACTTCATGAAGAAGCTGGAGAAGGAATTCGAGGCGGCGTCGTCCTACAAACCCAACAAGGCCGACTGGCTGGAAGGCAAGTGGTCCGGCCTCGAAGCCTCGCGCTCCGAGGAGGATTGGCGCGGCAAGACCGCCGTGCCGATGAGCGTGCTGAAGGAGGTCGGCGCCAAGCTGTGCGACGTGCCGCAGGGCTTCGCCATCAACTCCAAGATCGCCCGCCAGCTCGACGCCAAGCGCAAGTCGATCGAGAGCGGCGAAGGCATCGACTGGGCGACCGCCGAGGCGCTGGCCTACGGCACGCTGCTGGTCGAGGGCACGCCGGTGCGCCTGTCCGGCCAGGATTCCGGCCGCGGCACCTTCTCGCACCGCCACGCCGTGGTGTACGACCAGAACACCGAGGACAAGTACGTCGCGCTGGCCCACGTGAAGACCGGGCAGGCCCCGTTCGAGGTGCACGACAGCCCGCTGTCGGAAGCCGCCGTGCTGGGCTTCGAGTACGGCTACACGCTGGCCGAGCCCAATGAGCTGGTCCTGTGGGAGGCGCAGTTCGGCGATTTCGCCAACACCGCGCAGACCATCATCGACCAGTTCATTTCGTCGGGCGAGTCCAAGTGGCTGCGCATGTCCGGTCTGGTCATGCTGCTGCCGCACGGCTACGAGGGCCAGGGTCCCGAGCACTCCTCGGCCCGGCCGGAGCGGTTCCTGCAGATGTCGGCCGAGGACAACTGGCAGATCTGCAACATCACCACGCCGGCCAACCTGTTCCACGCCTTCCGCCGGCAGGTCCGCCGCAACTTCCGCAAGCCGCTGGTGCTGTTCACGCCGAAGTCGCTGCTGCGCCACAAGCTGTGCGTCTCCAACCTGTCGGAACTGGCGGAGGGTACGTCCTTCCACCGCGTCCTGCCGGAGACGGCGAGCGATCTGGTGGCCGGCGACAAGGTCCGGCGCGTCGTGGTGTGCACCGGCAAGGTCTATTACGACCTGCTTCAGGAGCGCATGGCCCGCAACGTCAAGGACGTGGCGCTGGTCCGCGTCGAGCAGATGTACCCGTTCCCCGCCGCCTCGCTGGCCAAGGAGTTCGCCAAGTACCCGAACGCCGACGTCGTGTGGTGCCAGGAGGAGCCGGAGAACCAGGGTGCGTGGCACTTCATTGACCGCCGCATCGAGGCCTGCCTCGGCAGCATCGACCACAAGGCCAAGCGCCCGGTGTACGCCGGCCGTGCGGCCTCCGCCGCACCCGCCACGGGGTTGCTCAAGCGGCACAACCAGGAACAGGCGAAGCTGATCGACGACGCGTTGACCGTCGGCTGACCCGGACCGCCCAGAAAAAGACGAAGAAATCGGGACGCGAGAGGAACTCATGGCTACGGAAATCAAGGTGCCCACGCTGGGCGAGTCGGTGTCCGAGGCGACGGTCGCCCGCTGGCTGAAGAAGGTCGGTGAATCGTTCGGCGCCGACGAGCCGCTGGTCGAGTTGGAAACCGACAAGGTCACGCTGGAAGTCAACGCCCCGTCGGCCGGCACGCTGTCGGAGATCGTCGCGGCGGAGGGCGCCAACGTCGGCGTCGACGCCGTCCTCGGCATCCTCGCCGAGGGTGTGGGCGCCGCCGCCCCGGCCAAGGCCGCCGCCCCGG
>DASWVP010000533.1:0-1795 GCA_036401175.1 Azospirillum sp. | reverse complement strand
GAACGGCTGGTCGCCGAGGGCCGCGCCCGGCTGGCCGAGGAACGTCGGCAGGCGGTGGGCGAACTGCGCACGCGCGCCGCCGCGCTGGGTACGGACGTGGCGGCGCGGCTGCTGCGCGTGTCCGTTGGCGAGGGCATGGCCGAGGGTTTCCTGGAGGCCGCCTGCCGCAGCGTCGAGGCGCTGTCCGAACCGCGGCGCCGGGCGCTGGCCGGCGACGGCGACCCGGTGGCGGTCCGCCTCGTCACCTCCGCCCCGCTCATGGTGCCGGAGGGCGAGCGCTGGCAGGAGCGGCTGGCGGCGGCGCTCGGCCGGCCGGTCGCCGTGGAGTTCGCCGAGGACGCCGGCCTGATCGCCGGGGTGGAACTGCACTTCCCGCACACCGTCCTGCGCCATTCCTGGAAACAGGCGCTGGCCGAGGCGATGGAGGAGTTGACGCGCGATGACGACAACACCCACCACGACGCCCACCACGACGCTGGGCGACGCGCTTGATTCCTGGCTGCCCGAGGCGCGGCGGCGGCTGGACGCGCTGGGCGTGCGGCCGAGCTTCGAGTCGGTCGGGCGGATCGATTCGGTGGGCGACGGCATCGCCCGCGTCTCCGGCCTGCCCGAGGCGAGGGCGGACGAGCTGCTGCTGTTCCCCGGCGGCGTGGCGGGGCTGGCGGTAGACCTGGACGGCACCATCGGCTGCATCCTGCTGGGCGAGGACCGGCACCTGTCGGCGGGGGACAAGGTGCACGGAACCGGGGCGGTGGTGCGCGTGCCGGTGGGCGACGCGCTGATGGGCCGTGTCCTCGACCCGCTGGGGAACCCGCTGGACGGCGGGCCGCCGGTGCTCGCCGACCGGCTGGAGCCGGTGGAGCGTCCGGCCCCGGCGATCGCCGACCGCGCCGCGGTGGCGGAACCGCTGCTGACCGGCACCGCCGTCATCGACGCCATGTTCCCGCTGGGCCGGGGCCAGCGCGAGCTGCTGATCGGCGACCGCGCCACCGGCAAGACCGCCATCGCCGTCGATGCCATCCTCAGCCAGACGGGCGGCGACGTCTTCAGCGTCTACGTCGCCATCGGCCAGAAGGCATCCGGCGTGCGCGAGGTGATCGAGGCCGTGCGGCGCGGCGGCGCCCTGGCGCGCACGCTGTTCGTCGTCGCCCAGGCCGACGCGCCGCCGGGGCTGCAATGGCTGGCGCCCTACGCCGCCTTCACCATGGCCGAGCATTTCCGCGACAGCGGCCGCCACGCGCTGGTCATCGTCGACGATCTGACCAAGCACGCCGCCGTGCACCGCCAGCTCTCGCTGCTGCTGCGCCGCCCGCCGGGGCGCGAGGCGTATCCGGGCGACGTCTTCTACCTGCACGCCCGCCTGCTGGAGCGCGCCGCCAAGCTGGCGCCGCACCGGGGCGGCGGTTCGCTGACCGCGCTGCCGATCGCCGAGACGCAGGCGGGCAACCTGTCCGCCTACATCCCGACCAACCTGATCTCCATCACCGATGGGCAGGTCTGCCTGGACGCCAAGCTGTTCCACGAGGGCCAGAAGCCGGCGGTGGACATCGGCCGCAGCGTGTCGCGCGTCGGCGGCAAGGCGCAGCCGCCGGCCCTGCGCCGGCTGGCCGAGCCGCTGCGGCTGGACTACGCGCAGTTCCTGGAGCTGGAGGTGTTCACCCGATTCGGCGGCATGGTGGACGAGCGCACGCGCACGGCGGTGGCGCACGGCCGGCGCGTGCGCGCCCTGCTGGCCCAGCGCCACCTGAGCCCGCAGCCGATGGCGCTGCAGGTGGCGCAGCTCGTGGCGCTCGCC
>DASWVP010000532.1:0-7343 GCA_036401175.1 Azospirillum sp. | reverse complement strand
CGCCTCGGCCTCGGCACGGGCGGCGGCGAGCAGGCGGTCGCGTTCGGCGGAGAGACCGGCGCGGGCGTCCTCCAGGCCGCGGCGCATCCCGTCGGCCTCCTGCCGGATGGCCTCGGCCTGGGTGCGCACGCGCTCCGTCGCGGCCTGCCGTTCGGCGATCACCGCCAGCACCGGGCGGTACAGGAAATGCCGAAGCAGCCACACCAGGACCAGGAAGTTGATGGCCTGGAGGAGCAGCGTCCAACCGTCGAGGTGCATGGGTCGACGTCCTTGGTTGGCGGGGTTTCCGACGTTGGGTTTTCGCTGCGCTCAACCCAACCTACGGGAATGTGCCGGTAGGTTGGGTTGAGCCGCAGGCGAAAACCCAACGTCCGCCCCTCACACGAACGGGTTGGCGAACAGCAGCAGCAGCGCGATGACGAGGCAGTAGATCGCCATCGTCTCGATCATCGCGAGGCCGACGAACAGCGTGCGCGACAGCGTGTTGGCGGCCTCCGGCTGGCGGGCGATGGCCTCCATGGCGGCGGCGACGGCGCGGCCCTCGGCCAGCGCCGGGCCGATGGCGCCGACCGACACGGCGATCGTCGCGCACAGGATGCTGATGGCATGGATGTCCATGGCTTACCCTCTCTCGATGGTGCCGACCGCGCCGCCGATGAACACCGCGGCGAGGATGGTGAAGATGTACGCCTGCACGAGGCCCAGAAGCATTTCCAACGCCATCAGCGGCACCGGCACGAACAGCCCGGCCAGCGACAGCACGATGGCGATGACGAATTCCCCGCTCATGACGTTGCCGAACAGCCGCACGGACAGCGAGAACGCCCGCGTCACCTCCGCCAGCAGGTTGAGCGGCAGCAGGATCGGCGAGGGGTGGGCGAAGCCCTTCAGGTACCCCCACGCGCCGCGCGCCCGCACGCCCAGGATCTGGCTGGCCAGGAAGACGATCAGCGCCAGCGCGCCAGCCGTCTCCAGAAAGGCGGTCGGCGCCTTCACTCCCGGCACGAGGCCGGACAGGTTGGCGACCGCCAGATAGAGGAACAGCGTGCCGAGCAGCGGCAGGAACGGCGTGGCGTCGGCCTGCATGGTTTCGCCGATCTGCCGCCGGATGGTCTCGACGGCCAGTTCCAACACCGCCTGCACGCGTCCCGGCCCCTCCACCCGCAAGGTCCGCGTCGCCAGCATGGCACCCAGCGTCAGCAGCGCCATGATGCCCCAGGTGGTGACCACCGGCAGCGTCACCGGCACGGGACCGAGCGCGAAGACGACGGGTGCGGTGAGCGGCGAGTCCGTCATGGTTCCCTCCGCTCCGGCCGCACCAGGACCATGCGCGCCGCCTGGAAGCCGGCCAACATGCCCAGCAGCGCCGCCGCCCCGCCCAGCCACGCGGCCAGCGTGAACGCCGCCCCCGCCCCGCCGAACCGCGCGAGGTGCAGCGGCAGCGCGCGCTTCAGATCGCCGTCCAGGTACAGCCGCGCCGTCGCGGCGAGGCCGCGGAAAAAGACGGTTCCCAGCGCGGCGCCGGCGAGTGCCCCGGCGATGGCGTCCGTGAGGGTGAAGGTCTCCATGGCGTCAACGCTCCTGCTCGATGCGTTTCCAGGCCAGCCAGCCGCCCAGCACCACCCCGGCGAAGATCAGCGAGGCGGTCCAGAAGATGCCGCCGCCGGCCAGACCGTCCAGCCAGCGCCCCGCCGCCAGCCCGGCCAGCGTCGGCACCACCACCAGCCAGCCCAGCGCGCCGATCAGCGCGAGGTTGCGGCCGACCGGCCGTTCCCCCTCCTTGTCCCAGCGCTCGCGCCGCTCGCGGCGGCGGCGGACCGGCTCGGCCATGGGACCGTTGCCGTTGTGGTCACCGTTTCCGTTGGTCATGGCGATTCCTCCACGCCGTCCCGCGCCGCCTGGACGGGACCGGCCGGGCGCCGCTCGGGCCGCAGGTAGGCGAGGATGTGGCGCACGGCGGCGAGGTGCATGCGCCGGGCGCCGGTGCGCGCCTCCCCCTCCTCCTCGCGCGCCTGGCGGAAGCGGGCGAGCACCTCGTGCTCCAGCGCGTGGAGGTCGTCGCCGACCACCGCCTCGCGCGTCGCCACCGCCACGTGGCGGCCGTCGGCCACGGTAAGCACGCCGCCGCGCACCGCGCAGTGCCCCTCCCGCCCGTCCGCACAGCGCCAGCTCACCACCGACACGGAAAGCGCGGTCAGCAGGTCGGCGTGGCCGGCCAGGACGCCGAAGGCGCCGCTGGCGTCCTCGGCCCGGACGTGCGCGACGTCCGCCACCCGGGCGGCGACGGAGGTGGGCGTGGTGATCACGAGGTCCATCACGCGCCCCTCCCCTTCATCTCGCGCGCCCGCACGTCGTCGAGCGTGCCGGCCAGGAAGAAGGACGACTCGGCCCACTCGTCCCCCTCGCCATCGAGGATGGCGCGGCAGCCCTTCAGCGTCTCGGCCAAAGGCACCGTCACGCCGCCGCGGCCGGTGAACGCCTCGGTCACCAGGAAGGGCTGCGTCAGGAAGCGCTGCAGGCGCCGCGCCCGCTTTACCGCCTGACGGTCGACGGCGCTCAGCTCCTCGATGCCCAGAAGCGCGATGACGTCCTGAAGCTCGCGGTAGTGCGCGATGGTGCGCCGCACCTCCTCGGCCAGCCGATAATGCTCCTCGCCCACCACCAGCGGGTCGAGCAGGTTGGAGGTGGAGGCGAGCGGGTCGATGGCCGGGTACAGCCCCTCCGCCGCCATGCCGCGCGACAGCACGATGGAACTGTCCAGATGGCTGAACAGCTCGGCAACCGCCGGGTCGGTGAAGTCGTCGGCCGGGACGTACACGGCCTGGATCGCCGTCACCACCGCGCCGGGCACGGAGGCCACGCGCTCCTCCAGCTCGGCGATCTCGCTGGCCAGCGTCGGCTGGTAGCCGACGCGCGACGGCAGGCGCCCCAGCAGCCCCGACACCTCCGCCCCCGCCTGTACGAAGCGGAAGACGTTGTCCATCAGCAGCAGCACGTCGCGCCCGGCCTCGTCGCGGAAGTGCTCGGCAATGGTCAGCGCGGTCAGGCCGACGCGCCAGCGCGCGCCCGGCGGCTCGTTCATCTGGCCGAACACCAGCGCCGTGCGCGCCAGCACGCCGGAACGCCGCATCTCCTCCCACAGCTCCTGCCCCTCGCGGGAGCGTTCGCCGATGCCGGCGAAGACCGAGATGCCGGTGTAGCGTTCGACCATGGTGCGGATCAGTTCCATGACCAGCACCGTCTTGCCGACGCCGGCCCCGCCGAACATCGCCGCCTTGCCGCCGCGCGCCAGCGGCGCCAGCAGGTCGATCACCTTGATGCCGGTCTCGAACGGCTCGCGCTGCGGGCTGCGGCGGGACAGCGGGGGCGGCGACTGGTGGATGGGCCGGCGCGGCGTGTCGGCCGGCAGCTCCGGCCCGCCGTCGCGCATCGTCCCCATGACGTCCAGCAGCCGGCCGAGCACCGCGTCGCCCACCGGCACGGCCAGCGGTTCGCCCAGTCCACGGGCCGGCGTGCCGCGGGCAAGGCCGGACGTGCCCTGCAAGGCGATGGCGCGCACCATGCCGGCGTCCAGGTGCAGCTGCACCTCGGCCACCAGACGCTCCGGCCCGTCCCACAGGATCTCCACCGCCTCCAGCAGTCCCGGCAGTGAATCGGCGGGAAAGGCGAGGTCGAGGACCGAGCCGCGCACCGCCGCCACCCGCCCCAGCGCGGGCGTGCCGATGTCGGGAAGGAGGGTGTGAAGCTTCGTCATGCCGGCCGGACGGCGCGGGAGAAGCGCGGCAAGCGCACCATGCCAGGGCAGCACGGCATGACGAAGGATATACCCGTTTCCGCCCCAGGGGGATGCCTCATCCCACCGCAGGGGCGCGGGTCAGGCGATCAGTTCACGCAGTCCGGCTCGGCGAAGCTCCAGGGGCCGGCCCGCCGCTGGCGGCGCTGGCGGTCGGTCAGGGCATCGGCCACGGGGGCCAGTTCGGCGAAGACGTCGTCCTTCGACAACCCGTCGCGGCGCAGCACCGCCTGGGCGACGGGGTCGTCCAAAAGGTCGGCAACGCGGCATCGCCACGTCTGCTGGAGCAGTCCGTTCATGGCAGATCTCGTTGCTGGAGTGACTGGAATTGTGGAACCCGGCCGTGTTCGTCCGGCGTCGGCGGGGTGAACCTACGCGGCGGGGGCGGCGGGCGCAATCCGCCCCGACGGCTATCCCCCAAGGCATATTAACCGATGGCGCGCTTGACCGGTAACCGCTGGCGCGGGGGGCGGCGCGTGTTACCATCGCCGCCCAACACTGCCGCGAGCCCCCCAGATGCACGACGCCCTCACCCGCACCGAGTTCGACCGGCTGTGGAAAGACTTCATCCGCACGGCCACCACCGAACTCGGCACCCGCGCCGAGGTGGAGACGTTCCGCAAGGTGATGTTGAGCCAGACCGACGCGCTGCAATCCATGATCAACGCCGTCGAACAGATGAAGGAGCAGATCGAGGCGCTGTACGCCCTGCAGTCCGCCCAGCACGCGCAGATCGCCGCGCTGAGCGTGGTGTGCGGCACGCTGGGCCACGGCCTCGTCGCCGCCGGCATCCCGGCGTCCGAGGTGCGCCGCGCCATCAACGGCGCCCGCACCATCCTGCCCGACGCCATGCAGGCCGACGGCTCCCCCGCCATCGACGCCGTGCTGGCGATCGTGCGGGAGGATTAGCCGCCCGCCCCCTTGGCGGGGGGCACCACCAGCGGGGTCAGCGCGGCGCGCAGCGGTTCGGGCAGCGACACCGGCCGGCGCGTCTCGCGATCCACGTAGACGTGGACGAAATGGCCGCACGCCGCGGGCGTCGGGTCGTCGTTGCAGAACAGCCCCACCTCGTAGCGCACGCTGCTGTTGCCCAGCCGCGCGACGCGCAGCCCGGCGTCCACGCGGTCGGGGAAGGTGACCGGCGCGAAGTAGCTGCACCCGGTTTCGACCACCAGACCGATGACCGGGCTCGACTCGATCACCAGGGCGCCCGCGTCGATCAGGTATTTGTTCACCACCGTGTCGAAGTAGCTGTAGTAGACCACGTTGTTGACGTGCCCGTAGGCGTCGTTGTCCATCCAGCGGGTCGGGATGGCCAGGAAATGGCGGTAGTCCGCCCGGCCTTCGCTCTTGCGGTCCACCATGCGCGTCTTCCCTTCCGACGGTCTGCGTTTCGACTGAAGTCTGCGCAGCAGTATGTCAGGGCAACGGACGCTGTCCAGGCGGAAAAACCCGGTTTCCGCCGGTTGCGCGACCCTATCGCATTTATGTTTGCATCGCTGACGAAACGATTCCAGCATGCCCGGTGAAACGCGGCGTGGCTTCGGCCAGCCATCGGGACAGGCCATCAGGGCAGGGATCGGATCATGAGCGACTTCGTCTTCGAAACCACGCCCAAGGTCCTGTGCGAGGAAGGCTCCTCGGCGCGGCTGGGCGACATGGCCCGGACGCTGGGCGTCCGCCGTGCCCTGATCGTGACCGACGCGGGCCTCGTCCAGGCCGGGCTGCTGGACGCGGTGCAGGACGGATTCCGGGCCGCCGGGCTGGAATGCACGCTGTTCTCCGACGTCCAGGCGGATCCGCCGGAGGGCTCGGTCGACGCGGCGGTCCGGGCGGCGCGGGAGGCCGGGGCGGACGGCGTTGTCGGCTTCGGCGGCGGCAGCTCGATGGACACGGCCAAGCTGGTGGCGCTGCTGGCCGGCACGGCGCAGGACCTGCCGGCGATCTACGGCATCGGCCTCGCCACCGGGCCGCGCCTGCCGCTGATCCAGGTGCCGACCACCGCCGGCACCGGGTCGGAGGTGACGCCCATCGCCATCGTCACCACGCCCAGCGCCGAGAAGAAGGGCGTCGTCTCGCCCCTGCTGTACCCGGACCTCGCGGTGCTGGACGCGCGCCTGACGCTAGGACTGCCGCCGCACGTCACGGCGATGACCGGCATCGACGCCATGGTCCACGCCATCGAGGCGTACACCACCCGCCACAAGAAGAACCCGGTGTCCGACGGCCTCGCCGTCAAGGCGCTGGAACTGCTGGCCGCCAACATCCGCACCGTGGTGGCCGAGCCCGGAAACGTGGCCGCGCGGGCGGCGATGCTGCAGGGCTCCCTGCTGGCCGGAATGGCCTTCGCCAACGCCCCGGTGGGCGCCGTGCACGCGCTGGCCTACCCGCTGGGCGGGCATTTCCACGTGCCGCACGGCCTGAGCAACGCGCTGGTCCTGGTCCCCGTCCTGGAGTTCAACCGCCCGGCGGCCGAGGCGCTGTACGCCGAGCTGGCCCCCGCCGTGCTGCCCGGCCGCCGCTTCGCCACCCCGGCGGAGGCGGCGGGCGCGTTCATCGGCGCCATCCGCGACCTCGTCGCCGCCATGCCCATGGCGCAGCGGCTGGAAGAGGTCGGCGTGACGCGCGAGGACCTGCCCATGCTGGCGCGCGACGCCATGAACGTGCAGCGCCTGTTGGTCAACAACCCGCGCGAGGTCACCTACGACGACGCCCTGGCGATCTACGCCCAGGTCTGCTGAAGGGCCCAGGTCTGCTGAAGGAAGACGCCGTTCGGCAAAGCCCTTGCGAACGGGCGGGGAATTTCGCATCAATCGATGATGAACGTCTCAAGCACCGTGCCGGAGTGTTCGGCGCTTCCCGACGATCCCATCGTCATCGGCGCCACCGGCGGTTCCGGCACGCGCATGGTGCGCGCGGTGCTGGAGCGGGCCGGCGTGTTCATGGGCACCATCGTGAACGAGACCGGCGACTGCATGCTGTTCGAGCCGCTGCTCGACCGGCTGGTCAACCCGGTGCTGACGGCGACGCGCAGCCTCGACTACCGCGCCGCCGACCTGCCGCCGGAGTTGCTGCGCGAGGGGGTGGCCCTGTACCGGCAGGCCGTCGCCCGGCATCTGGCGGAGGCGCCGGCGCACGCCCGGGCCTGGGGATGGAAGAATCCGCGCAGCCTGTACCTGCTGCCCATCATCGCCGCGGCGTTTCCACGTCTGCGCGTCGTGCACGTCGTTCGCGACGGGCGCGACATGGCGCTGTCGCGGAACCGCCTGCAGCTCGCCAAGCATTACGCCGCGCTGTTCGGGGAGCCGGCGCCCGTCGATGACCCGCTCGCCGCCTGCCGGCTGTGGGAGGCGACCAACCGCACCGCCGCCGACTGGGCCGGGCGGGAACTGGGCGGCCGCTACATCCGGCTGAGCTTCGAGGACATCTGCGCGGCCCCGGAACGCGCGGTCGACCACCTGCTCGGCCGGCTCGGCCTGCCGCGGGCGATGGCGGGAGACGCGGCGGGGGCGGTGCGTCCGCCGGGCTCTCTCGGCCGCTGGCGCGCCCT
>DASWVP010000531.1:0-4765 GCA_036401175.1 Azospirillum sp. | reverse complement strand
CGCCCGCCGTTGGCGCCGAGGTAGCCGACGAGGCGCCCGCCGGCCTCCGCCACGAAGACCGTCGCGTTGCCGCGCGCCTGGAAGGCGGCGAGATCGTCGGCCGGCCGGCCGGTGGCGAGCCAGGACGGCGGCTCGCCCGGTTCGCGCGGCAGGAACGGGCTCTCGGCGTCCACCTCCCGCACCAGATCAAGGAGGGCCGGCGCCTCGGCCGGCCGCGCCGGGCGTATGGTGACGGTGTCGGGCATGCGGCGATTAGAACCATTTGTGCGCCCGCGCGGAAGTCCGATATCGTCCGCCCGCCTGCAATGAGGAGGGGAACCGAGGCATGCCCACCGTCGCCATCCGCCCGGCCGTCGAAGCCGATGCCGCGCTGATCCTGCGCTTCGTCCGGGAACTGGCGGAGTTCGAGCGCGAGCCGCACGCGGTGAAGGCCACGCCCGAGGACTTCCGCCGCGACGGCTGGGGCCCGAACCCGGTGTTCGAGGCGCTGATCGCCGAGCTGGACGGCGCCCCCGTTGGCTTCGCGCTGACCTTCCGCAACTATTCCACCTGGGAGGGGCGGGCCGGCCTGTTCGTCGAGGATCTGTACGTGACGCCGGACGCGCGCGGACACGGCATCGGCAAGCGCCTGCTGGCCGAGGTGGCGCGCCGCGCGGTGGCCCAGGGGTGCCGGCGCGTCGACCTGAACGTGCTGAACTGGAACCCGGCGCGCGGCTTTTACGAGACCATCGGCATCCGGCACCTGGAGGAATGGCTGCCCTACCGCCTGACCGGCGCCGCCCTGGCGGCGCTGGCGGGGCAGGCTTGAAGCCCCGTAGGTTGGGTTGAAACCCAACGTGTCCGCGACGCCGGCCATGTTGGGTTTTCGCTGACGCTCAACCCAACCTACGACGCGGCGTGACCGTCAGAACCCTTCGTTGTCGATGTGCACCACGGCGCCGCAGTGCTTGCAATGCACGGCGTCGGGGTCGTGGCGGGACAGGCCGCAGCGCTGGCATTCGACGTGGACCTTGCTGGGCCGGAAGATCGCCTGCGCCAGCTTCACGAACAGCGAGATGCCGGCCAGCATGATCACCACCGACAAGAGCTTCCCGACGTCGCCCTCCAGCGTGATGTCGCCGAAGCCGGTGGTCGTCAGCGTGGTGACGGTGAAGTAGACGGCGTCGACGATGTTGGTGATCTTGGGGTTGACGCCGACCTGGAACTCGTAGACCAGCGCGCTCGCCACGAAGATGAAGAGCAGAAGGTTGGTGATGCTTGTCAGCAGCTCGCCGTATTCGGCGAAGGCGCCGCCGCGCCGGCGCAGTTGCCGCAGCACCTTCAGGGCGCGCACGAGGCGCATCGCCCGCAGCACGCGCAGGAACGCGAAGTTGCCGGTGAGCGTGGGAATGAACAGCGTGACGATGACGGCGAGGTCGAGCGCCGCGCTCAGGCGCAGGAGGAACGCGCGCCGGTCGTTGGCGATCCACCAGCGCAGCGTGAATTCGCCCAGCAGCACCACGCCCAGCACGGCGTCCGCCACGATCACCCACGGCGACGGCGGCACGAAGGTCAGCGCCATGAAGACCACCACCGTGACCACGTCCAGGCCGAGCAGGAACAGCCGCAGCCGTTCCGATTCGAAATAGGCGTGCCGCGCCGCGTCGCGCAGGCGCTGCCCCTGCCCCTGCGTGGGGGGCGCCGGTTCGTGCTGCTTGGTGGCGGTCATGGCCGTGGGGCGCCGTGGTTGCCGGGATCTTGAATTAACAGCACCATTCGCGCCTCGGCTCAACAGCCACGGTGCCGGTCCGGGAATGCCTTGCCCGGCAACCGGCAGAACTTGCCGGGTCCGGCCCGTCGGCGGCGCGCAGGAAACGGCTGTTTCCCTTGGCTTTCGCGCTGGCCCGCATCCTGCATTCCTTTGGCGTGGTGCTCGTTGGGAAAGGAATGCGGACATGGCTGGAATCGGTGATATCGGCGGCATGGTGTCGAGCCTGCAGCAGTCGATCGACGCCGCCATGAAGCGCGTCCAGGAGCAGGCCAAGGCCGGAACCGACACCGCGGCGGCGGGCGACGTCAAGGAATACGAGAAGACCGTCCGCAAATCGGCCGCCACCCAGGCCTACGCCGCCACCGACATCGGCATGGTGGTCAAGAACAGGACCCGCCTGAACGCCTTCAGCATCATGGGCAAGGACGACCCGGTCGACTTCTACAAGTTCAAGGTGACCAACCAGGGCGAACTGGCGCTGGGCCGCGTCGGTGATCCGGACGTGCGCGTGCAGCTGATGGACAAGACCGGCAAGATCATGGCCGACAGCAACAAGGACGCCGGCGCCGCCTTCGATGCCTACAAGAAGCTGTCGGCGGGCGAGCTGACGGTGGACCGCGGCGACTACACGATCCGCGTGACGCGCGACAAGGGCGTCGCGGCCGGGACCGACAAGCAGTACGCCCTGCAGCTGCGCATGGGCACCTACAGCGAGGATTACGACACCTACGCCAAGCAGCCGGCGGCCGGCGACGGCACGACGCAGATCCCGTCCTACGCGCGCTCGCTGCAAGCCCTGATGAACGGCGGCAGCGTGAACAGCAGCTCCCTGACATCGCTCCTGCTCGGCGGTTCGTCGAGGGGGCGCGGCTCGATGTTCAACGGGCTGTTCTGAGCGAACCGAGGGGCCGCGCCGGCCCTGGTGGCGTTCAGGCCGCCGCTTCCAGCACCGCCGGCCGCGCGCCGAGGCGCAGGTAGCCCTCGCGCTCGTCGCGCATAGACGCCAGCAGATCCACCAGGCTGTCCCGGACGAAGGCGTCGCTCTCGCCGGCGATCTTCTCTTCGGTAATCCGAATGAAGCTATCCAAAAGGGTAAGGTGAGCGTGGGAAGCGGCCTGGATCTTCGTGTTGACGTTCGTGAAGGCCATCGTACATCTCCATCGGTTTGGTGGGCGTCGATGGGCCTATTTAGACGTCCAAACTATTAACGACTTATTACCGGGCGTTAACCTCCGGAGTATTCTTGTGGACTACTCACTGCTGCTGGTGGGAGTACTTCAATGGCATCCGTCGGGGGCATCCATCGGGGGATAACCCTCTTGATCCAACGGGAGCGCCGTAGGTTGGCGCCAACCTACGGGCTTCACCGGTCGCTTCGGCGCTGATGGAGCGCTAGGCCAGTTCCCAGGCCGGCACCGGGCGGCGGGCCTCGGCGCGCTCGGCCAGATGGCCGAACAGCGGGGCCATGGCTTGCGGCGCGCCCTCCAGGTCCGGATCGGGGCCTTCCATCACCAGCGTGCCTTCCTCGCCCGCGCCGATGATGCACCAGCCGCGCGCCAGCATCTCCGCCACGCGCTTCTTCGAGATCAGCGCCCGGATGTGGTCGGTCGCGTACACACCCATCCCAGCCTCCATCGCCTCGTCATTCATCCGTGCCGACACGATGCCGCAGGAGAAAGAACAAATCAAGAACATAATTCTGTGAAGCGGTATCGCCCCCTTGCCGCCGGCCGCATTCCGGCTCAGATCTTCAGCGGAAAACAAGGCTTGGGAGGACGCCGGCATGGGCGGCAAACCGGACGTGCGCACCGAAACCGATTCCTTCGGCCCCATCGAGGTGCCGGCCGACCGTTACTGGGGGGCGCAGACGCAGCGCTCGCTGCGGAACTTCCGCATCGGCGGCGAACGCATGCCGGCCGCGCTGGTGCGGGCGCTGGGCATCCAGAAGAAGGCGGCGGCGCTGGCGAACATGGAGCTGGGCGCGCTCGACCCCGCGCTCGGCCGGGCCATCGTCGAGGCGGCGGAGGAGGTGGCGGACGGCACGCTGGCCGACCACTTCCCGCTGGTGGTCTGGCAGACCGGCTCGGGCACGCAGACCAACATGAACGCCAACGAGGTGATCTCCAACCGGGCGATCGAGCTGCTGGGCGGCGAGCGCGGCTCCAAGGTGCCGGTGCACCCCAACGACCATGTCAACATGGGACAGTCGTCCAACGACAGCTTCCCCACCGCCATGCATATCGCGGCCGTCGAACAGATCCACCACGAGTTGGTCCCCGCGCTGGAGCATCTGCACGCCGCGCTGGCGGCCAAGGCCGACGCCTTCCGCGACATCGTCAAGATCGGCCGCACCCACCTGCAGGACGCCACGCCGCTGACGCTGGGGCAGGAGTTCTCGGGCTACGCCGCGCAGGTGAGATACGGGATCGAGCGGGCGCGGGGCTGCCTGCCCCGGCTCTACCCGCTGGCGCAGGGCGGCACGGCGGTCGGAACCGGGCTGAACGCGCGCAAGGGCTTCGCCGAGGCGTTCGCAAGCCAGGTCGCCGCCATCACCGGCCTGCCGTTCGTCACGGCGGAAAACAAGTTCGAGGCGCTCGCCGCGCACGACGCGCTGGTCGAGGCGCACGGGGCGCTGAACACCATCGCCGTGTCGTTCATGAAGATCGCCAACGACATCCGCCTGCTGGGCTCCGGCCCGCGCTGCGGCATCGGCGAACTCGCGTTGCCGGAGAACGAGCCCGGCTCCTCCATCATGCCCGGCAAGGTCAACCCGACGCAGTCGGAGGCGATGACCATGGTCGCCGCGCAGGTGATGGGCAACCAGACGACCGTCACCATCGCCGGGGCCACCGGCCATTTCGAGCTGAACGTCATGATGCCGGTCATGGCGTGGAATCTCCTCCTGGCCGAAACCATCCTGACGAACGCCGTCCAGGCCTTTACGGAAAAGTGCGTCGTCGGCATTCAGGCCGCCCCGCAACAGTGCGCCTACTTCCTCGACCGCTCCGTCGGTCT
>DASWVP010000530.1:0-8583 GCA_036401175.1 Azospirillum sp. | reverse complement strand
CCCGGCGAGCCCGACCTGATCGCCGCCGCCCGCGACTGGCCGACGCTGCGGCAGGTGATGGTGGCGCTGTCCGGGGCCGACCGGGCGCTGGCGCAGAGCGTGCTCAACACCGTGCTGCCGCAGCCCAACCGCAAGCTGGGCGCGGCCCTGAGCTTCTTCCTGTCGGCGGTGCGCGGCGGCGACGCGCGCGGCTGGCTGGGCGAGGAGGCGACCTCGGCGCTGGAAAAGGCCGGCCGGGGCGACCTGCTCAAGCGGCTGGAGGACGAGTTCCGCAGCATGCAGCGTCAGGCGGCCGAGCCGCTGCCGGGCGACTGGCGGCCCTTCACGGTGCCGATGTTCGATGGTCAGGCGATCCACCCCGTGCGCGTGCACGTCCACCCGCTGCACGGCGACGAGGAGGGCGGCGCGGACGGCGAGCGCGACGTCGGCAGCCGCTTCCTGATCGACGTGGAACTGAGCCGCCTCGGCCCCATGCAGCTCGACGGGCTGGTGCGCGAGCGCCGCTTCGACCTGATCCTGCGCAGCCAGGGCGCCCTGCCGTCCGAGCTGCGCGCCGAGCTGACGCAGGTCTTCACCGACAGCGTCGGCGCCGTCGGCTACGGCGGCGGCATCACCTTCCAGGCCGGCCCGCGCGGCTGGGTCAAGCTGGCCCGCGCCGGCCGGGCGACACTGGGGGTGACGGCGTGAGCGCCGCCCCGCACCGCCGCGAGCGGCTGACCACCGCCGCCAACCCGGACGCCCGGCATGATTACCTGATCGCGCTGTCCGGCGAGCCGCGGCCGGGCACCCGGCTGGAGGTCCGCTACGTGCCCGACCGCCGGATCGTCGAACCGGCCGGCTTCGCCGCCTACCTGGACGCCCTGGCGGACCTGCCCGGCGGGCTGGAGGCGCTGGCGCTCGCCGTGCTGGATGACCTCAACAACGAACTGGTGCCGCGCTGGGCCGAGGTGCGCGCCGAATGCGCCGCCCCGGTGCCGCACCGCGTCGCCGTCGAGGACCGCCAGCCCGGCTGGGACAACCCCCACTTCTTCGCCCGGCTGGAACGGCTGTGAGGTGCCGCGGGTTGATTGCGGACGACCGCCGCATCGGAGACCCGCCATGAAGCAGCCGCACACGGAAGAAACCGTCAAGCACACCGACGACCAGCAGAACACCGGCAACCACAAGAAGCCCGACGCCCCGGACGCCAAGGGCGCCGACCGCTTCGGCGGCACCCGCGCCGGCGCCGGAAACGTCGAGCCGGCCGACAAGGGCGCCAGTAAGGGCACCAGCAAGGACAGGTAGCCGGGGAACCATCCCGCCCGCGCCGGGTTCTCCCTTTATGTTGCAATGCAGCATGATCCGGCGCACCCTGCCGGGGAGCGTCGATCGCCGCACGCAAGGACAGGGAGTTCCCGGTGCCCACACTCGGTCAAACGACGGCCAACCTCGCGCGCAACCGTGCCCAGTGGAAAGAACGCATGGCAGGAAGCCTTCCCGGCATGGACGCCGGTACGGATCGCCTCGTCGAAGTGACCGGCTTCGGCTCGAACCCCGGAAGCCTGCGCATGCTGGCCCATGTGCCGGCGGACCTGCCGGCCGGGGCGCCGCTGGTGGTGGCGCTGCATGGCTGCACGCAGTCGGCGGCGGGCTATGACCTCGGCACCGGTTGGTCCGACCTTGCCAACCGCTGCGGCTTCGCCGTGCTGCTGCCCGAACAGATGCGCGAGAACAACGCGAACCTCTGCTTCACCTGGTTCGACGCCGCGAACACCACGCGCGACCGGGGCGAGCCGCAATCGATCCGCGAGATGATCGAACGGATGATCGCCGACCATGGCCTGGACCGCCGCCGGGTGTACGTCACCGGCCTGTCGGCCGGCGGGGCGATGGCGGCGGTGCTGCTGGCGACCTATCCGGAGGTCTTCGCGGGCGGCGCCATCGTCGCCGGCCTGCCCTACCGCGCCGCGTCCAACATGCAGGAGGCGTTCGAGGCCATGTTCCAGGGTCCCGACCGGCCGGCGGCGGACTGGGGCGACCGCGTGCGCGCCGCGTCGCCGCACCGTGGCCCGTGGCCCCGCGTGTCGGTCTGGCACGGCAGCGCCGACACCACCGTCACCCCGCGCAACGCCGAGGAGATCGTCAAGCAGTGGACGGACGTCCACGGCCTCGCCCCCGCGCCGACGCTGGAGGAGGCTGGCCCCGGCCATGTCAGGCGCGTCTGGCACGGCGCCGACGGCGAGCCGGCGGTCGAGCATTACGCCTTCGCCGGCATGGCGCACGGTGTACCGATCCATCCCGGCGAGGGCGTGGATCGCGGTGGCGTGGCCGGCCCCTTCATGCTCGACGTCGGCCTGTCCTCGACGCACCGCATCGCCGCGTCGTGGGGGCTGGCGCCATCCGCCCTGCCGGACGTCACCGCCCCGCGCGACCCGCACGCCGCCCCCGCCGAACCGGCGCACGGCGGCGGCCTGGGCGACTTCATCCACTCGGCCATCACCAAGGCGCTGGAGGCCGCCGGGCTGGTCAAGCGGTAGGCACCTGCGTCGGCGGCGTTGCCACGGCGGCGGCCACCGCCGACGCCACCACCGGCAGCACGTGCTCGACCAGCAGGCGCTGCATGCCGTCCGGGCTGAGCCCGCCGGGCGGCAGGATGGGGGTGAGCGTCGGCAGGCGGGCGATGGGAACGCGGCTGTCGTTGCTGCCGATCATGCCGAAGGTCGGGCGGCCCACCGCCGCGGCCATGTTCATCGGCCCGGAATCGTTGCCGACGAACAGGTCCGCCTCGGCCAGCAGCGCCAGCACACGGTCGAGCGTCAGGTCGGTCACCGGCACCGTGTCCCGGCGCGCCAGCGCCCGCACACCGGCGACGGTGCCGGCCTCCGCCGGGCTGCCCAGCAGGAACACCGTCCCCGCCCCGGCCGCCGCCAGCCCGTCCACCAGCGCCGCGAAGCGCTCGTCGGACCAGCGCCGGTCGGCACCGTTGGCGCCGACGCCCACCACCACCCATGGCCGCGCCAACCGCCCCCACCGCTCGTGCACGGCGGCGCGCGCTTCGGGCAGCACGGCCAGTCGGGGTATCCGCGTCACCTCCGGGATGCCGGCGCGCGGCAGGAAATGGTCGAGCGCGTCGAGCAGGTCCACCACCCCCTTGACCATCGGCCCGGCGTCCACCGCCCGCGTCAGCCCATGCAGCGGGCCGGGCGGCCGATAGCCGATGCGCTCCGGCACGCCGGCCAGCAGCGCGGCGAAGCCGTAGCGCGGGTTGCGGTGCAGGATGTAGGCACGGCGGTAGCGCCCGGCGCGCAACGTCGCCACCAGCCGCAGAAAGCTGGCCGTGGCCTGGACTGCGCCACGGGCGGGCAGCAGCGGGTGCACGGCGGCCACCATCGGCTCCGCCGCGAACAGGCGGCCGGCCTGCGCCTGCGGGCGGGCGATCAGGTCGAAGCGCCCTTCGGGAAGCTGCGCCGCGATGGCCCGCAGCGCCGGCACCTGCCAGACCGTATCGCCGATTCCGGGGTGCGGCTGAATGACGACGGTCTCGGTCATGCGTCCTGTGTGTCGGTCGGGTGTATGAAGGCTGGAGTAGCGGATGCCGCCGTCGCGCACAAGCCCCGGCGGACCGGCGGGGGCATACGCCCTCGTCGGTACTAAAGTCGACTTGAGGCCACGGCCGCTTCTGCCATATTCACGGTAAGGTTCATTTGAAGACAGGCGTTTTCGGAAAGCGGTCCCCATGATGCACGCCATGAAGGAATCCGACTGCTGGGTGCCCGACCAGGAGCGTCTGGCCAAGGAAACCGCCGACCTGCTGCGCTTCGGCACGCGCGTGCTGGCCGGGCTGGCCGTCGCGGTGGTGGGCACGCTGGCCGGCGTCGGCGTCTGGCTCGCCGGTTGAGAACTCAGGTCCCGGAGTTCTCTTCCTGCTGGCGGCGGCGGAAACCGACCAGCGCGGTCTCGTCCAGCATCGTGTTCTCCTTCTGGCGCTGCTTCTCGCGCTCGCGCTTGACGCGCTCCTCTTCGGCCAGTTCGAAGCGCTTGAGGTCCTGATAGGCCTCGGCCATGGCGTCGGTGGCGACGGCGATCTGCGCCTCCACCTGGACGATGGATTCGGTCAGGCGCCGGCCGCGCTCCATGGCGGCGCGGCCGAAGGCGGCATAACCGAAGGCCACCTCCTGGTTGACGCGCGCCGTCTCCTGCTCGCGCTGCACGTCCTCCTTCAGGCGATCCAGCTCGCCCCTGAGCCGGTCGGCGAGGTCCTGCAGCTCGGTCAGCGCCCGGCGCTTCTCGTCGAGTTGCCATTTGTGCAGGCGGATGACGGATTTGAGGGAGTTCACGGCCAGGGCACCCCGAGGTATTCGGCAAGCATGGCGTAGCCCGTCGCCAGATCGGTGCTCTCACGCTTGCCCTGCTTGAGAAAGGCTTCCAGCGCCGGCTGGTAGTGGATGGCAAGGTCGACCTGCTGGTCGGTGCCGCGCCGATAGGCGCCCAGCCGGATCATCTCCGCCATGTTGTCGTACGACGACAGAAGCTGGCGCGCCGCGTTCACCAGTTCGTTCTCCCGCTGCGTGTTGCAGCCGGGCATCGTGCGCGACACGCTGCGCAGGATGTTGATGGCCGGATAGCGCCCGCGCTCGCCGATCTGGCGTTCCAGCACGATGTGGCCGTCCAGGATGCCGCGCACCGCGTCGGCGATCGGTTCGTTGTGGTCGTCGCCCTCCACCAGCACGGTGAACAGCCCGGTGATGGTGCCCGACCCGACGAGGCCCGGCCCGGCGCGCTCCAGAAGGCGCGGCAACTCGGCGAACACGGTCGGCGGATAGCCCTTGGTGGTCGGCGGCTCGCCGGCGGACAGGCCGATCTCGCGCTGCGCCATGGCGAAGCGGGTGACGCTGTCCATCATGCACAGCACGTCGCGGCCCTGGTCGCGGAAATACTCCGATACGGCCAGCGTCATGTAGGCGGCCTGCCGGCGCATCAGCGGCGGCTCGTCCGACGTGGCGCAGACCACGACGCTGCGCGCCAGCCCCTCTTCGCCCAGGTCCTCGGTGATGAACTCCTGCAGCTCGCGCCCGCGTTCGCCGATCAGGCCGATCACCGCCACCTCGGCCGCCGAGAAGCGGGCCAGCATCGACATGACCGACGATTTGCCGACGCCGGAGCCGGCGAAGATGCCCATGCGCTGGCCGCGGCAGCAGGTGAGGAAGGTGTTGATCGCCCGGATGCCGAGGTCGAGCTTCTGCCCCACCCGCGCCCGCGTGTGCGCCGACGGTGGCGTGTTGCGCACGGGGATGCCGTGCGTGCCCTTGGGCAGCGGCCCCTTGCCGTCCACCGGTTCGCCCAGCGCGTTGATGACGCGGCCCAGCCATGCGTCGGTGGGATAGACCACAGGCTGTGCGTCGGACACCACGGCCCGGCACCCCATGCCCACGCCGTCCAGCGTGCCCAGCGGCATCAGCAGCGCGCGCCCCTGGCGGAAACCCACGACCTCGCACGGGATGCGGCGGCGGTCGCGCGCCTCTATGATGCAGCGGCCGCCGATCGACAGCTCCTTCTCGATGCCGCCGACCTCGGCCAGCAGGCCCTGCACGCCGGTGACCCGCCCGAAGCGGCGGAACTCCGGCAGCGCGTCGATGTCTTCGAGGAGGCGGGCGATGTCGGCGGGCACGGTGGCTCCGGAAATCCGGGTTTCAGCTGCGACGGACTGTTTTGCGGGCAGCGCTGTTAAGCATCGCACGCGGCGGCGAACCTGGGGTTGCACCATCCGCCGGGCCATGATCGGCCGGAATGATTAACGTTAAATGAAACGTTTTTCGCCGCTGGTGTTAAGCTGAATCGTCTGTTAACCTGTGTAAACAGGCCACTCGATCTGTTCAAGGAAGTGCCGCTGCCGCCGGTCGGTTCTGGGACGAAGGCACCATCAAACGCGGGAATACGCCATGAGGGTTCTGCTGGTCGAAGACGATACCTCGGTCGCCAAGAGCATCGAACTGATGCTGCAATCGGAGGGCTACATCGTCGATTCCACCGACATGGGCGAGGACGGCCTGGAGATCGGGAAGCTCTACGATTACGACATCATCATCCTGGACCTGATGCTTCCGGACATCGAGGGGTTCGAGGTTCTGCGGCGTCTGCGCGCCGCGCGGGTGACCACGCCGATCCTGATCCTCTCCGGCCTGTCGGAGCTGGACAACAAGATCAAGGGCCTGGGCATCGGCGCCGACGACTATCTGACCAAACCCTTCGACAAGCGCGAACTGATCGCCCGCATCCAGGCGATCGTGCGCCGGTCCAAAGGCCATTCGGACAGCATCATCCGCACCGGCCGCCTGACCGTCAACCTGGACACCCGCACGGTGGAGGTCGACAGCCAGCCGCTGCACCTGACGGGCAAGGAATACGGCATCCTGGAGCTGCTGTCCCTGCGCAAGGGCACGACGCTGACCAAGGAGATGTTCCTCAACCACCTCTACGGCGGCATGGACGAGCCGGAGCTGAAGATCATCGACGTGTTCGTCTGCAAGCTGCGCAAGAAGCTGGCGGCGGCCACCCAGGGCGACAACTACATCGAAACGGTGTGGGGCCGCGGCTACGTCCTGCGCGACCCGCACGAGGACGCCCACCACGCCACGCCCGGCAAGCTGGCGCAGCACGCGGCGGGGTAACCCCCGCCGCCGCTTCCCGTCAATAATTGCTGATTTCGATCAGGTTGCCGTCGGGATCGCGCAGGTAGACGGACGTGATCGGCCCGGTGGCGCCGGTGCGCGGCACCGGCCCCTCTTCCACCGCAACGCCGTGCGCGGCGAGGTGCGCCTGCACCTCGGCAATCGGCGTGGTCGTGATGAAGCAGACGTCGGCCGATCCGGGGAGCGGCGTCCGCGCCTTCGGCTCGAACTCCTTGCCAGCGACGTGCAGGTTGATCTTCTGCGCCCCGAAGCTCAGCGCCTTGCGCCCCTGCGCGCCGAAGGTCACCAGCTCCATGCCCAGCACGCGCGTGTAGAAGTCCACCGTCGCGTCGAGGTCGCGCACCGTCAGCACGACATGGTCGAGGCGGTCGATCTTCATGGGCAAACTCCTTTACGGGGTTACCCGGCGCCCCCTACACCGCCGCGCGTATGCCCGCCGGCGGGCTGAAGCCGCCGCTGGACAGGGCGTAGAGGCCACGCTGGCCGTCCACCGGCCTGAAGCGGTCGGTGATGCCCAGCACCGTTTCCGCACCGCCCAGGTACAGCACGCCGTCCGGCGCGATCTGGCGGGCGATGCCGTCCAGGACCTTGGCCTTGGTCGGCTGGTCGAAATAGATCAGCACGTTGCGGCAGAACACCACGTCGAACTGGCCCAGCGCGCCCAGGTCACCCAGCAGGTTCCATTCGCGGAACGACACCATCTGGCGCAGGTTCGGGTTGATCTGCCACTTGTCGCCCTGCTGCTTGAAATGCTTCACCAGCATCTGGATGGGCAGGCCGCGCTGCACCTCGAACTGGGTGTAGACGCCGGCCTTGGCGCGATCCACCATCTCGGCGGAGATGTCGGTGCCGACGATCTCGATGCGCCAGCCGGCCACCCGTGCCGCGTCGTCGTTCAGCATCATGGCCAGCGAATACGCCTCCTGCCCCGACGAGCAGGCGGCCGACCAGATGCGGATCTGCCGCTTGGACGCCCGCGTCTCCAGCAGGCGCGGCAGGACGATCTGCTTGAACTGGTCGAACGGCTTCTGGTCGCGGAAGAACGACGACTCGTTGGTCGTCATCGCCTCCGTGATGTCGCGCAGCAGCGCTTCGTCCTTGCGCGTGCGCACGGTCGTCGCCAGCTCGTCGAGGCCCTTCATGTTCCACTTGCGCGCCACCGGCATCAGCCGGGACTCGAGCAGATAGGCCTTGTCCTTGGTCAGCACCAGGCCGGAGCGCTGCTTCAGCAAGGTGGCGAACATGTCGAAGTCTTCGACCCTCATGCTGCCGTCCTCAAAGCGAACTTGCGGATGTACGGGCCGATGTCCTTGAGCGGCAGGATGGCGGTGCACAGCCCCGCCGTCGCCACCGCGCCCGGCATGCCCCAGACGACGCTGGACGCCTCGTCCTGACCGATCACCGTGCCGCCGGCGTTCACCACCTCCGTGCAGCCCTTCATGCCGTCCTGGCCCATGCCGGTCAGGATGCAGGCCAGCACCTTGCGGCCGTAGGCGCGCACGATGGAACGCATCATCGGGTCCACCGCCGGCCGGCAGAAATTCTCCGGCGCGTCCTTGGTGAGCTGGATGACGCTGGAGCCGGCGCGCTGCGCCACCAGCATGTGGAAGTCGCCCGGCGCGATGTAGACGCGGTTGGCGACCACCGGTTCGCCGTCCTTCGCCTCCTTGGCGTCGATGCCGCATTGGCGGGTGATGTGCTCGGCCAGGATGGTGGTGAAGGTGGCCGGCATGTGCTGGGTCACCAGGATCGGCTGGGTGACGCCATTCTTCATGTGCGACAGCACCTCGAACAGCGCCTGCGGGCCGCCGGTCGAGCTGCCGATGGCGATCACGTCCGGGCGCGCCTGCACGCCGGCCGGCTGCGGGCGCAGCACCGGCGGGCCCGGATCGGGGCGCGACCGGAACAGGCTGGG
>DASWVP010000529.1:0-3770 GCA_036401175.1 Azospirillum sp. | reverse complement strand
AGCTCCTCGTCGCAGCCGTCGCCGGGCGGCAGCTCGCGCTGCGGCTCGCACTGCGGGCTGCCGGGCGGGCAATCCAGGCGGACGTGCATGTGGCCGTCGTGGCCGTGCCAGGGGCGCACTTTGTTCAGCCACGCGCGGTCGGCCCAGGTGCGTTCGCACAGGGCGGCCTTGATCGCCGGGTTGACGAAGATGCGGTTCACCCGCGGGTCGGCGGCGGCGATGCGGACCATCTCCGCCTGCCTGGACGACCATTGCGGCGTCACCTGCTGGCGGTCGTAATCGACGTACTTGATCTCGGCGAGGCTTTCGCGCGCCGGGCGGCTCATGGCCGGCAGGTCGAGGCGCAGCCAGACGTCGACGTCCAGCCCGCTCTGGTGGCTGGCATGCCCATAGCGCATGGGGCCGCCGCGCGGCTGCGCCATGTCGGCGATCAGCGCGGTGCCCAGCCCGGCGCCGGCGACCTTGCGGCCGAAGTCGCGCAGATAGTTGACGAGCACGGGATGGCCGTAGTTGCGCTGGCGCGACAGGCGGATGACCTGATAGCCGGTGCCCTCGCCCGACAGCGCCGCGCCGCCCGCGAGACAGCCCGACGCGTAGCCGCCGATCGCCTGCGCCGGCCCGCCGGACGGGGCCCGCGCGGTGCTCCAGGCGATGGGGCTGGGGCCGGGCGGCGCCTTGTCCTTGCGCGGCTTGTCCTTGGCGTCCGCGCCCGCGGCCCCCGCGACGATCGCCCCCGCCAACGCCAAGCCCCACAGCACGCGCCGCATCGTCCGACTCCCACCGCGACCGAATGCGGCCATTTAACCCTGACGATCGTTAAGGAATGGTAGCGCCCGCAAGGGTGGAATCGGCGCAGCCCGATCGCGCTTCAGTCCAGGGTCTGGCGGTACCGCTTCAGCGCAATGACGGTGACGGCGACAAGGAAAGCCGTGAGCGGCCAGACCTCCCCCATGATGTCGGCCAGTCCCGAGCCTTTGAGCAAAATACCGCGCACGATGCGCAGGAAGTGGGTGAGCGGCAGAACCTCGCCGATCGCCTGCGCCCAGCCGGGCATGCCACGGAACGGAAACATGAAGCCCGACAGCAGCATCGACGGAAGGAAGAAGAAGAACGACATCTGCATCGCCTGCAACTGGTTCTTCGCCACCGTGGAAAAGGTGAAGCCGACCGCCAGATTGGCGGCGATGAACAGGATCATCACCACGGACAGCAGGAACAGGCTGCCGACGATGGGCACGCCGAACAGCAGCTTCGCCGACAGCACGATGATCACCACCTGCACGTAGCCGACGAGGATGAAGGGGATGATCTTGCCCAGCATCACCTCGAACGGGCGGACGGGCATGGCCAGCAGGTTCTCCATGGTGCCGCGCTCGCGCTCCCGCGTCACCGCCAGCGCGGTCATCATCACCATGGTCATGGTGAGGATGGTGCCCATCAGCCCCGGCACCACATTGTACTGCGTCAGCCCCTCCGGGTTGTAGCGGCGGTGGATGCGCAGCTCGACCGGGTCGGGCGTGGCGCGCAGGTGCGCCAGCGGCCCGGTCAGCTCGGGGTCGAGCGACCGGCGCACGATGGTGTCGAGCGCGCCCAGCGCGTTGGAGGTGGCCGCCGGGTCGGTGGCGTCGGCCTCCACCAGCAGCACCGGCCGGTCGCCGCGCTGCAGATCGCGGGCGAAGCCCGGCGGGATGGTGACGGCGAACTGCACCGCCCCGGTCGCCAGCAGCTCGTCCAGCTCCGCCTCGCTGCCGGCGCTGCGGGAGACGTCGAAGTAGCGCGAATTGACCATGCCGGCGACGATGGCCCGCGAGAACGCGCTCTCGTCCGCCGCCAGCACGGCGGTGGGCAGCCGCTTGGGGTCGGAGTTGATGGCGTAGCCGAACAGCACGAGCTGCATGATCGGCACGCCGACCATCATGGCGAAGGTCAGCCGGTCGCGCCGCATCTGGATGAACTCCTTGACCATCACGGCCAGGAAGCGGCGGAAGGAGAAGCGGGTCATGGCATCGTCCTACCCCTCCCCCGGCCCCGCCGGGGGAGGGAGGGGCCCACGAAGTGGGAGGGTGGGGGCAAGTTGCTGGGGGACGACAGGCGCGCCGGAGTTGGCACAGGCCGCCGTCCCGAAAGATCCTGCCCCCACCCTCCCACGCTTTGCGTGGGTCCCTCCCTCCCCCGCCGGGGGCGGGGGAGGGAAAATGATGCGGCCGCCCGCATCATCGGAAATTGTCCGTGCTGCGGTTCATCAAATGGATGAACACGTCCTCCAGCGTCGGTTCGGTCGGCTCGATGCGCACATCCGCGTGCCGCGCCCAGGGGGCAAGCGCGGTGTCCAGCGCGCTTCGGTCGGTGCCGCTGACGTGCAGGCGGGTGCCGAAGGCGGCCACCATCTCGACGCCCGGCTTGCCCTCCAGCTCGGCGGCGACGCGGCCGAGGTGCGGGCCGGACACGGCGACGGTGTGCAGGCCCGATCCGGCCACCACCGCGTCCACCGTGCCGTGGGTCATCAGCTTGCCGTAGGCGAGGTAGGCGATCCGGTGGCAGCGCTCGGCCTCGTCCATGTAGTGGGTGCTGACCAGCACGGTCAGGCCGGCCCCGGCCAGCGCGTGGATCTCGTCCCAGAACTCGCGGCGCGCCTTGGGGTCGACGCCGGCCGTCGGCTCGTCGAGCAGCAGCAGCTTCGGCTCGTGCAGGATGCAGGCGGCCAGCGCCAGCCGCTGCTTCCAGCCGCCCGACAGCTCCCCCGCCAGCTGCGCGTGGCGCTCGGCGAGGCCCAGCCGGTCGAGCGCGCCCTGGACGCGCCGCTTGCGGTCGGGCAGGCCGTACATGCGGGCGACGAAGTCCAGGTTCTCGCGGATGCTGAGATCCTCCCAGAAGCTGAACTTCTGCGTCATGTAGCCGACCTGCCGCTTGATGGCGGCGCTTTGCGTGCGGATGTCGAGGCCCAGGCACGTCCCCTCCCCCGCGTCCGGCGTCAGCAGGCCGCAGAGCATGCGGATGGTCGTCGTCTTGCCGCTGCCGTTGGGGCCGAGGAAGCCGTAGATCTCCCCCCGCTCCACGCGGATGGAAAAGCCGTCCACCACCGTCTTCGCGCCGAACCGCTTGACGAGGCCGCGCACGTCGATGACGGGGGACGTCTCGGCGCCGGGTCCCCATCCGCCCGCTGCGCGGGCACCTTCCCCCACTGACGCGGGGGAAGGAACAAAGCCCTCCCCCGTCGAAGATGGGGGAGGGTTGGGTGGGGGCCCGGCGCGGTCGCCTTCCATCATCGCGCCAGCTCCACATCCACCGGCAGCCCCGGATTGAGGCGCGCCGGCCCCTCCGGCGTCGCCTCGATGCGGAAGACCAGCTTGGCGCGGTTCTGCACGCTGTAGATCACCGGCGGCGTGTACTCGGCGCGCGGGCTGACGTAGCGCACGCGCGCCGTGAGGTCCGCCGGGCAGCCGTCGCAGCGCAGGCGCACCGCGTCGCCGACGCGGACGCCGCCCATCAGCCGTTCCGGCAGATAGGCGATCACCTTCACCTGTCCCGGCGGCAGCAGCGACACCACCGGCGCGCCGGCCGGCACCCATTCGCCGGGGTTGTACAGGGTGTCCTCGACCAGCGCGTCGGCCGGGGCGGCGGGGGCCATGTCGGCCAGCCGCTGGTCCTGCTGCGCCAGCGCCGCCTCGGCCATGGACACCGCGTCCTCGGCGGCGCGCAGCAGGTCCGGCCGGGCCGGCAGGTTGCTGACGGCCAGTTGCGCGGCCAGCTCCGCCAGCCGGGCGCGGTCG
>DASWVP010000528.1:0-3653 GCA_036401175.1 Azospirillum sp. | reverse complement strand
AGGCGCCGCAGATCGTTCCCCCGGCACCCGCCGGCCCGCTGAGCGACGCGGCGATGCTGGAGACGGTGCGCGACGCGCTGAAGGCCGACCGCATCGATTTCTACCTGCAGCCCATCGTCAGCCTGCCGCAGCGCAAGCACCGCTTCTACGAGGTGTTCTCGCGCGTGCGCGGGGCCGACGGCGCGCAGATCAAGCCCGACCGCTACCTCGCCATCGCCGAGCGCGAGGGGCTGATCGCCACCGTGGACAATCTGCTGCTGATGCGCTGCATCCAGCTCATCCGCGAGACGGAGCGCCGCCAGCACCACATCGGCTTCGTCTGCAACATCTCGCCGGCCACGCTGGGCGACGCGGAGTTCATGAAGCAGTTCCTTCCCCTCATGGCGCAGAACCAGACGCTGGTGCCCAAGCTGGTGTTCGAGCTGGGCCAGCAGGACCTGCGCGCCGGGGAGGCGGTGACCATGGCGATCCTCTCGCAGCTCGCCAAGCTGGGCTTCCGCTTCTCGATGGATCAGGTGACCGACCTCGATTCCATCAACGTCGACACGCTGCTGCTGCACGATTTCCGCTACGTGAAGATCGACTGCCACCTGCTGGTCGATCCCGACATGGCGGGCAAGGTCGCGGCGCTGCGCAAACGCATCGAGGGCGAGCCCATCGACCTCATCGTCGAGAAGATCGAGACCGAGAACCAGCTCATCCAGATCCTCGACATGGGCCTGGACTTCGGCCAGGGCTACCTGTTCGGCGAACCGCGGCTCAGCAGGAAACCGGGGTGATGGCGACGGCGCCCGCAGGCGGGCGCTGTTGTTGGATGGGCTTTGCATCGGGTCGCCGTCCCATGCTTTAAAGGCGCGCCCTTTCATCGGACCCGCGCGCCCGCATCATGCACCTCGTTCCCCAGCTCACCGGTCTGTCCTCCGTCATCGACCGTTACGACGGGCTCATCCTCGATCTGTGGGGGGTGATCCACGATGGGGAGAAGGCTTATCCGGGCGTGCTCGACGCGCTCGACCGGCTGAACGGGGCCGGCAAGGTGCTGTGTCTGCTGTCCAACGCGCCGCGCCGGCCGGACGGCGTCATCGCCAAGCTGGCGGGCATGGGCATCGGGCGCGACCGCTACGACCACGTCATGACCTCCGGCGAGGCGACGTACGAGGCGTTGCGTGACCGCGAGGATCCCTGGCACGCCGCCCTCGGGCGCCGACTTTTCCACATCGGGCCGGGGCGCGACGTCGACGTCTTCGACGGCCTCGGCTACACGGTGGCGGCGGTGCCGGAGGAGGCCGACTTCGTCGTCAACACCGGCATCGTCGATTTCGCCGAATCGCTGGAGGACTACCGGCCGGCGCTGGAGGCGTGCGCCGCGCGGAAGCTCCCCATGGTGTGCGCCAACCCCGACCTCGTCGTCATGGTGGGCGACGCCATGGTGGTGTGCGCCGGCATGCTCGCCGCCCGTTACGAAGAGCTGGGCGGCGACGTGTTCTACCACGGCAAGCCGCACGCCCCGGTTTACCAGCGCTGCCTGCGGCTGATGGGCATCGCCGATCACGCCCGCATCCTGGCGGTGGGCGACAGCCTGCGCACCGACGTGGCCGGCGCCAACGCCGCCGGCATCGACGTGGCGCTGGTCACCGGCGGCATCCACCGCGAGGAGCTGGGCGGCGCCTGGGGCGAGCACCCCGACCCCGAATCGCTGGCCGCCGCCATCGAGGCGTCCGGCCACGTGCCGACCTGGGCGATCCCGCGCCTCGTCTGGTAGGTGGGGTCTGGTAAGCGGGGTTATTCGTCCAGCGGCACGGCGTCCTGCAACGCGCGGCGCAGGACCTGGCTGATCGCGCCGTCCTCGCCGAAGCCGCGCGGCGTCTTGGCCACCGCCTGGCGGAAGTAGCTGACGATGAAGACGCGGATGGAGGCCGTCAGGTTGGCCGTGCCGCGCCGCGAATCGATCATGGTGCACAGCTCGTTCAGCGTGCAGCCTTCCCGTTCGCAGATTTCCTTGAGAGAGTCCCACAGCAGGGGTTCCATGCGCAGGCTCGTGCGCCGGCCGCTGACCGTGACGTTGCGGCAGATCAGGGCCGGCCTCTCGTTCGAAGCGCCTTTCGCCGCCATGTCGCCCCACATGCTCCCGTTGTTGCTGTCCAGGCCGTCTCGGGCCGAATTGCATCCCTATGTGTGATGATAGACAACCGGCGTGTGCCCGTCACGCCAATTTCGACCGCCGGTCGCGACACGGCGCCGCGCATGGCGGCAGGAACGAAAACCGGATCGGACACAACCCGGATGCGTTCCGCGCCGCCCGGCAAAACCCGCTTCCCTTCCGCGGCCGATGGCTTTACCAACTCCCCTGGGCGACGCGGATTCCTTTCGGCGGCGGAGGACGGGGTTTGGCGATGGCGCAGGCGGCGTGGCGGGGATTGGCGGCGCTGGGTGTCGGGCTGTTTCTGGCCGGCCCGCTGGGGGCGGCTGACGGCTCGCCGGCCGACGCGGTGCGCCAGCACGTCGCGCGCGTGCTGCCCGCCACCTGGGCGGTCGAGGAGGTGGCGGTCGATCCGGCCGAGTCGGGGCCGGCGCTGCGCGTCTCCGCCCGCGTCAGGCTTGCCAAGCCGACCTTCGTCATCGATGGGCGCGACGGGCCGTACACCTTCCTGCGGCCGGTCGCCGAGCCCGGCCTGGAAAAGACGCTGACCGGCACCGCCACCACGACGCGCGGGCGCGACGGCGCCTGGGCGGTCAAGCTGGAGTGGGCGAACGCCGACGTGCTGGACAGCCTGGGCAAGCCGGCGGGCGAACTGCCCGGCCGCACGGTGGTGGCCGGCGGCGAGGAGGCCAAGGCGCTGCGCGCGCGGATCGACGCCGAAGCCAGACAGCGCATCGCCGACGAACAGGCGCGCCGCCAGCGCGAAGAGGAATTGCTGGCCGAAGCCAACGCGGCCGACCACGCGGTGCAGATGCGCGCCGACCTCATCAACGACATCCGCGCCCGGCTGCTGGGCGGCGAACGCGCCGCGCGCATCGCCACTTACGAGGCGGTGCTGGGCGGCAACGACACGGCGCTGCGCCAGATCGCCATCGAGGCGGCGCTGCAAAGCCGCGACGCGGTGCTGGCCAACCTCGCGCTGCGCGACTGGATCGCCCGCAAGAAGTCGATCCCGGTGGTGCTGTACGCCACCAGGGAAGACCCGAACAGCGACACCGTGCTGCGCAACCTCGGGCCGCTGACGCTGGAGGTGCAGAGCTTCAACCCATCGCACGGCAACATCGCCGGCAAGATGGGCGCGCCCGGCTACAGCATCACCACGTCCTCGGCCGCCACCGGCTATCTGGCGCAGACGGAACTGACGGTGCACTCCTACGGTTGCGCGCTGACGGTGCGGCTGACCGAGGCGCAGACCCTGGACGGGCTGTTCCGCTGCCAGACGCTGCCGACGCTCGTCGCCCGCATCACGCTGGATTGACGGGAGGGGCGATGCGGCGCTGGACAGCCCTCCTTGCCCTCGCCCTGATGGCCGTCGCCTTCCCGGCTTCGGCGCAGACGGTGCCGGCGCCGGCGGGAGAGGAGCGTTTCACGCCGCGCCCGCCGCCCACGCCCGCGGCGCCGAAGCTGACGCCCGTCCTGCCCCCCGGCACCAAGGGTGCGGAGGTGCCCAGGC
>DASWVP010000527.1:0-8858 GCA_036401175.1 Azospirillum sp. | reverse complement strand
GCCGCGCCGGGGGCGCCGCGCACGTAGATGGAGGCGATGTCGTCCGGGTTGCGGCGGTCGACTCCGGCCACCTGCACCACCACGTCGTACTGCTTGCCTTCCTTCTTGAAGCGCGTCACCTGCCGGCCGCCCAGGAAGGTTTCCAGCGTGCGGCCCACCGTCTCGATGTCCACACCCACGTCGGCCGCCTTGTCGCGGTCGATGGAGATGCGCAGCTCCGGCTTGTTCAGCTTCAGGTCGGTGTCGATGTTGGCGATGCCGGGGTTCTTGCGCGCCTCGGCCATCATGGCGTCGACCAGCTTCTGCAGCTCGGCGTGCGGCAGCGAGGTCTGGATGACGAAGTTGATGGGCTTGTCGATCGGGCTCTGCCCCAGCGACGGCGGGTTGGTGACGAAGGCGAGGATGCCGGGGATGCCGAACATCTTCGGGAAAAGCTGGCCGACGATGGTCTGCTGCTTCACGTCGCGCTCGTCCCAGTCGATCATGCGGACGAAGCCGATGCCCTGGTTCACCACAGGGAAGCCGACCACCACGAAGAACTTCTCGATCACCGGGACCTGCCGGAACAGCCCCTCCATCATGGTGGCGTAGCGCTGCGTGTAATCCAGCGTCGAGCCCTCGGGCGCGATGGCGATGCCGACGATGGTGCCGCGGTCCTCGGTGGGGGCCAGTTCGGAGCGCAGGTTGGTGAACAGCGTCCAACTCGCCCCGGCCACCAGCATGCCGATCAGCACCACCAGCGGCCGGGCGCGCAGCGACAGCCGCAGCAGCCAGCGGTAGCCGTTGGTCATCCCCTCCAGAAAGCGTTCGATGACGTTGTAGAGCCAGTTGTGCTTCGTCTCGTGCCGCAGCAGCTTGGAGCACATCATCGGCGACAGCGTCAGCGCCACGAAGCCGGACACGATGACCGCGCCGGCCAGCGTCAGCGCGAATTCGGTGAACAGGCGCCCGGTGCGGCCGGTCATGAAGCCGATGGGGGCGTACACCGCGGCCAGCGTGATGGTCATCGCCACCACCGCGAAGCCGATCTCCTTCGAGCCCTGCAGCGCCGCCTGGAAGGGCGCCATCCCCTCTTCTATGTGGCGGAAGATGTTCTCCAGCATGACGATGGCGTCGTCCACGACAAGGCCGATGGCCAGCACCATGGACAACAGCGTCAGCGTGTTGATGGAGAAGCCGAACAGGTACATCAGCGCGAAGCCGCCGACCAGCGACACCGGGATGGTCACCAGCGGCACCAGCGTGGCGCGGAACGAGCGCAGGAAGAAGAAGATGACCAGCACCACCAGGACGATGGCCTCGAAGATCGTGCTGAACACCGCGTCGATGGATTTGGCGATGAAGATCGAGCTGTCGTAGCCGACGTCCACGGACATGCCGTCGGGCAGGGCGGCCCGGATGACCGGGAAGGCGCCCTGCACCGCCTTCGACACGTCCAGCGGGTTGGCGGTGGACTGCTTGATCACGCCGATGGCGACGGCGCTGCGGCCGTTGAAGCGGGCGGCCACGCGTTCGTCCAGCGGGCCCAGCTCGGCGCGGCCGACGTCCTTGAGGCGCACCAGATAGCCGTCGACGTCGCGCAGGATCAGGTTTTCGAACTGCGCGGGCGTACGCAGGTCGGTCTCCGACACCACCGTGAACTCGCGCGACTTGCTCTCGACCCGGCCGGCGGGGATCTCGACGTTCTGCTTGCGCAGCGCGCCTTCCACGTCCTGCGGCGTGATCCGGTAGGCGGCCATGCGCTGCGGATCGAGCCAGACGCGCATGGAGAAGCGCCGCTCGCCGAAGATGCGCACCTGCGCCACGCCGGGCAGGTTCTGCAGCCGGTCCTTGACGTAGCGGTCGGCGAAGTCGGTCACGTCCAGCGGCGAGTGCCGCTCGTCGGAGGAAAAGGCCAGATAGATGATCGGCTGCGCGTCGGCCTCGACCTTGGCGATGACCGGCTCGTCGATCTCACCGGGCAGCATGGCGCGCACGCGCCCGACGCGGTCGCGCACGTCGCTGGCCGCCACGTCGACGTTGCGGTCCAGGCGGAAGCGCACGGTGATCTGGCTCTTTTCCTGGCGGCTGATGGAGGACATCACGTCGATGCCCTCGATGCCGGCCAGCGAATCCTCCAGCGGCTGTGTCACCTGGCTTTCGATGATCTCGGCCGAGGCGCCCTTGTAGGTGGTCTCGACGGTGACCACCGGCTCGTCGATCTTCGGGTATTCGCGCACCGACAGGCGCTGGTACGAGACGATGCCCAGCAGCATCAGCGCCAGACTCATCACCGTCGCCAGGACGGGACGGCGGATGGAAATCTCGGACAGCTTCATGGCGTCAGCCCCCCGCCGGCTTGCCGCCCGCCTGTGGCGCCGGCGGCTTGCTAAGGTCGACCACCATCACCGGGGCGCCGTCGCGGATCTTGATCTGGCCGGCGGTGACCACCACGTCGCCCGGCTTCAGCCCGTCGGTGATCTCCACCTCGGCGTTGCGGCGGTCGCCCAGGCGCACCTTGGACTGCACCGCCTTGCCGTCGACCACCTTGAAGACGAACTGGTCGTTGCCGAAGGCGACGATCGACTGCTCGGGCACGATGATGGCGTCGTTCTGCACGGTCAGCGTCAGCGTCACCCGCGCGAACAGGCCGGGGCGCAGCGCGCGGTCGGGGTTGGGCACCCGCGCCCGCACGGCCAGCGCGCGGCCGTTCACGTCGATCAGCGGGTCGATGGCGTAGACCTCGCCGGCGAACGTCCGGCCGGCGAAGGCGTCCACCGCCAGCGCCAGCGTCTGCCCGGCCTTGACCGCCGGCAGATAGGCCTCCGGCACCCGGAAGTCGAGCTTCAGGGTGTCCACCGCCTCCAGGTTCACGATGTCCTTGCCCGGCTGCACGACGTCGCCGACCGACACCTTGCGCAGGCCCAGCACGCCGTCGAACGGCGCGGTGATGGTGAGCTTCTCAAGCTGCGCCTGCGCCAACTGGACGGCGGCCTGATCGGCCAGCAGCTTGGCGTGCGCCTGATCGCGGGTGCGGGCGGTGCCGACATTGCGGCTCAACAGCTCCTCCGCGCGGGCCAGATCGGCGCGGTCAAAGGCGATGCTCGCCTGCGCCTGCGCCAGCGTGGCGCGCGCCACCGAATCGTCCAGGCGCACGAGCACCGCGCCCTTGGCGACGCTCTGCCCCTCCATGAAGGCGATCTCGGCGATGCGGCCGGCCACCTCCGGCCGGATCACCACCGATTCGTTCGACAGCAGCGAGCCCACCGACGTCACCGTGCGGGCGACCGTGCCGACGCGGACCGGCACCGCCTCCACCGGCATCGGCGGCATGCCGCCGGGCGGGCCGCCGGGACCGGCCGGCTTGGCGCCCGGCGCGCCGGGGCCGCCGGCCGCCTGTCCGGGCTTCGGCCCGTTGAGGGTGCCGCCCTGGACCACGAAGTACCAGTAGGCGCCGCCGGCCCGGGCCAGCAGGATCAGGACGGCGACGAAGCGGAGCGTGTGGCGCATGGTTCAGCGTCTCGGGGCGGAAGCACGGAACTGAACTATATCGTTCAGTTCAGTCGGCTTGTCGAGACGCTTGCGTACGGATCTTACCGCGACCGCGAAGAATAATGCCGGGCGGTTATCGGGGTGTGCAGACGCAGGCGATGCCCAGGCTGCACCCGTTGTCGTCCGGGACGCCGCCGCGCAACACCACCTGTCCGCCCGGCCCGCAGTCGACCACGAGGTCGGCGGGCGCGCCGGGGGCCAGACGGCCCTGAGCGGTCAGCGGGCGCACGCCGCCGCCGGCAAGGTCGACGCCGCGCGCGCAGCACGGCGCCGCGCCGGCCGGCAGCACGGCGCGGATGCGGCCGTCCTCGATTCGCAGGTCGGCCAGCGCCGTGCCGTCGGCATCGGCCGCCAGACCGTCGGCGCCGCCCACCACGTCCATCGGCACGCGGGCATGCTTGAGCCAGTATTTTTCGGCCCGGTATTTTTCGGTGGAGAACGGACGGGCGTCGGTCATCGCGGCAACGCGTTCGCAATCGATGCTTCACGCTACCGTCACATTGGTAAACGAAGGCTTGCCGCGCCGGCCGTTTTGCCCGGATCCTGGAGGCGGATTCCCAGCGACGGTGCCCCTCCCATGCTGATTGCCCAGATCACCGACCTGCACGTCACCGCCCGCGGCACGCGCGCCTTCGACAAGGTGGACACCAACGCCCACCTCGCCGCCGCCGTGGCGCACCTGAACGCGCTCGACCCGCGGCCGGACCTCGTGCTGCTCACCGGCGACCTCGTCAACGGCCCGAAGCCCGGCGAGTACGAGATGCTGGCCGACCTGCTGGCGCCGCTGGAACCGCCCGTCCGCGCCATCCCCGGCAACCACGACGACCGCGCGTCGCTGCGCGCGCTGTTCCCGACGCTGCCGCGCGAGGGTGAATTCCTGCACCACACGGTGGAGGAGGGCGCGGTGCGGGTCATCTTGCTCGACACCCATGTGCCCGGCGCGGTGCATGGCGAGCTGTGCGCGGAGCGGCTGGGCTGGCTGGCGGCGCGGCTGGCGGAGGCGCCGGAGCGGCCGACGCTGATCGCCATGCACCATCCCCCCTTCGCCAGCGGCATGGACGGCCTGGACCGGATCGGCTGCCGGGGGGCGGAGGGGATGGCGGACCTCGTGGCGGCGCGCGGCAACGTGCTGGGCGTGGTGTGCGGGCACGTGCACCGGCCGATCACCACGCGCTGGGCCGGCACGGTGGCGTTCTCCGCCCCCTCGACGGCGCACCAGTTCGCCCTGACCCTGAACCCGGAGGCGCCGTTCCGCTGGACGACGGAGCCGCCGGCCGTGGCGCTGCACCAGTGGCTGCCGGGCGGGACGCTGGCGACGCACCTCAGCTACATCGGCGCGGGGTATGAGCCACAGCCTTACAGATGAGGGCGGTCCCACGATCATTTCGTCATCCCCGCGCAGGCGGGGATCCATCTTCGCGTCGGGTGCACGCAGCGGAAACATGGATCCCCGCCTGCGCGGGGATGACGGCCAAAAAGACAGGAAGCGTGTCGGTCAGGTCGAGCGTCAGCGAAAACCAAACGGCGCTTCCTTTCCGGCGATGAATTCCTGGAAATTCGCCACGCGGCCGGCGCGGAAGGCGTCTTCATAGGCAGCGTTCAGCGCGCGTTTGGCGGAAATCGCGGCGGCGAAGCGGGCGCGCAGGGACGCGTCGGCGATGCCAAGGCCGTCGCCGTCCAGGCGGGCCAGCACGTGGCGGTAGCAGCGTTCCGCCCGTTCCCCGGCGTCGGCGGCGAAGGTGATGGAGCCCTGGCGCTGGCGGTATTCGTACAGCGGCCGGGCGACCAGCGGCAGGCGCGGCACGCGGTCGAGCACCCGCACGTTGAAGACCACGTCGTCGCAGAAGTTCACGTCCTCCGCCCAGCCGGGCGCGAGGTCGCGCCGCACCACGAAGAACATCGGCACGGAGGTGGCGAGGAAGGCGTCGGCGTCCAGCGCGGCGGGCGCGGAGTCGGGCGCGAACAGGGTGGAGAGCGGGGCGCCGTCCTCGTCGCGCACCACCGCCACGTTGTCGGCCGCCGCCCCGTGCGCGGCGGCGAGCGGCGCCAGGGTGGCGAGGCGGTCCGGCTCGTACCGGTCGTCGGCGTCCAGGGGCGCGACCAGCGGCAGGGTGGATGCCCGCAGGCCCGCGTTGCGCGCGGCGGGGGCGCCGGCGCCGACGCGGCCGGTGGAGACGAAGCGCAGGCGCGGGTCGTCGATGCCGTCGCTTGCCAGCACGGCGGCGTAGTCGGCGCCGTCGTCGCTGACGATCACCGCCTCCCAATCCGGGTGCGTCTGCGCCAGCAGGCTGCGCACCGCGCGCCCGATGGTCGACTCCGCCCGGTAGGCGGGGACGATGACCGAAACCCCGTGCATGCGCCGGCTCCCCTCGTTGCCCATGGCGTGGGCATTAGCGGTCGGGGCGGTGCGCTTTGTCAACGCGGCGACATCGCGCCGCGCCGGCCTATGTCGGATTGGACGCGATTCTGGACGTGCGGGGCGTTGAACCTCGGCCGGTTACGGGCTATGTGGAGGTACGACGTGTGCTTCGCCGCACGATGCCGTTACCAGGGAGACCCACACCGATGGCGCACGCCGGATACACCCGGTTCGATGATGAAGAACCCAAAGAGCCGGACGAGAAGAAGGAAAACGGTCAGCCTCCCTTCGCCGCGGTCCAGCAGGCCCTGTTCAAGGCGCGCACGGTCCTGATCTTCGGCCAGATCGACATGAAGCTGGCGCAGGGCATCACCGCGCAGCTGCTGGCGCTGGCCCACGAGAGCGACGACCCGATCACCGTGGTGGTCAACTCGCCCGGCGGCCACGTCGAGGCGGGCGACACCATCCACGACATGATCCGTTTCGTGAAGGCGCCCGTGAAGATGCTGGGCACCGGCTGGGTGGCCTCGGCGGGCTGCCACATCTTCCTGGCGGCGAAAAAGGAAAATCGCTTCTGCCTGCCGAACACGCGCTTCCTGATCCACCAGCCGCTGGGCGGCACCGGTGGCCGGGCGACCGACATCGCCATCGAGGCGAAGGAGATCATCCGGATGCGCGAGCGGCTGAACAAGATCATCGCCAATGAGACCGGCCAGTCGGTGGAGCGGGTGTCGAAGGACACCGACCGGAACTACTGGATGATGGCGGACGAGGCCAAGGAATACGGCATCGTTTCCCACATCATCGACCGCATGGACCAGATCGCCTGATCCATTCCGGCCCAGCCGACGGAAAAGCCCCTCTCCTCGCGGTGAGGGGCTTTTTTCGTCCGGGCTTCCGCAGGGAAGGGACGCCATGGCCCGCACCGCGCGCTTTCCGGTTTCCGACCATTGCGACGGGCGGCGGTTCTTCAACCCGCCGCATTTCCAGTCGACCGACAAGACGCCGCGCGACCTGCTGCGCTTCTGGGCGCACCGCGGCTGGGCGCCCTGGCCGGAGCGGGTGGACGACCCGCCGCAGCCGCCCCCGGCGCCGCCCGTCCCCGGCGCGCTGGCGGTCACCCACGTCGGCCACGCCACCTTCCTGGTGCGGACGGCCGGGCTCAGCCTCCTCACCGATCCGGTGTTCTCCGAGCACGCCGGGCCGTTCGGCCGGCTGGGGCCGAAGCGGGCGCGCGCGCCGGGCGTGCGGCTGGCGCAATTGCCGGACCCCAACCTCGTGCTGGTCAGCCATGGTCATTTCGACCACCTGGACCGGCCGTCGCTGGCGGCGCTGGCCCGGCGCTTCGCGCCCCGCGCGGTGGTCGGGCTGGGCAACGGGCCGCTGCTGAACGGCGATGGCTTCGCGCACGTCGAGGAACTGGACTGGTGGACGGGCACGCGGGGGCCGGGCGGCTGCCGCGTCACCTTCGTGCCGGCGCAGCACTGGTCGGCGCGCGCGCCGTTCCGCCGCAACACCACGCTGTGGGGCGGCTTCGTGGTGGAGACGGATGCCGGCACGCTCTATTTCGCGGGCGACACCGGCTATGGCCCGCACTTCAAGGAGATCGGCGCCCGCTTCCCGCGCATCGACGTGGCGCTGCTGCCGATCGGGGCCTACGAGCCGCGCTGGTTCATGGCGCCCCAGCATATGAACCCGGAGGAGGCGGTGGCGGCGCACGAGGACCTCGGCGCGCGCACCAGCGTCGCCATGCACTTCGGCACCTTCCGCCTGACGCCGGAGGCCATCGACGCGCCGGTGCGGGCGCTGGCTGACGCGCTCGCCCGGCGGGGGATCGCGCCGGAACGCTTCATCGTGCCGGCGTTCGGCGAGACGCACGTTTTTAACGCGCCGGCCTGACTGCCCATGGGCGCCGCGCGCCCTACATTGTCCCCTTTGGGGAAAATGGAGGGCGCCATGCGCTGGCTCCTCGCTTACGCCGGAACCTGCACGCTGCTGGTCGGCGTCGCCTTCGGCGCCCTGTGGGTGTTCGAGGACGGTCAGGACATCGGCCTCAGCCTGCACGGCGTCATCGCGCTGGTGCTGGCCATCGTGCTGACCAGCGCCGTCGGCATCGGACTGATGGCGCTGCTGTTCCATTCCAGCCGCAGCGGCCACGACGACGAGGTCGGCGTCTTCAAGGAGAGCGACGACTGAGCGCGGGAACCTCCCCTTCTGGATGGGCCACCCTATACGCCAGGGGTGTTGCGCGGCGGGGTCCAGACCTCAACCTCGAGTCCATCCATCGGGGCAGAGGCGATCGGAGCAGAGGCGATCGGGGCACCGGAATCCGTCAGGCGAGGACCGCGCGATGCTGTTCGAATTCGAGCCCTCGGGCGTCAACGACACGTACATCCGGCTGACGCGCAACGGCGTCAGCTGCATCCTGGCGCCGACCGATTCCTGGAACGGGCTGGTGCGGGTGAACTATCTGGTGGCCGCGAACGTCGGCGGGGCGGAGCCGCACATCGTGTTCCGCAGCCTGGACGTCGGCTGGGACGACGGGCGCTTCTACTGGCGGGGCCGCGCCGCGCCGGTGCTGGTGTCCTCCGCCATGGTGGAGGTGCTGGTCGACCGCGGCCTCGTCAGCGAGGAGGAGGCGGAAACCATGGCCTTCTCCACCCCCAGCGCCGCCGGCTCCTCGGCCGCCGACAACGCGCTGATGCTGCGCGCGGCGCTTCTGGGTTGCAGCTTCTCGCCGATCTACGAGGACGCCCCGGCGCCCTGGCGGGACGCCGCCCCGCCCCGGGTGGTCGGCTTCGCGCTGCGCACGCTGGCCGACCAGGGCGCCTTCATCCTGGAGGCGCGCGCCGGCCTGCCCATCCTCGACGCCCACGCCCGCGCAGCACTCCGCCGCCATGTGGGTGAGGGGTAGGGCGAGGGGTGAGCGGGGCTGCGTCCCTTACGAATCGTAGCTCATCAGCGCGGT
>DASWVP010000526.1:0-4050 GCA_036401175.1 Azospirillum sp. | reverse complement strand
CGGCCGCCACGCGCTCGACCTGCGCCGGTCCGGTGCCGGACGGCGGGCGGTGGCGGCCGGCGACGCGCTGCGCGTCAACCCCGCCTTCGCCACGCTGGAGACGCGCGCCGTCGCCATCCTGGGCGAGGTGCGGCGGCCCGGCCATTACGACGTGCTGCGCGGCGAGACGTTGTCGTCGCTGATCGCGCGGGCCGGCGGCCTGACCGAGGAGGCGTACCCGGCCGGCGCCCACTTCACCCGCGAGAGCGAGCGGCGGCGCGAGAAGGAGCGTTACCAGCAGGCCGCGCGCGAACTGGACAACGGCATCGTCCTGCTGCTCCAGAAGGGCGACCCGATCCGCCAGGAGGAGGTGGCGCTGGCCCGCCAGCTCGCCGCCCAGCTGCGCGGCATCGACCCGCCCGGCCGCATCGTGGTGGAGGCCGATCCGGCCGTGCTGCGCCAGCGGCCGGAGCTGGACGTGCTGCTGGAATCGGACGACCGCATCCTCATCCCCAAGCGCCCGCTGACCGTCGCCGTGGCCGGCGAGGTAATGGCGCCCGCCGCGTTGCAGTTCCAGCCCGGCAAGACCGCCGCCGACTACCTGCGCGAGGCCGGCGGGCCGACGCGGGGCGCCGACGACGGCCGCGCCTTCCTGGTGCTGCCCGACGGCCGGGCGCAACCGCTGTCGATCTCGTCGTGGAACCACACGGTGGCCTCGGTGCCGCCGGGCTCCACCATCGTCGTGCCGCGCGATCCCAAGCCGTTCGACACGCTGGAGTTCACCAAAAACCTCGGCGGCATCCTCGGCAGCCTCGCCATCACCGCCGCCTCCATCTCGGTGATCGGGCGATGACGGGGCCGCTGTTGTCCGTCGTCACCGTGGTGCGCGACGATCTGGCGGGCCTGCGCGCCACCCGCGCCAGCCTGCGCGCGCAGTCCTGGCGAGGCTTCGAGTGGATCGTCGTGGACGGCGCCTCCACCGACGGCACCGCCGCATGGCTGGCGGCGCATGCGGAGGAGCCCGCGTGGTGGCGCTCGGCGCCCGACGGCGGCGTCTATGACGCCATGAACGTCGGCCTGGATCACGCGACCGGACAGCACCTGCTGTTCCTCAACGCCGGCGACACGCTGCCCGGCCCGGACACGCTGGCCGGCATCGCCGCCGCGCTGGACGCCGCCCCCGGCGCCGATTTCCTGTACGGCGACGCGCTGGAGCGGCTGAGCGACGGCCGCACCGTGCGCAAGCCGGCGCGCTCCCATCGCTTCGCCTTCTACGGCATGTTCACCCACCATCAGGCGATGGTCTACCGCCGCGCCCCAATCGCCGACCTGCGCTATCCCGTCCGATTCGCCATCGGCGCCGACTACGCCTTCACGGTGCAGGCGCTGGCCCGCGCCCGGCGGGTGGTGCGGCTGCCACAACCCTTGTGTGTCTTCGCCGCGGGCGGCCTGTCGCAGCGCCGGGCCGCGCTGGGGCGGCACGAACAGACCGTCGTCCGGCGCGAGGTGATGGGGCTCGCCCCCCTGCCCTGCGCCGCCATCACCGCTGTTCAAGCACTCTTCGCGACGCTCCGCCGTCATCTACCGTCGCTTTATGAGCAAGGGCGTTACCGCGCGCCGAAAGACTGTTTCGTTTCTCGCTCCACACCCAAGGTCCTGCCGATAAGGGGTTGATACGCACATAAGGTTGTATAAATTTTGTGACGAAGTCGAGTTTCCGCCCTGCCCCTGGCAAGGCCAACCGCACGGAGCCGAGGGCCGCCATGACCGCAACCAAGACCAAGATCGCCACCGCCCACACCCTGTCCAAGCGCGGCGAAGGCCCCAACCCCATCGACGTCCACGTCGGCGCGCGGCTGCGGTTGCGGCGCACGCTGCTGGGCCTGAGCCAGGAAAAGCTGGGCGAGGCCGTCGGCATCACGTTCCAGCAGCTGCAGAAGTACGAGCGCGGATCGAACCGCATCAGCGCCAGCCGCCTGTTCAACCTGTCGCAGGTCCTGGGCGTGCCGGTCAGCTTCTTCTTCGACGACATGCCCGCCAACGACGCCGTGCCGAGCACCCTGCCCGCGCACATGAGCGAAACCGACGAGTTCGAGTCGATGGCCCGGCGCGAGACGCTGGAGTTGGTGCGCGCCTATTACCGCATCGCCGATCCGTCGGTGCGCAAGCGCACCTTCGACCTCGTCAAGGCGCTGGGCGGCGAGCGCGACCAGATGGCGGCCGCGGCGGACTGATACGGACGGCGCCTGAAAGCGTCGTCCGTATCACCCTTTCAATCAATGCCTTTCGCGCTTTCGGAACGAAAGCGCTGGCGGCAGCCCTTTGCCCACGGCAAAGGGCGAGAGCTATCGCATTGATCTGTCGGGTTTTACCGGCGGCGCTCGATGGAAGCGATCAAGCGCCGCCGGCATGACCCGCAACGCCCGGATCTTCACGTCGATCTGCCAGTGGTAGAACGCGCGCGCCAGCGCGTGGTGCAGCCCGGCGGCACCGTCGAGGAAGCCCAGGCGCAGCACGTAGCCGTGCAGGAACACCGCCACCGGACGCAGCGGCAGCCCGGCGAGCCGGCGCTTGAGCCACCGCCGGACGCCGCGCTCCCGTGCGATCAGCGCGTCCATGCGCCCGTCGGCGCGCAGCGCGGCTTCCCAGTCGGAATAGCGGTTGTGCCGATCGAACCATGCCGCCGGCGGCTTGTCGTCGGCGTGCCAGAGCGGCGCGCGCAGCCGCCCGACCGGCCCCGCGATATCCGGCTGGTAATGCCCCTCCACCTCCCACATGCGCGCGACGTCCAGGTCGGGCACGACGGGAAAGCGCGCGCGGCGGCGGTCGAGCAGCGCCAGCTTGCGGTTGCCGGCCCCGAAACGCAGCCGCCGGCCGAGGAACACCGGCCGCCCCTCCACGTAATAGCCGGCGTGCCGAGGGCCCCGCGCCATCAGGGCGGCGATCTCCGCCACCAGTTCATCCGTCAGTCGCTCGTCGGCGTCGACGAACAGCACCCAGTCCCCGGCGAACGGCAGCCGGTCGAGGCACCATTGCTTCTTCTTGGGATAGCCGCCGTCCCAGTGGAACGGCACCACCGTGGCGCCGTGCGCGGCGGCGATCTCCGCCGTGCCGTCGGTGCTGGCGGAATCGACCACGAACACCTGGGCGAAGCGCGTCAGCCCGGCAAGGCAGGCCGGCAGGTTGACCGCCTCGTCGCGGGTCATGACGACGGCGGCGACGGGGATCATCCCCGCCCCCAGGCGCCCAGCCCGCCGGCACGAAGCCCACACGCACGGAGGTTGACCAGCAGCACGCCCAGCGCGGTGCCGATGACCAGCCCCAGCGGCAGCACCATCCTGGGGTCGGGCCAGTCCGGCAGGCGCGCCGCCGTCGGCGGCTCGATGGGATCGGCGGCGAACGGCAGGTCGACCTCGATCAGCATGGCCACCCGCTCCTGCTCGGCCAGCAGCTCGGTCAGGATGCGGCGGTGCTCGGCCTTGGTGACGCGGGCGATCTGGGCGCCGACGTAGGCGATCTGCGCCGCGCTGCGCCGCGCCGCCTCGGCCCGCAGGTGCGCGTCGGTGGCCGCCACCAGCCGGCCCAGCAGGTCCAGCGCGAAGCCGCGCTCGGCGTGGCGGACGGCGATGCGCCGCATCGGCCCGGTGCCGACGGTCGCCACCACCACGTGCTCGCGCAGCCGCCGCGCCGTCTCCACCACGTCCGGCTCCACCCAGTCCTCGCGCCCGGCCAGCGCCAGCAGCAGGCGCTTCGCCCCGGCCGCAAGCCCCACCGGCGCCCGCCATTCCCCGGCCGCCGCGTCCCAGCGTTCCGGGAACAGCCGGCGCAGCAGCGCCGGGTCATCGGCAAGCCGCGCCGCGACGGGCGCCGAGCCCAGCAGTTCCAGGAACCGCGCGAAGTCAGACAGCGTCTCGTCGCCCGCCCCCTGCTCGGCGATGCCGGCGGCGACCTCCGGCCCGGCGGCCGGCACCCGTGGCCCCATGGCCGCCACACCCGTGCGCGCCGTCGGCCCCACCACCATGCTCGCCGTGAACTCCGCCGACACCAGCCGCAGCCCAAGGATGGCGACGG
>DASWVP010000525.1:0-5690 GCA_036401175.1 Azospirillum sp. | reverse complement strand
GTCGCGCGTGGCCGGCCCGGCGGCCTCCCACTCGTGGGTGCGGCACAGGCCGACGCGCGGGCGCAGGTCCTCCCCTTCGATGCGCAGCTTCGGGCGCCCGGACAGGACGGCGGCGAAGAAGGCGGCGTCCTCGACGGTGCGGGCGAAGACGCCCACGGTGTCCAGGCTGTCGGCGAAGGGCCGCACGCCGGTGCGGTCGATCAGCCCGAACGTCGGCTTGTAGCCGACGCAGCCGCAATAGCTCGCCGGCCGGATGACCGAGCCCGCCGTCTGCGTGCCGAAGGCCAGCGGCACCATGCCGTCCGCCACCGCCGCCGCCGACCCGGACGAGGAGCCGCCGGGCGTGCGGCCGGGGTCTTGCGGGTTGCGCGTCCTGCCGGGCTGGAAATAGGCGAACTCGGTGCTCACCGTCTTGCCCAGCATCAGCGCGCCGGCCCGCCGCGCCAGCGCCACGCAGGCGGCGTCGCGCGGCGGCCGGAACCCCTCGTACAGCGCCGAGCCGTAGCCGGTCGGCATGTCCCCCGTGTCGATGATGTCCTTGACGCCGACCGGCAGGCCCTTCAGCGGCCCGCTCCCCGTACGGTCGAGACGCCGCGCCGCCTCCAGCGCCGCGTCCGGGTCCAGGTGCTGCCACGCCCGCACCTCCGGCTCTCGTTCGGCGATGCGCTCCAGGCAGGCGCGCGCCAGCGCCTCGCAGGTCAGGCTGCCGTCGGCGATGCGCCGCGCGGCCTCCAAAGCGGTGGGAATGCTGCTCATGCCCGGCACCAGTCCTCGATGATGCGCCCATACGCCTCGACCGCCTGATCGATGCGCGAGACGAGGCAGTACTCGTCGGTCTGGTGCGCCATCGCCGCCTCGCCGGGGCCGAGAATCACCGTGGGCAGCCCGCCCATGGCCGGCGTCAGCGCCGAGGCGTCGGTGAAGTAGGTGGCCCCGCGCACCACCGGCGCCTCGCCCAGCAGCGGCGTCATGATGGCGAAGACGCGGCGCATCCAGGCGTCCTCGGGGTCGGTCCACACCGCCTCGACGTCGACGATCGGGTCCATCGCCACGTCGGGGCCGAGGAAGCTGCCCAGCGCCTCCTTGACCCGCGCGTGCGCCTGACCGGGCACGGTGCGGATGTCCAGGCCGATCTCGGCGCGGTCGGGCACGGAGTTCACGTTGATGCCGCCGTGCAGCGTGCCGACGTTCAGCGTCGGGCCGCCCAGCACCTCGTGCCGGCGCTCGTTGAAGTCGAAATCGTCCAGCTTCACCACGGCGCGCGCCGCCTTGCCCACGGCGTTGACGCCCTTCTCGGGCATGGAGCCGTGCGCCGTCACGCCGTCGGCCACCGCCTTCAGCCACAGCGCCCCCTTGTGGCCGACCAGCGGGTAGTTGGAGGTCGGCTCGGCCACCACCAGCGCCCCGGCCTCGCCCAGCAGGCCCGGCTGGTTGCACAGGTGATAGGCGCCCTCGCACCCCGTCTCCTCCGCCGCGGTGATGACCAGCAGGGCGCCGGGGCCCTGTTCCAGCGTGTCGCGGTGGGCGATGCAGGCCTCGACGAAGGCGGCGACACCGGCCTTCATGTCGCTGGAGCCGCGCCCGTACAGCCGGTCGTCCAGGATGTCGCCGCCGAACGGGTCCTGCGTCCAGTCGCGCATGCCCAGCGGCACCGTGTCGATGTGGCCGGTGAAGGCGATGGGCAGCGCGCCCTCTTTCCCGCCGATCCGCGCCACGAGGCTGGCGCGGCCCTCGCCGAAGCCGACCGTGGTGACGGTGAAGCCGTTGTCCTCCAGCCGCCTCGCCAGGATGTCGGCGCAGCGCCGCTCGTTGCCGGGTGGGTTGATGGTGTTCTGCCGGACCAGCGCCTGGGTGAGCGCGACCGCGGGGGAGTGCGTCATGGGACCCTTCCTTTACCCGAAATATGCCTGGTGCACTTCGTCGCTGCCCATCAGCTCCGCGGGCTGGCCGGCGGCGACGACGCGCCCCTGGCTCAGCACATAGCCGAAGTGCGCGATCGCCAGCGTCTGCTTGGCGTTCTGTTCGACGAGGAAGACGGTGATGCCCGCCTCGTTGATGCGCCGGATGATGTTGAAGTTCTCCTTCACATAGAGCGGCGACAGGCCCAGCGACGGCTCGTCGATCAGCAACACCCTAGGCTCCCCCATCAGGCCGCGCCCGATGGAGACCATGGCCTGCTCGCCGCCCGACATGGTGCCGGCCAACTGCGTGCGCCGCTCCTCCAGCCGGGGGAACAGGGCGTAGACGCGCGCCAGCCGTTCGCGCACCCGGTCCTCGTCGTTCACCAGATAGCCGCCCAGGCGCAGGTTCTCCTCCACCGTCAGCTTGGGGAACAGCCGCCGCCCCTCGGGGATGGCGCCGATGCCCTGGGCGATGACGCGGTGCGTGGACAGCCCCACCAGCTCGGTCCCGGCGAAGCGGATCGAGCCCTGGCGCGGCGGCGTCAGGCCGAGGATGGCGCGCACCAGCGTCGTCTTGCCGGATCCGTTGCCGCCCAGCAGGCAGGTGATGGTGCCGGCGCGCACCTCCAGCGAGACGCCGTGCAGCACGTCGGCCTTGTCATAGCCGCAGGTGACTTGCTCAATTGTCAGGTCCGCGCTCATTCGACCCCCAGATAGGCTTCCTGGACCTGGCGGTCGCCGGCCACGTCGCGGTAGACGCCCTCGGCGATCTTCTGGCCGAAGTTCAGCACCGCGCAGCGGTCGGTGATGCGCTCGATGACGCCCATCTCGTGCTCGATGATGACGATGGCCAGCGACGGGTCCACGCGGTCGCGCACCGCCAGGATGTCGTCCATCAGCTGGCGCGTCTCCTCATGCGTCATTCCGGCCGACGGCTCGTCCAGCAGCAGCAGCTTGGGATGCGCGATCAGCGCCCGGCAGATCTCGATGCGGCGGCGCTGGATCATCGGGAAGGCGGCCACCGCCTCGTCCATGCGGCGCGCCAGCTCGGGGTGGAAGGTGCCCAGGATCAGCCGCGCCTCCTCCCGCGCCGCCGCGACCTGCGCGCGTAGCGCGCCCCGGCGCATCAGGTTGAACCACAGGCCGCGGTTCAGGCGCTTGTGGTTGCCGACCATGACGTTGTCGAAGATCGACAGCGGCAGGCACAGGCGCGAGCGCTGGAAGGTGCGCACGATGCCCGCGCCGTAGACCGCCTGCGGCGTCCAGCTCGTGATGTCGCGGCCGTCGAAGGTGACGCGCCCCTCGTCGGCGGCGTAGATGCCGGTCACCACGTTGAAGAACGTCGTCTTGCCCGACCCGTTCGGGCCGATCAGCCCGACCACCTCGCCGGTGCCGACGTCGAAGTCCACGCGGTTGAGCGCCACCAGCCCGCCGAAGCGGCGGGTCAGCCCGGTGACCTCCAGAAGCGGTGCGGGGGCCAGCATCAGCCCCTCCCCGGCGCGTAGGCGCGCAAGCTTCGCGGCAGCAGTCCCTGCGGCCGGAACAGCAGGATCAGCATGACCAGCGCGGCGTACAGCAGGAACCGGTATTCCTGGATGATCTGGAACTTCTCGGGCAGGATCACCACCAGCGCGGTTGCCAGCATGGCGCCCCACAGGTTGCCGATGCCGCCCAGGATGATGATCGACACCAGGATCAGGCTGTCGCCGAAGGTGAAGTTGTTGGGCGCGATGAAGCCGACCATCAGCGCGTAGAGCGCCCCCGCCATGCCGGCCAGCGCGTTGCCCCAGGTAAAGGCGACGATCTTCCAGCGCGCGATGTCGTGGCCGAAGCAGGCCGCCGCCGTCTCGTCGATGCGCACGGTGTCGAGCGCCAGCCCGACCCACGACCGCTCCATCCGCCGCGTCAGCCCGAACGCCAGCACCAGCAGCGCCAGCGCCGCCACCACATAGACCACGTAGTGCGACAGCTCGACGGCGCCGAACTCCAGCGCGGTGTTGGGCTTCCAGCCGAAGACGCTGACGTTGCGGATCTTCATGCCCTGCGGCCCGCCCAGCGCGTCGTTCACCTCCAGGAAGGTCTTCATCAGAATGGCGAAGGCGATGGTGACGACCGCCGTGTAGTGCCCCTTGGTGCGCAGCATCGGCAGGATGAGGAACGATCCGATCACCGCCGCCACCAGCCCGCCCAGCGGGATCGCCAGCAGGTGCGGCAGGCTGGTGTACTTCAGCACCACCGCCGCCGTGTACGCCCCCGCGCCGTAGAAGGACGCGCCGGCGAAGTTCACCATCCCGGCATAGCCGAACTGCACGGTCAGGCCGATGCAGGCGGTGGCCGACAGCAGCACCGTCGCCATCATCAGCAGCGGGAAATGGTCCTCGTAGAACCACGCGGTCACCGCCAGCACCGCCGCCACGACGGCGGCGTTCAGCACCCCCTCGTGCGCGTCGAAGGAGGCGCCCACCGCGTGGGCGAGGCCGAAGCGCCACGCCGCCAGCGCCGCCAGCGCGGCGCCGCCGATCAGCGCGCCGACTGCCCATTGCTGCTCGGCCGCCAGCAGGGCCGCGGCGAACACCCCGCCGGCCACGACGGCGGCGAGGCCGGGAAGGAGCGAAGGTCTGGAAATCGCCATGCTCACACCCGCTCGCTGGTTTTTTCGGCGATCAGGCCGCTTGGCCTCCACGCCATGATGGCGATCACCACGGCATAGGCGAAGACGTCCTTGTAGGCGCTGGCGAAGGGCAGCGCCACGGCGCCCACCGTCTGCAACGCCGCGAACAGGAAGCCGCCGAGGATGGCGCCGTAGATGTTGCCCAAACCGCCGATGATCGCCGCCGAGAAGCCGGCGACGCCCAGCAGCAGGCCCATGCCGAAGTTGATCTCGTTGTAGTACAGCCCGTTCATGATGCCGGCGAACGCCGCCACGCCCGACCCGATGGCGAAGGTGACCAGCACGATCAGCGTGAAGTTGATGCCCATGCAGCGCGCCGTCTCCTCGTCCTGCGCCACCGCGCGGATGGCGAGGCCGAGCTTGGTGCGGTTGATGACGAGGTTCAGCGCGACGATCACCGCCAGCCCCGCCAGCAGCAGGATCATCGAATCCGCCCGCACGGTGAAGCTGCCGAAGGAGATGGACTCGGCCGGCAGCAGGCGCGGGAACGGCTTGGGGTTGGCGCCCTCCGGGTAGAACAGCCGCACGCCCTCGCGCAGCACGGTGCCGAGCATCAGCGTGATCAGCAGCGTGTTGAGCGGCGGCGCCGAGCGCAGCGGCATGACGAGGTAGCGCGCGATCAGCGCCCCCAGCAGCGCCATGGAGCCGACCGCGACCGCCGTCACGCCGGCCACCTGCACCGCCGGGTTGTCGACCCCCGCGGCGCGCAGGCCGAGGAACGTCGCCAGCCCCGCGAAGGTGCCGACCATCAGCACGTCGCCGTGCGAGAACTTGATGACGTCCAGCACGCCGAAGAACAGCGTGAAGCCGACCGCGACGAGGGCGTACATCATGCCCAGCATCACGCCGTTGACGACGTATTGACCCAACAGGCCAATGTCCATGCGGTGTCCCTCCATACCCCTCCCCCGGCCCCGGCGGGGGCGTGGAGCCGATGCCGTAGGCAACGAGCGCCGAAGGCGATCGTAGGCGAAACGCGGTCGCCCGACTTGCGGGCGACCGTGGAAGGGGCCCGCGAAGCGGGAGGGTGGGGGCAGCGGCCATCCCGAGAAGCCGTTGCCCCCACCCTTCCCACTGCGTGGGCCCCTTCCCTCCCCCGGCCCAGCCGGGGGAGGGAG
>DASWVP010000524.1:0-12638 GCA_036401175.1 Azospirillum sp. | reverse complement strand
CAATGCGCACAACAACCGTGGCACCGCCGCCTGGGACGAGGACCGCGCGGCGGAGGCCGCCGGCTGGTACCGCCACGCCCTGGTGCTGGACCCGGCGCACGCCGAGGCGTGGCGCAACCTGGGCCTCGCGGTCGGCAAGCTCGGCGGGCTGGAGGAGGCGGTCGGCGCCTATGGCCGGGCCCTGGCGGTGGAACCCCGGCACGCCGACTCGCTGGGCGCCGCCGCCAACGCCCAGCGGATGCTGGGCCGCTTCGCCGCCGCCGAAACGAGCGCCCGCCGCGCCCTGGCGCTGCGTCCGGACTTCGCGGAGGCCCTGAACACCCTGGGCGTCGTCCAGCAGTGCGGCGGCGCGCTGGCGGCCTCCGCCATCACCCTGGAGCGGGTGCTGGTTCTGCGCCCCGGCGATGCCGTCGCCCGCTTCAACCTGTCGCTGTCGCTGCTGCGCGGCGGCGACTATGCGCGCGGCTGGCCGCTGTACGAGGCGCGCTGGGAGATGGAGGAGGTTCCCGCGCGTCCCCTGAGCGTGCCGCAATGGCGCGGCGAGGACCCCGCCGGCCGCACGATCCTGCTGCACGCCGAGCAGGGGCACGGCGACACCCTGCAGTTCGTCCGCTACGCGCCGCTGCTGGCACGGCGGGGGGGCCGGGTCGTGCTGGCGGTGCAACGGGCGCTGACGCGCCTGCTCGGCCCGATGCCCGGCGTCGCCGCGGTGCACGCGCTGGACGAGCCGATCGCCGGGTTCGACCTCCACTGCCCTCTGATGAGCCTGCCGATGGCCTTCGGAACCACCGTCGCGACCATTCCGGCCGCCCCCTACCTGCCGGTGCTGGCGGAGTGGGAGGCGCCGTGGCGCGCCCGTCTGGCGGGGGAGCGGCGCCTGCGGGTCGGGCTGGTGTGGGCCGGCGACCCGCGTCCGCACATGCTCAACGCCAACGTCGTCGACCGCCGCCGCAGCCTGACGCTGGCGGCCCTGACCCCGCTGGCCGGGACGCCCGGCGTCGTCTTCGTCAGCCTGCAAAAGGGCGGCCCGGCCGCCCAGGCCAAGGCACCGCCGCCCGGCCTGGATCTGGTGGACTGGATGGACGAGGCGGGCGACTTCGCCGACACCGCCGGTCTGGTGGCGCAACTCGACCTCGTCATCACCGTCGACACCTCGGTGGCGCACCTTGCCGGGGGTTTGGGCAAGCCGGTGTGGGTGCTGTCGCGCCATGACGCCTGCTGGCGCTGGCTGACCGGCCGGGACGACAGCCCCTGGTACCCGAGCTTGCGCCTCTACCGCCAGGAGGCACCGGGCGACTGGACGTCGGTGATCGGGCGGCTGGCCGCCGACTTGCGCGCATGGGCCGGGCGGGCTTCAGGAGACTGCGCACCGTGACGATCTTCCTTCTCGACCCCGGGCTGCGGAATTTGCGCGGGCACCACATGAAGATGGTGGTGGACGTGCGCGAGGCCCTGCGCGCGCGCGGGCAGGCGGTCCGCGTCGCCGGGCATCGGAGCCTGCCGGCGGAGCAGGCCGAAGCGTGCGGCGCCGAGCCGGTCTTCTCCGTGGGGACGTACGACGTTCTCAGCGACGACGCGATGTGCTGGCCGCTGGAGACGATGCTGGCCGGCGGGCGCATCCTGTCGGACGACCTTCGGGCGCTCGCCGTCCAGGACGGCGACGTGATGGTCTGGCTGATGCCGACGCCGGCGCAGGTGCTGGCTGCCGCCGCCTGGATGCCGCGCTGGCCGGCCCGGATGTCGAGCGTGTTCGTCGGCGGCCTGCCGTTCGACCGCTACGACGCCCTGCTGTGGCGCTTCGCGTGGCGCCGCGTGCCGCCACGGGCGATCACGACGGTCGCGGCGACGGCGGAGATGATGGCGCAGGACTATGCCCACACCCTGCAATGCCCGGTGACCGTCATCCCCAGCACCCACGACAGCCCCGTGCGCGACCGCCGCGGCGCCAGTCCCCCCGTGGTCGGCGTGGTCGGGCACCAGCGCCCCAGCAAGGGCATCCACGCCTTGCCCGAGGTGGTGAGCCGCACCCGCGCGCCGGTGCGCTGGCTGGTCCACGACAGTGGCGACGAAGTGCCCGACGTGCTGGGCGCGCTGGAGGCGTTCCCGAACGTGGAGGTCGTGCGCGGCCCCGTGGCCGACTGGGACGGTCTTCTGGCGCGCTGCGACGCGCTGTTCATGCCCTACGAACGGGCGCGCTACGAGCGGATGCACAGCGGCCCGGTCTACGAGGCGCTTGCCGGCGGGATGCCGATGATTTTTCCCAACACCCCGGCGCTGATGGCGCAGTCGGAGGGGGGCGGGCGCGTCGTCTATGCCGGCGACGGGCCCGACGTCATGGCCACCGCCGTCGACGCGCTGGCGGAACGGTTCGACGAGCTGGCCGCCGCCGCCTTGCAGGGGGCGGCGGCGTACCGGCTGCGCAACGGCCCCAAGCGGTGGGCGGAGTGGCTGATCCACCACGCCGAAACGACCCTCGGCCCCTCCGCCGCGTCCATGCCGTGATGGCCGCGATTCCCGAACATCCGGGCGGGAAGGGCGGGCGGCATGTTTGACGTGGCCGTCGTCACCCCGACGATCCTTCGTCCAACCCTGCTGCGCGCGGCGCGGTCGGTGTTCGCGCAGGACCATCCCGGACGCATCCAGTTCCTGATCGGCATCGACAAGCCCCTGCACGACCCGTCGGTGCTCGACGCCGTCAGGGCCGAGTGCCCGCCGCACGTGACGCTCACCATCCTCGACCTCGGCTATTCGACGTCGGTCCGCCATGGCGGCCTGTACAGCAACACCTACGGCGGTGCGCTGCGGACCATTCTCAGCTACGCCGCCGACAGCCGGTACGTGGCCTATCTCGACGACAACGACTGGCACGCCGGGGATCACCTCTCGTCGCTTCTGAAGGCCGTCGAGGGGCATCATTGGGCGTACTCCCGCCGCTGGCTGGCGGACCCGCTGACCGAGCGGCCCATCTGCCGCGACGAATGGGACGCCATCGGCCCCGGCCAGGGCATCAACCAGAAGCGTTTCGGTGGTTTCGTCCATCCGAGCGCGCTGCTGCTCGACAAGATGGCCTGCCACTTCGTCCTGCCCCAATGGTGTCTGGCCGCCTTCGCCGACGGAAGCGGCGAGGACCGCCGGGTCTTCCGGGAACTCAACGCATCGCACCCGGGCGCGGCGACGGGGCGGTATTCCTGCTGCACCATCCTGTCCGAGGAAGCCGTCCGCGACGACCATCACGCACGCGAGTTCCGCAGCCGCGGCCTGCATTGGGTGTTCGACCGGACGCTCGGCGACGCGGCCGACCGCCAATTCGACCAGATGCGGCAGGCGTACCGCGAGGGCCGGTACGGCGACGCCGTCACCATCGGCGACCGGATCCTGTCGGCCGTCCCGACCCACGCGCCCGCCCTGAAGGAACGCGCCCGCGCGGCGTGGAAGGCGGGCCGGCGCGACGTGGCGCTCGACAGCATCCGCCGCGCCGTAGAGGTCGACGACACCGACGAGGCGGCCCAGGCCCTTTTCATCCGCCTCCTCGCGCAGGCCGGCGACGGCCTCCAGGCGTGCCGCGCCATCGCCCGCGCCCGCGTCCGTTTTCCACGGTCACGGATGCTGAACGACCTTCACGACCGCCTGTTCACCGAGGTGGACACCCCCTTCGAATGGCCGCACGCCGACGACGGCGCCTGAGTCCGGGAACCTGCGATCGCCATGGGACCGGACCACTCGGACGGAGGTGGAGCGCGGCCGCGTTTGCGGCTATGGTCCCGCCGCATCGCGTGGGGGTGCGCAAGGGAAGGGGACCGGGATGGTTATGGGCACGGCGGCCGGCGCTTCGGTGTCCACCGCGGGCGGCGTCCCCGGCCCGCTGGCGGACAACGTCCGGCTCGGCATCGCCTCGATGCTGGCGGCGGTGGCGCTGATGTCCGTCATGAACGCGCTGTCCAAGCTGCTGGCCGACAGCTACCCGCTGGCCGAGATCACTTTCTTCCGCAACCTCTTCGCCCTGCTGCCGGCGGCGGCGATGCTGGCGGCGGGCGGCGGCGTCCGGGCGCTGCGCACCACGCATCTGCGCGGCCATCTGTGGCGGGCGGTGATCGGTCTGACGTCGATGGTCCTGCTGTTCTGGTCGTACCGCCTGATGCCGCTGGCCGACGCGGTGGCGGTCTCCTACGCCGCACCGCTGTTCCTCACCGCGCTGTCCGTGCCGCTGCTGGGCGAGCGGGTCGGCCCGTACCGCTGGGGCGCGGTGGCGGTGGGGTTCCTGGGCGTGCTGATCATCGTGCAGCCGGGCGGCGGCGCCGTCGCCCCCGGCGCGCTGGTGGCGCTGGGCGCCGCCGTGGCCTACGCGCTGGCGCAGATCGCCATGCGCCAGCTTGGCCGCACGGAGGCGCCGGTGACGACGGTGTTCTACTTCACCGCCATCGCCACGGTGTTGAGCGGGCTGGCGCTGCCCTGGGCCTGGATCACGCCGACGCCGGCGGGGTTCGGCCTGCTGGCGCTGATGGGGCTGGCCGGCGGCGGTTCGCAGTACTTCATCACCCGCGCCTACGCGCTGGCGCCCGCCGCCGTGGTCAGCCCCTTCGGCTATGCCGGGATCGTCTGGGCGGCGCTGTTCGGCTGGCTGCTGTGGGGCGACGCGCCGGCACCGCACGTCGTCGCCGGCACCGCCATCGTCATCGGCAGCGGCCTGCTGATCCTGTTCCGCGAAGCGCGGCGGAGCCGCCCCGCGCCGTGACGGGCGTTGGACAGGCCCGTTTTCCGACCAACATTCGTATCGGGCGGCCATGGCCGCCGTCGCGGTATCGTGATCAACCCGCACGCGAGGGTCCGCCATGCCCCTGCCCCTGCCCCTGTTGGAACCCGCGCTGTCCGGGCCGCGCATCATCCCGGTGCTGGTGCTGGACGACCCGGCGGAGGCCGTGCCGCTGGCCCGCGCGCTGGTGGCCGGCGGTCTGCGCACGCTGGAGGTGACGCTGCGCACCCCGGCAGCCCTGGCCTGCGCCGAGGCCATCGCCGCCCAGGTGCCCGACGCGCTGGTCGGCCTGGGCACGCTCACCCGTCCGGAGCAGTTCGCCCAGGCGCGCGACGCCGGTGCGCGCTTCCTGGTCAGTCCCGGCCTGACCGACCGGCTGGCCGAGGCCGCCAAGGCCACCGGCCTGCCCTACCTGCCCGGCGTCGCCACGGTGACGGAGGCGCTGATCGCCTGGGAGCACGGCTTCCGCGAGCTGAAGTTCTTCCCGGCGATGCTCAACGGCGGCGCGGCGGCGCTGAAGGGCATGGCGCCGCTGATCCCGGAGGTGCGCTTCTGCCCGACCGGCGGCATCCGGGCCGAGCATGTGGGCGAGATCCTGTCCCTGTCCAACGTCTTCGCGCTGGGCGGCACGTGGCTGACGCCGGCCGAGGCGGTGAAGGCCCGGCGCTGGAGCGACATCGAGCAACTGGCCCGCGCCGCCGCCACGGGGATCACCACCCCGTAGGACATCCCGACGGCGGTGCGGAAAGGTCGCGGCAGACGACCTGCGGCGCGCCCGGATGCGGCCAGTCGACGGCCAGCGCCAGCAGGTGCCAGCCCGGCCGCCATTGCGCGAACCACCAACGCGCCGGGTCGCCCAGCGCGGCGTCGCCGAAGCTGATGCGCGGCGGGTCCAGCGTGGCGAAGCCGAAGGACGACAGCGGCTGCGACAGCCCCTTGCCGATCGCCTTGATGAAGGACTCCTTCAGCGTCCACAACGCCAGGAACCGCTCGCGCCGGGCGTCCTCGTCGGGCTGCGCGTGGATGCCCGACACCTCCACCGGCGCGAAGAAGCGGTCGGCGACGCCCAGGTTGAGGCGCGCCCGGTCCAGCGCCTCGACATCGACGCCGACGGTGACGCCCTCGGCCAGCGCCGCCGCCACGCGGCCCTTGGTGTGGGTGATGTTGAAGCGCAGGTCGCGCCCGGCCGGCGGGTCCACGAGGTGCGGCTTGCCGTGTTCCCCGGCCTCGAAGCGCCACGCCGCCGGCTCCCGCCCGCCGAAGGCACTCAGCATGTGGCGCAGCAGCGCGTGCGCGGCAATGTAGGCCAGCCGGTCGCGTTCGAAGTGGAAGCGCGCAGCGCGCGCCCGCTCGGCGTCGTCCAGCACGGCTTCCAGCGCCGGCCAGTCGCCCTCGCCCACGGCGTCGAGCGCCAAGGTCCACACCTGCACCGCGTCCGTCCGCACCAGCCCCCTCCCCGCTTCGTTTCCGTCCGGCGATACGACGTCGTATGAACGCCGCCTCAACCGAAACGGCGCACCGTCACCGCGTGCCGCACAGGCGGATGCACAGCACGGACATGGTCGAGCTGGCCTCCTCGAAATAGGAGAAGGCGTCGGCCGCCAGCATCTCCCACCGCGCCAGCCCGCCCGCGACGGCGGCGTCGATCCGTTCGACGAGGTCGCGGTTGAACGTCGGGTTGACTGGCCGCTGCGGCGGTTCGCGGGCGTCCAGGCCGGGTGCCGGCTCGAACCCGATGCGCCGGCCGCGGGCGACCTGATAGCCCACCGGCTCGAAGAAGACGACCCGTGCGCCCGGCACGGCGGCCGCCAGCCGTTCGAAGAAATCCGCCGGCAGCCGGTCGATCAGCACGACCGAGGAACAGGTGTAGACCAGCGGCGCGCGGTAGGGCTCCAGAAAGCCGAAGTCCGGCGCGCGGAAATCGAAGCCGCGCGCCGCGAAGGTCAGGCCGGGCTCCAGTTCGGCAAGGCGGGCGGCCATGCGGCCGGCCACCGCCGAATGGTCGCAGGCGACGTAGGCGGCGTCGCGCGGGCCGCCGGACAGCCACGTGCGGAACAGGTGCCCGCCCCACCCGGCGCCCAGTTCGACGACCGCGTCGGTGCCGGGTTCGCAGAGGTCGGCCAGCCAGCGGCCGGGCACGGTCATGGCGTCGAGGTGGCGCGGCACCGGCACGATGCCGTCGCGCAAACGCATCCGCAGGTACGCCGGCCCGCCGTCGCTCAGCCGGCCCCAGCCGGTGGGCGGGCTGGGCTGGCGGCGCACGCGGCCGGTCAGCTCGATCCGGCCGTCGCGCCGCACCGCTTCCGGTTCGTGCAGATGGCCGGCCTCCCAGGCGGTGAAGCGGGCGACCGCGCGGGCGAGGTTGCGCTCCCCGCCGGCGATCATCGCCTCCAGCTCGGTGCTGCGGTCGCGCCACAGCACGTCGTACAGCGTTTCCGGCGACAGCGCGCGCGACGTCGGAGGGTGCGGGTCCATGTTCCGTCCCGGCCTAGATGATGCCGCGTTCCAGCAGCAACGCCACGACCTCTTCGGCCAGCGCGTCGGGGTCCTTGTCGCCGGCCTTCAGCACCAGTTCCGCCGTTTCCGGGGCCTCGTAGGGGGAATCGATGCCGGTGAAGTGCGGGATCTGGCCGGCGCGCGCCTTGCGGTACAGGCCCTTCGGGTCGCGGGATTCGCAGACCTCGATCGGCGCGTCCACCCACACCTCGATGAACTCGCCGTCGGGCATCAGGTCGCGCGCCATCCGGCGTTCGCTGCGGAACGGCGAGATGAACGCCACGATGGCGATCAGTCCGGCGTCGGCCATCAGCTTGGCGCACTCGGCGACACGGCGGATGTTCTCCACCCGGTCCTCGATGGTGAAGCCCAGGTCGCGGTTCAGGCCGTGGCGGACGTTGTCGCCGTCCAGCACGTAGGTGTGCCGGCCCAGGCTGAACAGGCGGCGCTCCAGCTGGTTGGCGATGGTCGACTTGCCGGCGCCCGACAGGCCGGTGAACCACAGCACGCACGGCTTCTGCCCCTTGGCATGCGCCCGCGCCGCCTTGTCGATGTCCAGGTGCTGCCAGTGCACGTTGGCCGCCCGGCGCAGCGGGAAGTCGATCATGCCGCAGCCGACCGTGGCGTTGGTAATGCGGTCGACCAGGATGAATCCACCGGTCTCGTGGTTCTCGGCGTACGGGTCGAACGTCATCGGCTTGTCGAGCGACAGGTTGCAGAACGCCACCTCGTTCAGCTCCAGCCGCTTGCCGGCCATATGCTCCAGCGTGTTGACGTTGACCTTGTGCTTCAGCTCGGTCACCTGCGCGCCGATGGTGCGGGGGCCGAGCTGAAGCAGGTACGGGCGGCCGGGCAGCAGCGGCTCCTCGCTCATCCACAGCAGGTGGGCGGCGAACTGGTCGGCCACGGCGGGGCGCGTGTCGGCGGCGGCGATGACGTCGCCGCGGCTGATGTCGATCTCCTCGGCCACCGTCAGCGTCACCGCCTGACCGGCCACGGCTTCCTCCAGGTCGCCGTCCAGGGTCACGATGCGCGTCACCGTGGTCGTGCGCGCCGACGGCAGGACCACCACGGGATCACCGGGCCGGATGCGGCCGCCGGCGATCGTGCCGGAATAGCCGCGGAAGTCCTGGTGCGGGCGGTTGACCCATTGCACGGGGAAGCGGAACGGACCGTTCCGCCGCTCGCTCACCACCTCCACCGTTTCCAGCAGTTCCAGCAGCGCCGGGCCGTCGTACCAGGGCATGGCGTCGCCCTTGGCGATGACGTTGTCGCCGCGCAGGGCCGAGATGGGCACGGCGTGGATGTTGGGGATGGTCAGCTTGTCCGCAAAATCGCGGTACTCCGCCACGATGGCGTCGAAGCGGTCGCGGTCGTAGCCGACGGCGTCCATCTTGTTGACCGCCAGGATGACGTGGCGGATGCCCATCAGCGAGACGATGTAGCTGTGCCGCCGCGTCTGCGTCAGCACGCCCCGGCGGGCGTCCACCAGCAGCACGGCCAGATCGGCGGTGGAGGCGCCGGTCGCCATGTTGCGCGTGTACTGCTCGTGCCCCGGCGTGTCGGCGACGATGAACTTGCGGCGGTCGGTGGCGAAGAAGCGATAGGCGACGTCGATGGTGATGCCCTGCTCGCGCTCCGCCTGCAGCCCGTCGACCAGCAGCGCCAGATCGATGTCGCCGCCGGTGGTGCCGAAGCGCGCGCTGTCCTTGGCCAGCGCCGAAAGCTGGTCCTCGAACAGCATCTTGGAATCGTACAGCAGCCGGCCGATCAGCGTGCTCTTGCCGTCGTCGACGCTGCCGCAGGTGATGAAGCGCAGGATGTCCTTCTGCTCCTGGCTGTGCAGATAGGCCTCGATGTCGCTGGATTCGGTGATGGCGGACATCAGAAGTACCCTTCCTGCTTCTTGCGTTCCATCGATGCGGACTGGTCGTGGTCGATCACCCGGCCCTGGCGTTCGGACGTGCGCGACAGCAGCATTTCCTGGATGATGTCCAGCAGCGTCTCGGCCCGGCTCTCCACCGCGCCGGTCAGCGGATAGCAGCCCAGCGTGCGGAAGCGCACCCAGCGCATCTCCGGCGTTTCGCCGGGGTTCAGCGGCATGCGCTCGTCATCGACCATCAAGAGCGTGCCGTCGCGCTCCACCACCGGGCGCGGCTTGGCGAAGTACAGCGGCACCACCGGGATCTTCTCCAGGTGGATGTACTGCCAGACGTCCAGTTCGGTCCAGTTGGACAGCGGGAAGACGCGGATGCTCTCGCCCTTGTCGATGCGGCCGTTGTAGCAGTTCCACAGCTCCGGCCGCTGGTTCTTCGGGTCCCAGCGGTGCGTGCTGGTGCGGAAGGAGAAGACGCGTTCCTTGGCGCGCGACTTCTCCTCGTCGCGCCGGGCGCCGCCGAAGGCGGCGTCGAAGCCGTACTTGTCCAGCGCCTGCTTCAGCCCCTGCGTCTTCATCACGTCGGTGTGCACGCCCGAGCCGTGCGTGAACGGCCCGATGCCCTGGTCCACGCCGTCCTGGTTGACGTGGACGATGAGGTCGAGCCCCAGGTCGCGCGCCCGCTGGTCGCGGAACTCGATCATCTCGCGGAACTTCCACGTGGTGTCCACGTGCATCAGCGGAAACGGCGGGCGCGAGGGGTAGAACGCCTTCATCGCCAGGTGCAGCATCACCGAGCTGTCCTTGCCGATCGAATACAGCATCACCGGGTTGCGGAACTGCGCCGCGACCTCCCGCATGATGTGGATGCTCTCGGCTTCGAGCTGGCGAAGGTGGGTCAAACGAACGGGCGTGGGCATGCGGACGGCCGGGTCTGGTGCGGGAAGCCGAGCTTTAGCACGCGAAGGTCCGGTTTGCGAAGATGTGCGCGCGTTTGTCACGGCGCGGCGGGGTAGCGGATGCCGATCACCTCGATCTCGTCCAGGCCGGCGGGGGTGCGCAGTTCGATCACGTCGCCTTCCTGCGCCTTCAGCAGCGCCCGCGCGATGGGCGACACCCAGCTCACCTCGCCGTTCCCCAGGTCGGCCTCGTCGACGCCGAGGATGGTGATGGTGTGCTCCTCGCCGCGGCCGTTGGCGTAGGTGACGGTGGCGCCGAAGAAGATGCGGTCGCGGTTCTTCTGCTGCGCCGGATCGACGACCTCGGCGATCTCCAGGCGCTTGGTCAGGAAGCGGATGCGGCGGTCGATCTCGCGCAGGCGCTTCTTGCCGTAGATGTAATCGCCGTTTTCCGACCGGTCGCCGTTGCCGGCCGCCCACGACACCACCTCCACCACCTTCGGCCGCTCGACGCGCAGCAGGTGCTTCAGCTCGTCCTGCAGCCGCTGCCAGCCGCGCGGCGTGATGTAGTTCTTGACGCCCTTGGGCAGGGGCGGCGGGCCGCCGCCCTCGTCGTCATCATCGTCGCGGTCGCTTTCCTTGGTGAACGCCTTGCTCACGGTCCTCTCCCCGGGGCTACCGCCCGTCGCATACCGCGATCGCGCCGCCGTGGCAATGCCGGCGCAGCCGCGAACCCACAATTCCGCCGAGGCGGATGAACACGCAAGAAGATATTTTATTCCGCGTCGCGATTCCATTTATTCGTGTTCGATGTCTGGAAAATTTAAAAACATTGAAACAGGTCACTACCCCGAATGAACAATGAATGAATCCGGCCAGCCCTGCGTTCTTCCTCGCATCGCGCCCATTCATTGGGCGCGTCCTGAAGAAACCTGATGGAGGATTCCATGAAGACGCTCCTTGGCGCGGCCACCGTTGCGGCGTTCGTCGCCGCCTCCGGCATGGCGATGGCGCAGAGCTCGACCTCGCCCAGCACGACGTCGCCCAGCGCGACCTCGCCCAGCGGCACCACCGGTTCGACCTCCGGTTCGACGGCCGGCTCGGCCGCCGGCACCACCGCGGGCGCGTCGATGCAGACGGCCAGCGGCACGGTCAGCAAGGTCGACCGCAGCGGCAACACCGTCACGCTGAGCGACGGCAACAGCTACAAGCTGTCGTCCAGCGCCGATCTGGCCAAGGTGAAGGAGGGCGATCAGGTCCGCATCCAGTACCGCACGCAGGGCGGCGACCGCATGGCCAGTGAGATCATGCCGTCCACCGGTTCGGCCGGCTCCTCGTCCAGCGGTTCCTCGACCAGTGGCTCTTCGATGAGCGGCTCCTCCGGCTCGGCCTCCGGCGCGAAGACCGGCACGACGCCGAAGCAGTAACGCCGGAAACGGTGCGGGCGGCGCGCGCCGGTGGCGCCGCCCGCATCCGCGCACCATAGAGGACCCGTAGGTTGGGTTGAGCGCCAGCGAAAACCCAACGCCCCTGCCAGGGTGGGAACGTTGGGTTTTCGGCTGCGCCTCAACCCAACCTACGAGTCTTCGCCCAGCGACACCAGCGAGGCGTTGCCGCCCGCCGCCGTGGTGTTGACGCTCAGCGTCCGCTCCGCCGCGAAGCGATAGAGATAGTGCGGCCCGCCGGCCTTCGGGCCCGTGCCCGACAGCCCCTCGCCGCCGAACGGCTGCACGCCCACCACGGCGCCGATCATGTTGCGGTTCACGTAGGTGTTGCCCACCGCCATGCGTTCGGCGATGCGCCGCGCGGTGCGGTCGATGCGCGTGTGGATGCCCAGCGTCAGGCCGTAGCCCGTCGCCTCGATGGCGTCCAGCACGGCGTCCAGCCGGTCGCCCTTGAAGCGGATGACGTGCAGGACCGGCCCGAACACCTCGCGCTCCAGCCGGTCCAGGCGGTCGATCTCGAAGGCGTGCGGGGCGACGAAGCTGCCGTGCGCGCATTCCGCCGGCACCGCGCCGGTGACCAGCGGCGTGCCCTCGCGGGTCATGCGTTCGATGTGGCGCAGCAGCGTGTCCCGCGCCTCGGCGTCGATCACCGGCCCGATGTCGGTGGACAGCCGCCCCGGATCGCCCAGGCGCAGTTCGGCGGCGGCGCCTTGCAGCATGCGGATCACCTTTGGCGCGATGCCGTCCTGCACGAACAGCACGCGCAGCGCCGAACAGCGCTGCCCGGTCGAGCGGAAGGCGCTGGTCACCACGTCGTCCACGACCTGTTCGGGCAGGGCCGAGTTGTCGACGATCATGGCGTTCTGCCCGCCGGTCTCGGCGATGAACGGCACCATCGGGCCGCCGCGCTGCGCCAAAGCCAGGGCGATGCGCTGCGCGGTCTCGGTGGAGCCGGTGAAGGCCACGCCGGCCACCCGCCGGTCGGTCACCAGCCGGCCGCCCACCGCCGCCCCGTCGCCCGGCAGCAGTTGCAGGACCGCCGCCGGCACCCCGGCGCGGTGCGCCTGCGCCGTGGCGAAGGCGGCGACCAGCGGCGTCTGCTCCGCCGGCTTGGCGATCACCGCGTTGCCGGCGACCAGCGCCGCCGCCACCTGCCCCAGGAAGATCGCCAG
>DASWVP010000523.1:0-5226 GCA_036401175.1 Azospirillum sp. | reverse complement strand
CAAGGCGCCGCTGTGGCTGTGCGGCGATTCCGCCCGGCTGCTCGAGCACCTGCCGGCGGGCGCGATGTACGACTTCGTCTGGACCTCGCCGCCGTACTACGACCTGGAGGTCTACTCCCGGTCGGACAAGGACGGCTCGGCCTTCGAGTCCTACCCCAAGTTCATGGAGTGGTATCGCGGCATCTTCGCCCAGGCGGTGTCGCGGCTGAACGAGAACCGCTTCCTCGGCGTCAAGATCGCCGACGTGCGCGACGGCCGCGGCGCCTACTGCAACTTTCTCGGCGACAACATCGCGTGCTTCCGCGACCTGGGCCTGCACTTCTACAACGAGGCGGTGCTCTACACGCCGCTGGGCAGCCTGCCCATGCGCACCTCCCGGCAGTTCCGCGCCACCCGCAAGATGGGCCGGGCGCATCAGAACGTCCTCTTCTTCTGGAAGGGCGACCCGCGTGCCGTGTGCGAGCACTTCCCCGCCGACATCGAGGTGGGCGAGGTTGAAGACCCTGGAGATCCCGCAGCGTAAGGCGCTGCGCGCCGCCGTCATCGCCCGCCACGTGGCGGGCGCCGGTTACGCGGGCGTGGTGTGCTTCTCCTGCGGCAACGCCAGCCGGGCGCTCAAGGCCGCCGGCCTCTACGTGGTGGAGGTGGCGCCGGGCGGCGACCTCGCGCCGGGCCGCTGGTGGGGTGCGGACGAGATCCGCCGCGCCTGGCCGCACCTGCTCGACGCCACCTCCGGCCACCTCGGCGCGCCGCTCATGGCGCAGATCGCCGCGGCGCTGCGCGCCCATCTGGGGCGGCTGGAGCCGGGCGCCTACGCGGTGCCCACCGGCTCGGGCGAGACCCTGGTCTGCCTCGCCATGGCCTACCCGGCCTGCCGCTTCCGCCCGCTCTACGGCGACACGCCCGGCACGCGCTACGAGGCGGCCGCTCCGCTCAACCCGCTCGTCGCCGCGCTGGCCGCGGCGGGGGACCCTTTTCCCAATCCCTGATCCGAGGGCACCCCATGGCCGAGTCCCGCCCCGGCCTCGTCTTCGAGGCCACCTTCGACGCCGGACCCGGCATTGCCGGCACCGGCTTCTCGTACGAGGGCACCACGCCCGTCATCTCGCCCATCGTCACCTACGACCGCGGGGCGCTGGACGGCCAGGGCGTGCGGCGCGGGCCGGTCGGCCTCTCCTGGAACGGCTCGCTCGTGGTGCGCGCGCCGGCCGCCCACTTCTGAGCGCCCCGCCGGGGCGCCGGCAGACCGCAGGTGTCCCATGGCGAAGATCCACCGGGCGGTGTGCCCGCAGGAGGTCACCACGGCCGCCTGCGTGTGCCAGGCCGCCAAGACCGTCCACACCGACGCCTCCACCGCCGTCCTCCTCCTCGAGGCCGGGCCGGACGGGGCGGAGGTGCACCGGGTGTGGGCGGTCCCGCGCTCTTCCGTCGCGGCCACCAAGCTGACGCTGTACTGGTCGCCGGACGCCGGGGCCACGCTGTACCCGGTCGACTCCGAGCTGATGCCGGCGTACACGCTGATCAACACCGACGCCATCCCCGAGACGCCGTTCCCCAACATCACGAAGGCCACGCCCCTGCCGGTGCCGGCCGGCGGCCGCCTGTACGCCGCCATCGCCGTGGCCGCGGGCAGCGGCATCGCCTTCCACGCCGTGGGCACCGGCTTCTTCGGCGCGGTGGACCACGGGCCCGAGCCGGTCGAGGACGTGTTCTACGTGGCGCCCGACGGCCGCGACACCTGGTCGGGGCTGCTGCCGGTGCCCAACGCGCGCGGCACCGATGGCCCGTTCGCCACGCTGGGCCGGGCGCGCGACGCCATGCGCGCCACCCCCACCATCGCCACCACGCTGGTGCGCGCCGGTACCCACCGCCTCACCGCCACCCTGGAGCTGACGGCGCAGGACGACGGCGTGACGTTCCGCGCCCACCCCGGCGAGGCGCCGGTGATCAGCGGCGGCGAGCGGGTGACCGGCTTCATGGCCGAGGGCGGCGGCGTCTTCGCCGCCCAGGTCGCCACCCCCACCGACCTGGATCTGGTGATCGGCACGGTGCGCCAGAGCTGCGCGCAGACCGGCGACCGGGTGGCCGGCAGCCTCACCGCCGGCTGGCTGTTCGCCGACGAGCCGGCCGGCGGCGCCAGCGCCACGGCGCTCGTCCACAAGCCCGGGCAGGTGCCGGCCAACGTCTTCCAGGCCGGCTTGCGCATCCAGGCGCTCGACCGCGACCGGCGGCGCGACGACATCGCCACCGTCGCGTCCATCGACACCACGACTCGCACCATCACGCTGGCCACGGCGGCCGGCACGGCGCTGCGCGACGGCTCCACCTTCCGCCTGCTCAACAGCCCGGCGCTGATCCGCGACGTGGGCGAGTTCGCCTGGCGGGCCACCGACTCCACGCTGGTGGTCAAGCCGGCCAACCCGGTGACGTTCGAGGCCGACGGCGTGGTGGTGCCGCGGGTGACGCCGCTGGTGCGCCTCACCGGCGCCGCCGGCGTCACGCTGGAGGGGCTGACGCTGGCGCACGTGCCGTGGTCCGGGGTGGCGCTGGAGGTGTCCGGCGGCCGCGACCACGACGTGGTGGGCTGCAGCTTCCGCCACGTCGGCACCGCCATCCGCCTCACCGGCTCCACCGGCAACCGCATCGAGCGCAACACCCTGGAGAACCTCGGCGCCAGCGGCATCGCGCTGTCCGGCGGCGCCACCGGCAACATCATCCAGGGCAACACCATCCTCGACATCGGCGAGATCGCCAAGACCGTCTGCGCCATCGGCGGCGGCGGGATGAACGACACCCTCATCCGCCACAACCTGATCAGCCGCAGCCCGCGGGCCGGCATCGCGATCAGGAACGTGGACGCCGCCACCGTCAACACCGGCAACACGGTGGCCTTCAACCACATCACCGCCACCATGCAGGAGACGGCCGAGGGCGGGGCCATCGAGATGATCGGGGTGTCGAACGCCGACACCGGTGCACTGGTGCACGGCAACCACATCGACAACTGCCGCGGCCTCGCGTCGAGCAGCGCGGACACCTGGATCGAGCGCGCCGGGGGCTACGGCGTCTACCTCGACGACCGGACCAACGGCGTGACGGTGAGCGACAACGTCCTGCGCGATTGCGGCGGGGGCCACGTGTTCATCCGCGGCGGCGACGACAACGTGGTGACCAACAACCTCGGCATTATGGGCAGCAGCGGCGAGGACTTCATCCGCATCGAAAGCAACCCCGCCGCCGGCAGCGCCGGCACGCCCGCCAACAACAGCGTCCACCACAACGTGATCTACGCCGCCGCGGCGGTGGACGACTATTGGGAGCTGGTGTCGGCCAACTCCGCGTCGATCAGCGCCAACCTCGTCCACAACACGCCCGGCTACACCGGCGGCAGCGACACCGCGGCCGACCCGCTGTTCGTCGACCCGCTGGCCGGCGACTACCGCCTGGCGCCGGCCTCGCCGGCCCACAGCCTGGGCATCCACGGCCTCGACTGGCAGCGCATGGGGCCGGATGGGCTGGACCTGTGACCGGGCCCCGGCCGGGGCCGGCGGGCTTCCCGTGTGGCCGGCCCTTCCCGGCGCGAAGCCCGGCGTCGGTGGGCGGCGTGCGGCGGGGCAGGGCGAACACCGCGCTGGCATCGGCCGGCCCGCCGTGGCCAGCGCAGGAAACAGCCCGGTCAGGAGATGTTGTTCTGCAATTGGAAATTCTGCTGTATGGTGGCGTGTCGAAACCAGTTCGGATTGGCCGGTATCCCGTCCCTGGAGTTCACGTTGGAAGCCACCCCTCCAGCACCTCTGCCTGTTCCGTCGGACGCCGGTCCCACCGTGCTCGTGATGACGGCCAACCGCCGCCTGCTCATCCAGGTCGCTCCAAACGCCGGATACACCATCTTTCGTCACGTCGGCTGCTTTACGGAGTACGAGAAGAATGCCCTTGCGGTGTTCAACAAAGCGGTCATGGGAATTCCCGGGAAAGCGGCCGTGATCGACATGACCGACAGTTTCCTCATCGACGCTTTTGGATTTGGCAACCTTCTTATCCTCAACGGCACCATGGCCGCCCGGGGCAAGGTGCTGTCTATCCTGATCAACGGCGACAGCACGGTGCGTCAGCGCCTGCACTCCAGCGGTGTCGCCGACATCGTCCCGGTCTACGCCAGCCTGGCCCAATGCGCGGTCGCCCTCGCGCACCTGTGAGGGCGGACGTTCCGGGAAAGACGGCCGGGCGGCGCTCCTGCCGATTCTGGCCGTTCTTTGCGCTGCCGGGACGTTGAACGTGCAGCGGCTGGCCCGGACGTCGGACGTGAGCGGCGGGGTGACGGGCGCCGCCGCGTCCTGGGTGCCGGTCTGCACGCACCAGACGCACGACACGTCGTAGCGGCGCACCGGCCCCTCGGCCGTGGTCTGCTCATGCGACGTGATCCGGACGCTGGCGTGCTCGCCGAACTTGCTGGCGGCGGGCCTCGGGCCGGCTGGACGGCGCCGCGGTCGTCGTCGACGATCACCTCGCGCAGCGGGCGAGATCCGTCTTCGGCGGGGCCATGGCGGTGCGGCGCTTGGCCTCGGCGGCGAGGATTTTGCCGGCCAGCGGGTGAGTCAGTTGGTCCCCCTATGCGACGTGGATGCTGAGCCCTTCCGGGGTGATGGCGTAGACGCAGGCGCGCCGGCCGTAGGCGCCGTGCTCGGCGGTGAGCCGCGCCGCCGCGGCGCGGGCCTCGTCGAGCGTGGCGCAGGGCACGGTGTGCTTCTCGAAGGGCGACACGCGGATGTGTGCGGTGAAGCGGGTGGCGCGGGCGATCTGCGCGGCCTCCCAGGCGTCGCGCGGGTGCGGCTTGGCGGCGGGCTTCATGGTGTGGGCCTTTGCGGCGATGTGAGCGTGCGGCGGGGGGCCGCTGGCGCTCAGACGGTTTCCGGCTGCGGCTGCACGGCCCGGGCGGCCTGGGCGGCGATCCGCGCCTCGACGGCCACGGCCAGCAGGTCGCGCCAGCGCTTGAGCATGTTCATGCTCGTGTAGTTGCCGTTGAGCGGGTACGCCTTGAGCGCCGCGAGGTCGCCGGCCTGGGCCAGCGCGTACAGCGCGTCGGCGTGCCTGGCGTTGCGCTGGTAGGCGCCCTCCAGGCGCAGCTTGGCCGGCAGCACGCCGGCCTGGGCGGCGGCCAGCGCCTTGCTGCGCGCGGCCTCGCGCTTGCCCAGCGGCTTCTCCTTCCTGGGCGCGGTCTGCGGCTTG
>DASWVP010000522.1:0-2816 GCA_036401175.1 Azospirillum sp. | reverse complement strand
GGCGGTGCAGGATGCGGTCCACCACCTCGGCGCGGCCCTTGGCGACCGGCGTGCGGATGATGCCGCCGGCCCCCATCAGCCGGGCGACGGCGCGGTCGGCCTCGCCGGCCGAGTCGCGGGCGGTGCGGGCGATGACCTCGCGCGGCGTCGCCGGCACCGGGTCGCCGCCGCCTTCGGGGATCAGGCAGGCCGAGACGTACAGCGCCACGTCGTCGCGCCCCGGCTCCAGCGTCCAGTGCGCCAGCAGCACGGGGTCGGGCTCCGGCTTCGGCACGGCCTGGACGTAAAGCTCCTCGCCCCGTGGGGAGGGGCGCGGGGTGAACGCCGGCGCGGGCCGGGCTCGCGTTGTTTCCTTGACCTCACCCTCCATCAGATCCAGCAGCGAAGTGCGGCGCCATTCCGGGCGCGTGTCGAGCGCCAGCATCGCCGCCGCCGCCATGTGCGCGCAGGCCGGCCGGCCGCAGGCGCAGCGCCGGTCGAAGCTGATGCGCCGGCCGCGCTGGGCCGGCGTCACCGTCACCGCCAGCTCGCGGCCCAGGTCGGTCACCGTGGCGTCGATCCGAGTCGCGGCGTCGGTCAGCCGGACGGCGCCGGTCAGCACCAGCGTGCGGCCGCGCTGGAGCGTCTTCGGGTCGAAGACGCGCGCCAGATCCTCCTGCGCGAACGGCACGCAGGACGGCGCGGCGGCGCCGAACAGATCCTCCGAAGGCATGGGCATGGGCGGGAATGACGCACTGCGGAAAAGGGGGCTGGACCATAGCAGGCTTTTCGCGCCCTGCGTCAATGTTCTCCGGGGGGCATCAAAGCGGCAATCGGTGCGGAATCGACGTTCTTGCTATGTTCGTGCTTGTGCCCTATCCTCGGGTGCCATGGCGACCTTGATCATCACCGAGAAATCCAGCCAGGCGAAGGACCTGCGCGCCGCGCTCGGCTCCCGCTTCGGGCAGATCCTGCCGGCCGAGGGGCACCTGCTGCGCCTGGCCGAGCCGGAGGAGGTCGATCCCGCGTGGAAGCGCTGGTCGCCGACCCTGCTCAAGCCCGCCGGGCTGTACCCCACGCGCGTCGACGGATACGGCAACAAGCCGGCCAAGTTCAAGGCCATCGCCGCCGCGCTGAAGGGCTGCGACGAGGTGATCCTGGCCACCGACTGCGACCGCGAGGGGCAGTTGATCGGCCAGGAGATCCTGGAGCACGTGGGCTTCCGCGGCCGGGTCCGGCGCGCGCTGTTCACCGCGCAGGACCCCACGACGATCCGGCAGGCGTTCGCCGCGCTGAAGCCCAACGCCGAGATGCGCGCGCTGTACGAGGCGGCGGTGGCGCGCCAGCAGGCTGACCAGATCTTCAACCTGTCGCTGACGCGCACCGCCACCACCGCGCTGCGCGCGCCGGGCGCGCGCGGCGTCATCGGCATCGGCCGGGTGAAGACGCCGACGCTCGCCATCGTCTGCCTGCGCGAGATCGAAATCCGCGACTTCAAGCCGGAGGATTATTTCGAGGTCGTCGCCACCGCGACCGTGGCCGGCGGCACCTTTTTGATGCGCCACGCCCCGCCGCCCAAGCTGCGCATCAAGGAGCGCGCCCGCGCCGAGGCGGTGGCCGCCGCCGCCGCCGGCCACCACGGCCCGCTGGCGGTGAAGGTGGAGGAGCGGCGGCTGGCGCCGCCCAAACTGTTCGACCTGCCGGCCCTGCAGAAGACCTGCGGCCAGCGCTGGGGCTGGACCGCCGACCGGACGCTGGAAGTCGCGCAGGAGCTGTACGACGGCGAAGGCAAGAAGCTCATCACCTACCCCCGCGCCGAAGCGCGGCACCTGTCGGAAAACCAGATCGCCGACGTGCCGGCCCTGGTCGGCGCGCTGACCCGGCTGCGCGGCTTCGCGCACCTGGAGATCACGAAGCCGGTGATCCGCCGGGGCAAGTCCGGCCATTTCTGCGACAAGGCGCTGGAGGGCGTGTCGCACCACGCCGTCGTGCCCAACGTCAACGTCATGGACGATCTGGAAGCGCGGCTGGGCCGGCTGAGCGAGGACGAGAAGCGCCTGTTCGCGCTGATCTGCCGCTCCTATCTCGCCGCCGTGATGCCCGACTTCGAATACCGCCAGACAACCGCCACCATGGGTGTGGAAGTGCCCGGCGGTGCGGCGGCCGAGTTCCGCGCCACCGGCCGCATCCCGCTGCGCCTGGGCTGGAAAGCCGTCTACACGGCGGCGGAGCAGCAGGACGCCCCGCCCGACGAGGCCGAACAGGACCTGCCGCCCCTGACGGACGGCGAGGCCGCCACGCTGTCCGACCCGAAGGTGGAGGCCAAGCGCACCCAGCCGCCGCCGCGCTACAACGAGGGCACGCTGATCGACGCCATGCAGAACGCTTGGCGCTTTGTCGAGGACCCGGCCCTGCGCGAGCGTCTGAAGGACGCCAAGGGCATCGGCACGCCGGCCACGCGGGCCGAGGTGATCAAGGGCCTGAAGCGGCAGAACCTGCTGGCCGCGCAGGGCAAGCTGGTGGTTCCCACGCCGGCCGGCCTGTCGCTGTTCGAGGTGCTGCGCGCCGCCGCGCCGCCGCTGGTGGACCCCGGCACGACCGCCGTGTGGGAAATGCGCCTGGACGAGGTGGTGACCGGCCGCGCCGACTTCCGCAGCGTCATCGACGGCATCGCCGACGAGGCGCAGCGCCTGATCGGCGTGTTGCAAGGCCGCTCCGGCGCCGTCATCGACGTCGGCGGCCCGGCCTTCAAGGGTGCGCCGAAAGGCCGCGCCGGCGTGCGCCGGAAGCGCGCCGCGCCGGCCGATGGCGGGTCCAGGCTCGCGGGGAAGCCGCCC
>DASWVP010000521.1:0-5743 GCA_036401175.1 Azospirillum sp. | reverse complement strand
AAGGGCGCGATCATGCCAGCTCCCAGCAGGCGCGTGCGGATCACCAAGACCCACGTCGACACCTTGAGAGAGGGGCAGGTGCTCTGGGACGCGGACGTTCCTGGCTTCGCCGTCCGCCGCCTTGCCTCGGCCACGGTCTATATCGTGAAATACCGTGTCAGGGGCAAGCAGCGATGGTTCACGATCGGCCGTCATGGAGCGCCTTGGACCGTCCAGGCCGCTCGGGACGATGCCCGGCGGGTACTCGGTGAAGTCGCATCCGGCCGCGATCCGCAGGCTTCGAAGGAAGCGTCGCGGACAGCCACGCCGGGCATGACCGTGGCCGAGGTGTTCGATACCTTTCTTGCCCGGCACGTCAGCCAGACGAAGATCGAGAAGGAATACCGCAGCGCCTTCCAGCACGAAGCTCTGCCGTTCTGGGGCTCTTGGCCGCTGGAGAAGGTGTCGAAGCGCGACATCATCCGCATGCTCGACCGCATCGTCGACCGGGGGGCCACCGTCCGCGCAAACCGGGTCTTTGCCTACGTGCGCAGGTTCTTCAACTGGTGCGTCGAACGAGACCTGATCGCCGCGTCCCCGTGCGCTGGCGTGAAGCCCCCCACGGATGAGCGCAAACGGGATCGGGTGCATTCAGAGGAGGAAATCAGGCTTCTCTGGCTGGCCGCCGACCGGGTCGGTTGGCCGTTCGGCCCGTTCCTGCGCCTCCTCATCCTCACGGCTCAGCGCCTCAACGAGGTCGCCGGCATGCGCTGGTCAGAGATCCATCTTGAGCAGGCCATGTGGACCATTCCAGCGGAGCGTGCGAAGAACGGTTGCGCTCATCATGTTCCGTTGTCACCGGCTGCCGCGGAGATCATCCGGTCGTTGCCTCGGCTTGACAGTTCGGATCTTGTGTTCACCACGACCGGACGAACCCCCATCTCGGGCTGGACCCGCGCAAAGGCGCGGATCGATGCGGCCGTTGTGGTGCTTATGACGGAGGAGGCTATGGCGGCCGGCCAGGACGCGACGCGCATCAAGCCGATGGCGGACTGGCGCTTTCACGACATACGCCGTTCCGTTACCACTGGATTGGCGGCGATGGGCGTCGCGCCGCATGTTGCGGACCGCATTCTGAACCATGTGCAGGGAACTATCAGCGGTGTCGCCGCGGTTTATAATCGGCACAAATACCTGGAGGAGCGCCAAGCGGCACTCGTTGCTTGGGCTGAGCGGTTAAAGGTAATTGTTGAAAGTAAGGCAAGATTTTATTGCCTTTAGCACATACGCAAACAACTCGTTTATTTGCAAATCCTATCTATTTTGTCGCATAGCTATATGTGCTCAGAAGAGTAATTTTGTGGTTGGCTCGGTGAAAAACAAATCTTATATCTGTGTCATCGTTGCATGCTATTATCTGTTGGGCACCCTAATATGAACTATTCTGGCGGAGACAGACGTTTGCGTCCCTCGCGCTGCGGCTGCTTCATACGATTCCACAGATAAGACGGAAAATTTTGCTGCTCCAGCATCATTCTGGCACCAGTCGTTGCTCCGCCGGCAACACCTGCTCGTCGGTAAGCCACTGATATACGGGCGCGGTGCCGGCCGCTCCGTCCGCCGCACCGGCGCCGGCCACGGCGTGATGGACGGATTTTTTCCTTGATCCCGCGCGGATCGCCAACGGGCGGCCCCGCGCGACGGTGCGCCTGGAGGCGCTGCGGACGCTGTGGTTCAACACCGGTTCGCGCTGCAATCTCAGCTGCGCGGGCTGCTTCATGGGCTCGTCGCCCGTGGACGATCGGCTGGCGCCGATCACCCTCGACGATGTGCGCGGCGCGCTGGATGAGGCCGTCCGCCTGGGCCACCCGCTGACGGAAGTCGGCTTCACCGGCGGCGAGCCGTTTCTCAACAAGGCGTTGCCGGGCATCCTCGACTTTGTACTGGGGCGCGGCTTGCGCGCCCTGGTGCTCAGCAACGGGCTGCAGCCGATGACCCGGCGGGCGGATGCGCTGCGCGCCCGGCATGGCGACCGTCTGGCTATACGCGTGTCGCTGGACCACCACACGGCGGCGCGGCACGACGCGGCCCGCAGCCATGGTGCCTTCCAGGGCGCGCTGGCTGGGCTGTGCTGGCTGGCCGCCATGGGGTCCCCCACGCGTCGCCGGCCGCGGGGCCGCAGGTGAGGACGCTGCGGCCCTGCGCCGCGCCTACGCCGCCCTGTTCGCCGCCGAGTGCCTGCCCATCGACGCCGCCGATCCGGAGCAACTGGTCCTGTTCCCGTAGATTGACGCCGAGGCTGTGGCTTCGGAGGTGACGGAGCGCTGTTGGGCCATCCTGGGGCGCGGTCCGTCGTCGCTGATGTGCGTCGGCGCCCGCATGGTGCTGCGCCGACGCGCCGCGCCGGGCACGCGCGTCGTCGCCTGCACGCTGCTGCCCTACGACCCGCGCTTCTAGCTGGGCGCCACGCTGGCCGAGGCGGCCATACCCGTGCGGCTGGCCAGCCCGGTTTGCAGCCGCTTCTGCGTCCTGGGCGCGGCGCGCTGCTCGTAGGCCCGGACCCAACAGCCCTGTTGCCGGTCGCCGTGCACCGTCGCCTTCCGGAAAACCCAAAACCCGTTCCCCGGTCTGTCTGGCTTGGTTGTTCCGCCTAAAGTCTGGGCGGTCTTAACCTATGATAAGATTGCGGGCAGGTCGTTGCTTGGGCAGCCTCCGGCCAAGAAGTGATCATGCCGCCGAATGACCTTAGCAACGAGCGTCTGCAATACTTGGACGCCCTGCGCCGGGCTGAGGCCATTGTCGAGGGCCTTGCCCGCGCGGCTTGTGAGAACGCGGTCAGTGGGCGCCCTGCAGATCTGGAAGCCGCGCGCATGGCTCTGGAAGCCCATCGCAAGGCCAGGGAACTGAGAGAGGATGCTGAGACCCAGCTGATGCCCGCGCTTTGGTGGCTGGCTCTGTTCAGGTGGACCCTTGGGCTTGGGCTGGCAGCTTTTCGGATCGGGCTCACGATCAGCGTCGCCTTCCCGCTTCGGCAGTGCTTCTCGCGCTCGGGTGGGCGCTGAACGGCCCCTCATGCAGGCACTGGACGTTTTTGGAAAGCGCCTGAACGAAAGGGAGTGATCACCCCCGGGCAGGCATATGATGGTTCCCGGTCAGGATGAATTTTCTGGGCCTCCGCACGCGCCAGGGGCGGTTCGCCAACTTTTTCCTTGATGCATTGATGGGCAAGGCATATGGTTTTTCACATGCCTTGCCCATCGAGGGATGGGGCGGAACAACGGAGACCATCGCCATGATCGAGGATTCCCCATTACGCAGGGCGCAGCCGGTCGCCATATCCGAGAACCTCTGGGGTGCCCTGCCGCGCCCGCTGCCGGCCCTGACCGCCGCTCTCGCTACGGCCAAGACTTGGCTGGAGCGCCGCCGGGTGCGCCACGAACTGTCCGGTCTTGACGACCGCATGCTGCGCGACATGGGCGTGACGCGCTACGATGTCGCCCAGGAGATGCGCACGCCGCTCTGGCGCCGCTGACGCCACCTCCTCCTTGATGCATCGCTCACCAAGGTTATAGGATCGACATGACGTCCGCAGCCCCACGCTCCCGTCCCGTATCCAAGCCGGCCCCCGACCTGACCAGCCGGGCCTACTGGAACGGCACGATCAAGATGAGCTTGTCGAAGTTCTTCATCCTCAGCGTCCTGCACCAGCGGCCGATGCATGGCTACGACATCGCCCGCGCCGTGGAGCGCACCACCAACGGCTGCTGCTCGCCGACCGAGGGCACCATCTACCCGGCGCTGCGCGAGTTCGAGGAGGGCGGCTACGTCACCTCCGAAGCCGAGGTCGTCTCGGGCCGCGAGCGCAAGGTCTACACGCTGACCGAGCGCGGCCGCGAGGCCTTCCGGGTCGCCGTCGATGCCTGGATGGAAATCACCGGCATCCTTGTCGACAGCAAGCGCGTCACGGAGCAGCCGTCCGGCGGCTGCTGTTCCTGAGCCCCTTTCTTTTTGGCTTTATGCATTGCGTATCGAGGCATCGACAACCAAGGTGCGGCGAGCCCCTCCGACAATGTCCGATCATCCCGACGCCGATCTTCCCATCGGCATCATCGGGGCCGGTCCCGTCGGCCTTGCCGCCCCACCTGCGGCTGGGTGCGGAGGTGCTGGCGGTCCCCGCGCCGGGCGCGACAAGCTCACCCGCCGGGCGGGGCGGTCATCCTGGGTCTGTTCGCCATGACCATGCTGGTCAAGGTGATCCACGGCTCGTCGATGGCTACCTTCGCCACCGCCACGCCGCTGCCGGCCCCGCTGGTGCAGGCGACCGGAACCTCGCCCCTGGCCGCGGTCTTCGCCATCTGCCTGGGCTCGATCGCCATCCTGCCGACCGACAGCTTCTACTGGCTGGTGCGCGGCAACGCGCTGGCAGGGCACCGGGACACTTCCGCCGTCGTCATTCTGGCCGGAGTCGTCTGATCCAGGCGCGTAACGGATCGCGCGGCCCGTCCGTCCCATGGACGAACGGGCCGTCGTGGCCCGCCCGCACCATGGAGACACGCATGCCCCCCGCTGAATCTGGAGAGGGCCGCATGACCGCCCCAGCAACCACGCCAGCCGCCATCACCCTGGATCTCGCCGTCCACCGTACCGACCTGCACCGCTTCGTCCGGCGCGTCGTCAGCAACGCCGCCCTCGCCGAAGACGTGGTGCAGGAGGCGCTGCTGCGGGCCATCGCTTCCCCGGCGGGGTTCGCCGGCCGCGCGAAGCCGCTCACCTGGCTGTCGTCGATCGCGCTCAACGTGCTGCGCGATCACTACCGCCGTCCCGGCACCCGTGCCGAGGTGGAGTCCGACACGACCGTGCTGGAGGCGCTGCCCGACGACGGTGACGACGTCGTGCTGGCGCTGATGCGGGACGAGATGGGGGCGTGCATCGCCGACCACCTGATGGCCTTGCCGGACCGCCAGCGCGAGGTCCTCACCCTGCACGACATCGGCGGCGCGAGCCACGCCGACGTGGCCGAGGCGCTGGGCATCGCCGAGGGCAACGCGCGCGTCCTGCTGCACCGGGCACGGGCGGCCCTGCGCGAGCGCCTGGGCCGGCACTGCCGGCTCGACCTCGGCCGCGATGCCGTTCCCTGCACCCCGCGCGACGGGAGCACGCCATGAGCATCGAGCCCCTCGACGTGCCCGTTCCCAAGTCCCTGCTCACGCCGGTACCGGAGACGGCCAAGCCGCGGTCCAGCGTCCGCCGCAGCCCCCTGGCGGTGCTCGTCTGCGCCTCGGCCATCCTGGCGATCTCGCTGGGCGTGCGGCATGCCTTCGGCCTGTTCCTCCAGCCCGTCTCCATGGACGCCGGCTGGGGACGCGAGGTCTTCGCGTTCGCCATCGCGCTGCAGAACCTGGTCTGGGGCGCCTCGCAACCCTTTGCCGGCATGGCCGCCGATCGCTACGGCGCCGGCCGCGTCATCGTCGCCGGCACCGTCCTTTACGCCATTGGCCTGCTGGTCATGGCGCAGCCGCAGGGGCAGTTGGTCTTCACCCTCGGCGCCGGCGTGCTGGTCGGGCTGGGACTCAGCGGCACCACCTACCCGCTGGTGCTGGGCGCGGTGACGCGGGCGACGACGCCGGAGAAGCGCAGCCTCGCCATGGGCATCGCCATGGGCGGGGCAGCCTTCGGGCAGTTCGTCATGCTGCCCGGCGCGCTGGCCGGCATCGACCTGCTGGGCTGGCCGGGCACGCTGGTCGCCCTGTCGGTCCTCACCGCC
>DASWVP010000520.1:0-11849 GCA_036401175.1 Azospirillum sp. | reverse complement strand
TGGCGCGCGGCTTGGCGATGGCCGAGTGGCCGGCGCGGCTTCAGCGGCTGACGCGCGGTCCCCTTGCCGACCCGTTGCCGCCGGGGTGGGAGCTGTGGCTGGACGGCGGGCACAACGATTCCGCCGGCGAGGTGCTGGCGGCGCAGGCGGCGGCCTGGGCGCGGCAGGGGCCGGCGCTGCCGCTCGACCTCGTGTTCGGCATGCTTGCCAGCAAGGAGCCGCGCGAGTTCCTGGCGCCGCTGACGCCCTTCGTCCGCAGCCTGCGCAGCGTCGCCATTCCGGGCGAGGAGGCGTCGTTGAGCGCCGAAGACGCGGCGGCAGCGGCGCGCGCCTGCGGCATCGCCGACGCCGAACCGGCGCCCGACGCGGCGGCGGCGCTGGACTCCTTGACGGCGCGCGCCGCCGACCCCACGCGGGCGCTGATCTGCGGCTCGCTCTATCTGGCCGGATCGGTGCTGGCGGACAACGGCTGAGTCTGTAGGTTGGGTTGAAACCCAACACCCGCGCACCGCCGGCACGTTGGGTTTTCGCTGAGGCTCAACCCAACCTACGACTCAACCTACGGCAGCGTCAGCGGCGGCGTGGGCGGGCGGTGGGCTCGCCCTCGTCGGCGTGCTTGTGGCGGGGCGCGTCCTTGTCCGGACGGTCAAGTTCCAGCATGCCGCGCAGCTTCGCCAGCGTCTCGCTCAGGTGCGAGGTCTTGGCGGGCGGCGGCGGCGGAGGCGGTTCCGGCGGCGGGACGGGTGCGGGGCGCTCCGCCGGGCCGTCGTCCGGGGGCAGGTCGGGGTCGCGGATGGCGAAGGACAGGATCTCCGCTTCGGAAATGTCGTCGGGCTCTTCCGGCTCGTCCTCGACCGGTTCGTCCACGTCCTCCGGCGGCGCGTCCTCGTCGTCTTCGTCCATCGCCCGGTGGCGGTCGGCGATCAGGCTGCGCAGCGCGGAAATGGTTTCGTCGAACGGCTCCTCGTTCCCGCCGCCCGCCGGCTCCGGTTCGGTCAGAAACGCTTCGGGCTCCTCCGGCTCGGGTTCGGGCTCGGGGCCGTCCTCGGCCGCCTTCTCGACCAGGGCGCGCAGGGCGGCGAGGCTCAGTTCCATCTCGCCGGCGGTCGGCGGCACGCTGGGGCGCGGCCGGAAGATCGGCTCGCCCTCGTCCTCCTCCTCGTCGATCATCGCCGCGACCACGGCGCGGACGTCCGGGGCTACCCGCTCCGGGGCTGGCCTCTCGGGCTCCTCCTCCGCCGGTTCTTCCTCCGCCGGCCCATTCTCCGCCGATTCGTCGTCCTGGATCAGGTCGCGCAGCGCGGCGAGGGTGCGGTCGAGGTGGCCGTCGTCCTCCTCCTCCGTCTCGGCCGGCGCGATGGCCGGTTCCGGAACGGAGTCTTCCTCGTCATCGTCCCATTTGGGCGAGGCGACGGCGCGCAGTTCGGCCATCGTGCGCTCGAACAGGCTGTCGTCCGCTTCGGGCTCGGGCTCGGGCTCGGGCTCGGGCTCGGGTTCGACTTCCGCCGCGCGGAGTTGCGGCATCAGGTCGACGACGCCGTCCCGATCCCCGTGCTGCTCGCCATGGTGGGCGGCGCGGTTGCCGCGCACGGCGTCGAGCAGTCCTTGCAGGGCGGCGAGGCCGGCGTCGGCGGACTCCTCGTCCTCCATCGGCAGCTCGGGCACCGCCATGGGGCCGGGGCTGCTGTCCACGTCCTTGGAATGGCAGCGCGAGCAGCGGTAGTGCGGGGCGATCGACAGCACCGGGTAGCTGGGACCGAAGCGCCGTTCCAGTTCGCCGCGCGCCAGCAGCCCTTCGTGGCCGCAGGCGCGGCAACGCATCTGGATGTCGACGTCGATGTCGCGAAGGAACAGGATCCCGGCCATGGGCGGCAGTATACGCGGCGCGCTCCGGCCGGGCTACCCCGGCCACATGCGCCGCTTGCCTTTTGCCGGGCGGAGGGCGCAGCCTGACCGGCAGGGGAGATCATCCGATGACCACCAACCGCACGACCACCAAGACCGTCACCTTCACCCGTCCCTTCCGCTTGCGCGCCCTGGACGAGGAGCGGCCGGCGGGAACCTACACCGTCGAGATCGAAGAGGAGCTGATCGAGCACCTCTCGTTCCCCGTCTACCGGCGAACGGGGAGCTGGATTCGCCTGACCAGCCCGCCGGGCGGCGACGGCTCCGTCCAGGTGGTTCCCATCGATCCGGAGGAGCTGGAGGCGGCCGAGCAAGCCACCGACGAACAACCCACGGGCGGCTGATCGGGACTCACGCCGGATCGGCGTTCCCGTCGAACACCCGGCTGGCCCGGATGTCGGCCTCGGCGAGTTCCACCAGGGCCCGGCGGGTCAGCGCGCCCGGCTGGGCGAACAGCCGGTTGGCGTGGCGCAGCCGCGCGCGGTCCAGCGCGTTGCGCACCGAGCGGGCGTTGGCGAAGTGCGGCTGCTGCATGCGCCGTTCCAGATAGTCGCGGAAGGCCGTCCGCGCCGCCGGGTCGAAGCGGTAGTCGCGGTCCTTCAGCATCAGCCCGGCGATGGCCATCAGCTCCTCCACCGTGTAGTCGGGGAAGTCGACGTGGTGCGCGATGCGCGACGACAGCCCGGCGTTGGAGCGAAAGAAGCTGTCCATGCGGTCCTTGTAGCCGGCGAGGATGACGACGATGTCGTCGCGCTGGTTCTCCATCACCTGCAACAGGATCTCGATGGCCTCCTGGCCGTAGTCGCGCTCGTTCTCCGGCCGGTACAGGTAATAGGCCTCGTCGATGAACAGCACGCCGCCCATGGCGCGCTTCAGCACCTCCTTGGTCTTCGGCGCCGTGTGGCCGATGTACTGGCCGACCAGATCGTCGCGGGTGACGGTGACCAGATGGCCTTTGCGGACGTGGCCCAGCCGGTGCAGGATCTCGCCCATGCGCTGGGCGACGGTGGTCTTGCCGGTGCCGGGCGGGCCGGTGAAGCACATGTGCAGGCTGGGCCGCCCGCCGCTGAGCCCGACCGAGCGGCGGACCTCGTCCACCAGCAGCAGGGCGGCGATCTCGCGGATGCGCGTCTTCACCGGGGCGAGGCCGACCAGTTCGCGGTCGAGCTGGTCCAGCATCTCCTGGATGCCGGCGTCGCGGTGCGCGGCGGCAAGGTCGATAGGGGAATCGTCGGTCAGAGCGTCCATGGTCATCCCTTAGGATGGAAGGTGGTTCCTCCCTCCGGCCCCGCCGGGGGCGTGGAGCCGGTGCCAAAGGCATTCGCGGCAAAGCCGCGAAAGGCGGAGCGCGGTCGCCCGACTTGCGGGCGACCGTGGAAGGGGCCCACGAAGTGGGAAGGGTGGGGGCAGCGGCCCTGGCGGCGGGCGGAAAACGCCGGCCGCTGATTCTCGGGCAGGCCGTTGCCCCCACCCTCCCAGCCTTCGGCTGGGCCCCTCCCTCCCCCTGCGGAGCAGGGGGAGGGGTAAGGGTGATTACGCGCCGTACCGTTCACCCGCCGGGCGGTCGGTGGCGTAGCTGTGCACCTGATAGGACAGCCGGCGGTCGCCGGTGACCTGGCGTTCCAGGCGGAAGCCGGGCTCGTCCTTCGGCCGCTGGGCGATGAAGGACAGCGCCACGGTCTGCCGGCCGGGGCCGCGGTCGTACGCGTTGATGCGGATGTAGTGGGTGGGGTAGGTCTTGCGGCATTCGTCCAGCGCCACCATCACGCGGGCCGCGTCGCGCTGGTCGAACATGGGCTGGCCCCACATCTCCCAATAGGTGTTCCGCGGGTGCGGGTCGTCCGTGTACTCGATGTTGATCGGCCAGTCGTTGTTCAGCGCGTAGCGGACCTGCGATTCGATCTGGTCGTCGGTGAGGTCGGGCAGGAAGGAAAACGTGCCCTGCGTCAGTCGCATCATGGTTCGGGTCTCCTTGACAGGTTCAGGCCACGCTGGCGGTCGGCACGAAATCGGGCGTGTCGGTCGAGGCGTAGTTGAAGGTCACGTCCTTCCAGGTGTCGAGCGCGGCGGCCAGCGGCGCGCAGCCCTTGGCGGCGTCGGCCAGGATCTGCGGCCCCTCCGTCAGGATGTCGCGGCCGGCGTTGCGGGCGAACACCATGGCCTCCAGCGCCACGCGGTTGGCGGTGGCCCCGGCGGCGATGCCGTGCGGGTGGCCGATGGTGCCGCCGCCGAACTGCAGCACCACGTCGTCGCCGAAGATGTCGAGAAGCTGGTGCATCTGCCCGGCGTGGATGCCGCCCGACGCCACCGGCATCAGCTTGCGCAGGCTGCCCCAGTCCTGGTCGAAGAAGACGCCGTTGCGCAGGTTCGTCGGCACGAAGGATTCGCGGCAGTTGTCCAGGTAGCTGCGCGTCGTGTGCGGGTCGCCTTCCAGCTTGCCGATCACCGTGCCGGTGTGGATGTGGTCGACGCCGATCAGGCGCGACCATTTGGTGATGACGCGGAAGTTGATGCCGTGGTTCTTCTGGCGCGTGTAGGTGCTGTGCCCGGCGCGGTGCAAGTGCAGCACCATGTTGTTGCGCCGGCACCACTTGGCCATCGACTGCATGGCGGTGTAGCCGGCCACGAGGTCGATCATGACGACGACGCTGCCCAGCTCCTTCGCCAGCTCGGCGCGTTCGTACATCGCCTCCATGTCGCCGGCGGTGATGTTGAGGTAGTGGCCCTTGACCTCGCCGGTCATCGCCTCGGCGCGGTTGACCGCCTCCATGACGTAGAGCCAGCGGTCGCGCCAGCGCATGAAGGACTGGTCGTTGATGTTCTCGTCGTCCTTGGTGAAGTCCAGGCCGCCCTTCAGCGCCTCGTACACCACGCGGCCGTAGTTGCGCCCCGACAGGCCCAGCTTCGGCTTGATGGTGGCGCCCAGCAGCGGGCGGCCGAACTTGTCCAGACGCTCGCGCTCCACCACGATGCCGGTGGCCGGGCCCTGGAACGTCTTCACATAGGCCAGCGGAAAGCGCATGTCCTCCAGCCGCAGCGCCTTCAGCGGCTTGAAGCCGAAGACGTTGCCGATGATCGAGGCGGCGACGTTGGTGATCGAGCCCTCCTCGAACAGGTCGATGTCGTAGGCGATGAAGGCGAACCAGCTGTCCGCCGAGCCCGGCACCGGATCGACCCGGTAGGCCTTGGCCTGATAGTTCTCGAAGCTGGTCAGCCGGTCGGTCCAGCACACGGTCCAGGTCGCCGTGGAGGATTCGCCGGCCACCGCCGCCGCCGCCTCGACCGGATCGACGCCATCCTGCGGCGTGATGCGGAAGCAGCAGAGCAGGTCGGTGTCCTTCGGTTCGTAGTCGGGCTGCCAATAGCCCATCTTGCGGTATTCCATCACGCCGGCCGACCAGCGCCCGCCCGGCCTCTCGCCCTTATCCCCGTCCATCGTTTCCTCCAGGTTTTCGATCTTGCCTGGGCAGACTATGGTGCGGCCTGGACATAAAGAGAAATTAAATTATAATATCATTCCGATAAGCCTGGACTTATATATGGTGGCCCCGGCATGCGACACCTGACCTTCCGCCAGCTCCGCGCGTTCGAGATCATCGCCCGGCACGGCAGCTTCAGCCGCGCGGCGGAGGAGATGTTCCTCAGCCAGCCGGCGCTGTCGATCCAGATGAAGAAAATCGCCGAGGACGTCGGCATGCCGCTGTTCGACACCAGCGGCCGCAAGGTGCGCCTGACCGAGGCGGGGGAGGCGCTGCGCGTGCTGGCCCGCGAGGTGTCCGACGGCATCGCCCGCTTCGAGCAGGTGGTGGACGGCCTGAAGGGGCTGAAGCGCGGCCGGCTGCGGCTGGCCGGCGTCACCTCGGCGGAATACTTCCTGCCGCGTCTGCTGGGTCCGTTCTGCGCCGCCTACCCCGGCATCGACGTGGAGCTGGTGGTCGTCAACCGCGAGGAGGTGCTGGAGCGGCTGCGCCGCAACGACGACGATCTGTACGTCTTCGGCCAGCCGCCCGACGACATGGCGATCGAGAGCGCCGCTTTCCTGGAGAACCCGCTGGTGGTGGTGGCGCCGGACGGACATCCGCTGGCCGGCCGTCCGGTATCCCTGGCCGAGGTGATGGGGCACCCGCTGCTGATGCGCGAGAAGGGCTCGGGCACCCGCATGGCGGTGGAACGCCTGCTGGGCGAACACGGCCTGCGGCCGCACATCCGCATGGAGCTGGGCAGCACCGAGGCGATCAAGCAGGCGGTGCTGGGCGGCCTGGGGCTGGCGGTCGTCTCGCGCCACGCGCTGGCCGCCAGCGTTGGCCTGACCGAACTGGCGGTCGAGGGCTTCCCGCTGCTGCGCCACTGGTACCTCGTGTGGCCGGGCGGCCAGCGGCTGTCCTTGGCGGCGGGGGCGCTGATCGGGCATTTGTCGGCAGCGCCCTGAACGTTGGGTTTTCGCTGCGCTCAACCCAACCTACGGCTGGACTGTAGGTTGGGTTGAGGCCAAAGCCGAAAACCCAACGTCGAACACGTCACACCTTCATGCCCGGCAGGTTCAGCGACGCCGTGTTGCCGCCGTCCACCGGCAGCGCCTGCCCGGTGATGTAGCTGGCGTCGTCGCTGGCGAGGAAGGCGATGGCGGCGGCGACCTCCTCCGGCCGGCCGGGGCGGCGCAGCTCGCAGCGGCTGCCCAGGCGGTCCTCCTTGCCAGCGGCGCGGGCATGGTCGAACACGCGCCGTGTCATGCCGGTCTCGATCAGGCCGGGGCACACGGCGTTGACGCGGATGTTCCATTGGCCCAGGTCGCAGGCCGAGGTCTGGGTGAAGCTGATCAGCCCCGCCTTGGACGCGCTGTAGGCGTTGCCGCCGGCGCCCGATCGGATGCCCGCCACCGACGCCGTGTTGACGATGGCGCCGCCCCCCGCCGCCTGCATGGCGCGCGCGACGTACTTGGTGAAGTACACCGCGCCGTACAGGTTGACCGCCATGACGCGCTGCCAGTCCGCCGCCTCCTGCTCGGTGGCCAGCGCGTAGCTGCCCGACGCGATGCCGGCGTTGTTGCACAGCACGTCGATCCGCCCGAAGCGCGCCAGCACGTCGGCCACGCAGCGTTCGACCGCCTCCTCCCCGGTGATGTCCAGCGGGTACACGGCGAACCGCGCGCCTTCCGGCAGGCCGGCGGCGGTTTCATCCAGCGCCTCGGCGTCGCGGTCGACCAGCGCCACGGCGGCGCCTTCGGCGGCCAGCCGCCGGGCCGTGGCGCGCCCGATCCCGCTGGCCGCCCCCGTGACGATCGCCACCCGATCCCTGAAGCGCACGTCCGTCCTCCCCGTTCTTGGAATATCGTTCGTTTTTTTGAAGGAAGCCCCTCCCCCCTTCGCGGGGGAGGGGTTGGGGAGAGGGGGATAGCCGCCGGCAGGCGGAACGTGACTCTCTTCCGGCTCCGCCGTAACCACCCTCTCCCCAACCCCTCTCCCGTCGAGGGAGAGGGGCTAAAAAACAGGTCCGTACTCCCGCTTCAGCGCGCTTCGCGGATCATGTTGCGGGCGATGACGACCTGCTGGATCTGCGTCGTCCCCTCGTAGATGCGGAACAGCCGCACGTCGCGGTAGAAACGCTCGACGCCGTAATCGGCGATGTAGCCGGCGCCGCCGTGGATCTGCACCGCCCGGTCGGCGACGCGGCCCACCATTTCGGAGGCGAACATCTTGCAGCACGCCGCCTCGGTGCCGACGTCGCGGCCGGCGTCGCGGCGGCGCGCCGTCTCCTCCACCATGCAGCGGGCGGCGTACGCCTCGGCCTTGCTGTCGGCCAGCATCGCCTGGATCAACTGGAACTCCGACAGGGGCTGGCCGAACTGCTTGCGCTCCATGGCGTAGGCCAGGGAATCGCGGATCAGCCGCTCGGCGATGCCGACGCACACGGCCGAGATGTGCAGCCGGCCGCGGTCCAGAACCTTCATCGCCGTCTTGAAGCCCTGGCCCTCCTTGCCGCCGATGATGTTGGCGGCCGGCACGCGGCAGTCCTCGAAGATGACGTCGGCGGTGTGGGCGCCCTTCTGCCCCATCTTGCGGTCGGGTTTGCCGACGGTGATGCCCGGCGTGTCCGCCTCGACCACGAAGGCGGAGACGCCGCGCGCGTCGCGGCTGTCCGGGTCGGTGCGGGCGAAGACGGTGAACAGCCCGGCCACCGGCGCGTTGGTGATGAAGCGCTTGGTGCCGTTCAGCACGTAATGCTCGCCGTCGCGCCGCGCGCTGGTGCGCAAGGACCCGGCGTCCGATCCCGCCTCCGGCTCGGTCAGCGCGAAGGAGCCGATCAGCTCGCCCGTCGCCAGACGCGGCAGGTACTTGCTCTTCTGCTCCTCGGTGCCGTCGATGACCAGCCCCTGCGAGCCGATGCCGTTGTTGGTGCCGATGATCGAGCGGAAGGCCGGCGAGGTCTGGCCCAACTCGAACGCCACCTGCGCCTCCTCGGCCATGGACAGGCCCAGCCCGCCGTATTCCTCGGGGATGGACAGGCCGAACAGGCCCATGGCGCGCATCTCGTCGACGACGGCCGGGGGGATCGCGTCGTCGTCGGCCACCGTGTGCTCCAGCGGCACCAGCCGCTCGCGCACGAAGCGCGCCACGGTGTCCAGAAGCTGCCGCAAGGTCTCCGCGTCGAGCGCCATGTCCGTTCCTTCCCCAGTGATCCCGGCTTTCGAACGCCTTCCGGCATGCGCCGGGACGGCCGTCAATGATGATGGAATTGTATTCTGTAATACGGAACAAGTTCGTGGGTTGGGTTGAGTTCTCACCGGCGCTGGGCGCCGACCCGCAACGGATGAAAACGTGGCTGCACTGGGCCCCCACCCTAACCCTCCCCCACTGCGCGGGGGAGGGGATTAGCGCGCGTCTGCCCCCTCCCCCGCGCAGTGGGGGAGGGATGGGGTGGGGGCCCAACGACGAGACTTCGTCGGCCACCGACACTCCGGCTCCGTCCCATTTTCATAGCGCCAGCGAAAACCCAACGTGCCGGCACCGCGAACACGTTGGGTTTTCGCCTGCGGCTCAACCCAACCTACGGGTTGGGGGCCGGATTACTGCCCGACGCTCGCCTCGATGGGGACGATCTTGCCCTTTTCGATGTGGCCGACGACGATCTTGGCGTTGGAGCCGCCCTTGGCGTCGATGCCGTTGATACGCGACGGGTTGCGCTCCGGCGGCAGCTTGCCGTACGCCTCGTTCAGCTTGGCGTAGATCGCCTTGGGGTCCGACGTGGTGCCGGCCAGCGTCATCGCCTCGGCCACCGCGTTCAGCGTCGAATAGTTGTACGAAATCTCCGAACCGGGGTCCTTGTTGAACATCTTGCGGTACTTGGCGACGAACGCCTCGGCGCCCGGCCGCGTGTCGTGCACCAGCGGCATCACGCCGACCGAGCCCTCCAGCAGCGCGAAGCCGTCCAGAACCCGCGCCATCTCGTCCATCTTCGCCTGGTCGATGATGGCGAAGCCGCCCTGGAAGCCCAGTTCGCGCGCCTGACGCACGACCAGCGCCGTCGGCTCCGACGCGCCGCCGACGAACATCACGTCGGGGTTCGACGCCAGCACCTTGGAGACGCCGCTGTAGAAGTCGGTGTCCTTGTTGTAGGACATCGGGTTCTCGGCCACCACCGTGCCGCCGGCCGCCTTCCACGCCGGCACGAAGGCCTGCACCCACGCCTTGGCGTAGTCGTGATCGGCGCTCGCCACCGCCAGTTTGGCCCCGAAACGCCCCTTCTCCACGCGGATGAACGGCTCGACATAGCCCAGGAACGACGGCGGGATGCGCAGCGTCATCTTATTGCCGCGCTCGGTGATGCTCGGCACGCTGGTGTAGGCGGCGAGGATGAAGTTGTCCTGCTCGTTGAACGCCTGCAGGGCGAACGCCCCGCCGGAATGCGGCACGAAGATGATCGGCGCGTTGTGCTGCGCCTTCAGCCGCTTGGCGTTCACCGCCGCCTCGCTGGGCGAGTACTTGTCGTCGAGCGCGACGACGTTGAGCATGACCTTCTTGCCGGCCACTTCGATGCCGCCGGCCGCGTTGATCTCCTTGGCGGCGATCTCCAGCCCGCTCAGCGTGTTCTTGCCGTACAGCGCGGCGCCACCGCTCAGCGGCCCGGTGTAGCCGATGGTCACGCTGTCCTGCGCCCAGGCACCGCCGGCCGCCAGCGCGCCCAGCGCCGTCATGCCCACCAGCCGCGTCAGCGTCTTCCAGATTGCCATGCGTCTTCTCCCCAATTGCGTTGTCGTTGGTTTCGAGCCGCTGTTGGGTTTTCGCTGCGCTCAACCCAACCTACGGGTCCGTCGTAGGTTGGGTTGAGGCAAAGCCGAAAACCCAACGTCTCCCACCCCGGCGCTCAGGCGCCGATGTAGGCCTTGCGGATTCGTTCATCCCCCAGCAGGGTGTCGCGGTCGCCTTCCATGACGATGCGTCCGCTTTCGATGACGTAGGCGCGGTGCGCGATCTGCAGCGCCGCGTAGGCGTTCTGCTCGGCCAGCAGGACCGTCGTGCCGGCCTCGTTGATCGCCTTCACCGCCTCCAGCACCTGCTTGACGATCAGGGGGGCCAGCCCTAGCGACGGCTCGTCCAGCAGCAGCACGCGCGGGCGCCCCATCAGCGCCCGGCCGATCGCCACCATCTGCTGTTGCCCGCCGCTCAGCGAGCCCGCCGCGTCGTCCTTCTTCATGCGCAGCGCCGGGAACATCTCGAACACCCGCTCCAGCAGGTGCCGCGAGGTCGTCGGATCGTTGCGGTGCACGTAGGCGCCCAGCATCAGGTTCTTGCGGACCGACATCTCGGGGAACAGCTTGCGCCCCTCCGGGCAGTGCACCAGCCCGGCCTGCACGATGCGCGACGGCTTGCGGCCCACCAGATCCTCGCCGTTCAGCCGGATGGCGCCGGCCGCCAGCTTGCGCAGACCGCTCACCGCCAGGAACAGCGAGCTTTTGCCGGCCCCGTTGGCGCCCAGCATGACCACCAGCTCGCCCGGCCCGACGTGCAGATCGATGCCGTCCAGCGCGCGGAAGCTGCCGTAGTTCAGCGTCACACCCTCAAGCCGCAACATAGTCCGCCCCCAGATAGGCCTCGATGACGCGCGGGTTGCTCTGCACCGCCGCCGGCGGGCCGGACGCGATCATCTCGCCGTGGTCGAGCACGACGATGCTGTCGGCGAGGCTCATGATCATGTCCATCTTGTGCTCGATCAGGCACACCGTCAGGCCGCTGGCGGCCATCTTGCGGATGAGATCGGCCAGCCCCACCGTCTCCTCCGGGTTGACGCCGCCGGCCGGTTCGTCGAGCAGGACGATCTTCGGGTCGGTGGCCAGCGCCAAGGCGAAGGCCACGCGCTTGCGCTCCTCCTGCGAGATCTCGCCGGCGAGCCGGTCGGCGACTCCCGACAGCCCGACGAACTCCAGCACCTCTTCGGCCTTGTCGCGGCAGGCGCGCTCCTCGCGGTGCAGGCGCGGCGTGCCCAGCACGACGTCCCAGAAGGTGGATTTCGTGCGCAGCCGGTGGCCGACGATCAGGTTGTCGCGCACGCTGGCCTTGTCGAACAGCGCCGTGGTCTGGAAAGTGCGCGCCATGCCCAGTGCCGCCATGCGGTCCGGGCGCAGGCCGGTGACGTCGGCGCCGTCGAACAGGATGCGGCCATTGGAGGGCTTGTGCAGGCCGCTGACCAGATTGAAGAAGGTGGTCTTGCCGGCGCCGTTGGGGCCGATGATGGCACTGATGTGGCCGCGCTCGAAGCGCGTCGTCACATCGCGCACGGCGGCCAGCCCGCCGAAGGTCTTGGACAGGCCGCGCACCTCCAGCATCGGAGTGTTGTGGGTCGCATTCTCGGACATGGTGTCCCCTGGCATCGAGGTGTCAGGCATTGGCTTGCGCGTCCCGGCCGCTCTGCTTGCGGTCCTGGTCCTGGCGTCTGGCCCGTTCGCGGCC
>DASWVP010000519.1:0-49405 GCA_036401175.1 Azospirillum sp. | reverse complement strand
ACGCCGAACACCGTGGCGATGCCGAAGTTGATCGACGCGCCGGTGAAGGTCATCAGGTACTGCGTCGTGTCGCCGATGGGCGCGATGAAGGTGAAGGACATGACGGGCGTCGGATCGAACTCGTCACGGCCGACATAGCCGATGATGAACCAGCCCACCGGGATCATCAGGCCGACGATGATGCCGCCGCCGACGTCCTTGGGCGAGCTGCGGAACCCCTCGCCCTTGAAGCACCACGCGATCAGCGCGCCGCCCAGGACCAGCGCCGGCACCGCCCGCAGCGTCGCCTCGCCCATGCCGGTGGCGCGCGCCAGCCGGGCGTCGACGCCCTGGCTGACCGGCAGCGTGGTGTTGAACGTCGCCTCCATCTGCACGCGCTCCAGCGCGAACAGGCCGACCTTCGTTATTCAGATACTTTCACAAATCGACACCACGTAAACCGCTGTTGCTTTCCCCCAGGGGTGATGTGATCTTCGTGACGCGTCTCCGCCAGTGAAAAGCGGCTCCCCAATTCGGCTGTTAGCGTCTCCGGGCTGTATCGCCGAACAGGAAGCCCGCTGCAACGCTCTGGCCCGTCGAGCGCAAACGTGCCGATGATGGCTGTGCCCCCAAGTTTGAGTCCCTTGATCAGGGCCGTCACATAGCCCTGCCTTGCGGACACGTCCGTCAGGAAGTGGAAGACTGCGCGATCATGCCAGATGTCGAAGGGCGCGGCGGGACGCCATGAGGTGATGTCGGCCGTTACCCATTCCACGGCCACGGCCGCCGCTCCAAGCCGGCGTCTGGCGACGGCGAGAGCGGTCCCTGCGAGGTCCAGCACGGTCAGATTCCGGTAACCGAGAGCCAGCAGACCGTCCACCAGCGTCGATCCTCCGCCGCCGACGTCGATTACCCGCGCCGCACTTTCCGCGCTGGACGCACGGATGAGCGACAGCGATGTCGCCGGCGTGCGCTGATACCAGCTCACCGCATCCGACGCCTGCCGGGAATAGACGTCCTCCCAGTGCTTCTTCCTGTCTTCCATTCCGAGCCCTGTCCTGAGGTGTTTGGAGGGGCCGCGATCTTCTCCCAGACACCACACAAGAAAATGCCCCCGCTGGGCACCGGGGGCAGTGATCGGGGAGCGCCCAGACTCAGCCGACCTTGAACTCCACGGCGTCCTTGTTGCCCCTGTTGTCGCGCCAGGAGATCGTGAGGGACTCGCCGGACGCCGCTCCGGAGAAGGAGAATTCCAGGTAGGGGTTGGCGGAAACCGCCATGCCCCAGTCCGCCGAGAAGACCGTCTCGCCTTTGTGGGTGCAGACCACCTCCTCGATGAAGTGGGCGGCCGCGGTCACCGCGTTCGTCTTCGGGTCGCGCACCTCGACGATCATCGGGTGCGTGATGACCGCGCGCACGTCCGCCGTGCCGTTGGTGCCCACCTTGATGCGGGCCTTGATCGATTCTGCCATGGTCCGTCTCCCCTTGCTCAGCCGCCGCAGCCGCCGATTGTAACCTTCACTTCCCGGCTCGCCTTGAAGAGCTTGCCGTCGGATTTCACCACGGCGGTGACCAACTGCGTCTTCGCCAGTTTGATGCGGGTGGTGACATCGCCGGTCGAGCGGGCGGAGTAGCGGAAGATGGCGGCCAGTGGACGCGGGTTGCCTTCGGCGATCAGCGTGATGCTCTCGATCTTGGGCAGGCTGGTGCTCACCGTCACCGGGACCACCGTGCCGTTTTCCGCGATCTCGGGAGCGCGCACCTTCACGGCATCGCTGGCCGCGGCGCTCTGCACCTGGAAGAGTGCATCCAGCACCTCCTTGGTGTCCTTTCCGTCGAAGGCGGCCTTCGGCCAGGCGGCGAGCGCGGCGCGCGGCGGCAGACCGAGGAGCGCGGTGCCGGCGCCCAGGCCTCCCAATGCCAGTGCCCCCCGGAGCACGTCTCTGCGGCTTCGCATCTTCATGAACGTCTTCTCCCCTCTTGTCTCCGGCGACCCGCATGGCGGGGCGGAACCGGTGCGGAGAAAGCATGATGCGTGCCATCTCGGCGGTGGCGCCGGAGCGGCGGGATTCCGCCGCCACCGCCTCGCACCGGCCGGACTCGTTGGGGTGTTTTGCCATAGGGCGCGCATCGCCACGGTGGCGTAATTCCGCATGACGGCGGCCGTCCGGCGCGGCAATCTGGACCTGGGCCAAAACCGCCACCCTGGACGCGCTGGAACGGATGCTGCACTGGAACTCGTTGCTGACCCGCATGATCCTGGGCGTCCTCGGGATCGTCGCGGTCATGTCGGCGCTGCTGTTCCTCGGAATCGACTATCTGGTGTCAACGCAGTTCCAGCGCCTGCACCAGGAGCGTGTCGAACAGTACGCGGCGGAAGTGCGCCGTGTTCTCGACCGCGAGCTGAAGACACTCAGCACCATGGCCGCGTTCACGGCCCAGGATTCCGGCCTGAACCACGCCACGCAGTACCACCTGTACTTCGGCGGGGAGCGGCGCTCGGTGACGGCGGACGTCGACCGCGTCGCGTCGAACTTTCAACTGGAGTCCGTCACGCTCTGGGATGCCGCGGGGTCGCTGGTGGTGCACAGCGGCATCGCCCTGCCCGCCTCCCCGCGTTGGGCCGAAGAGGCGTTCGTCGAAGCGGCGGGCGTCTCCACCGCGCGCGCCGAGATGGTGGGCGACAAGCTGTGGCTGGTGGCCATGGCCACGTTGCGGCACCGCGACACGGTTCTCGCCCGCATCCAGATCGGACGCCCGATCGACTACGTGCTGCGCAGCCTCGCCCTATCCGGCGGACGTGTTGGCCTGGTGATGCAGGCGACGGAACCGGCGCCGGGAACCTTCCGCATTCCCGTGACCAGCGCCGGGCGCGACGACGTCCTCCTCGAAATTTCGGTGACCGGGCTCGTCGAAAGCGCCCTGACCCAGACCAAGCGCCTCCTGGTGGCCGGGCTGCTCATGACCAGCGCCCTCCTGGTCGCGCTGATCGGCGTCTACCTCCGGCGCCAACTGCGACCGATCAAGGCGCTGACGCGCGTAGCACACAGCGCTGCGGCCGCCATCCGCAGCGGCGACGTTCGCCAGGTGCGTGCCGCCGGCACGGGCGAGATTGCCCGGTTGACGGCGGCGTTCAACGAGATGATGCGCGACCTCGCAAAGTACGCCCGCATCGAGCGCGAGTTGCGTCACAAGGAGCAGCTCACGGCCATCGGCCGGGTCGCCACGCGCGTCGCGCACGACATCAACAATCCCCTCACGGTGATCAAGAACACCGCCATCCTGGCGCTGCGCGACCCAGCCACGCCGGAGGATCTGCGTCCGGAACTGGAGCTTGTAATCCACCATTGCGAGCGCTGCCACCGGACGGTCGAGAACCTGCTGCGGTTCGGGCGTCCGTTGCGCCTCAAGCTGGCCGAACTCGACGTCGGCGACTTCCTCGCCGGCTATCTGGCGCGGCGGCGCCACGACGCCCTGGCTGCGCCCTGCCGCCTGATCGGGCCGCCGATGGCCGTGCGGGCGGAAGCCGATGCCGTCCAACTCGAGCAGCTCCTCGACAACCTGCTCGACAACGCGCAAGAGGCCAGCGGCGGCCGCGAGATCACCGTCGAATACGGGGTCGAACAGGAGGATACGGTGTTCGTTCGCGTCGTCGATGGTGGGCCGGGCTTCGCCAGCGACGCCATCGAGCGCGCCTTCGAACTCTACTACACCACGAAGACGAACGGCACCGGGCTGGGACTGCCGAACGCCCTGGCCATCGCCCGTGCGCATGGCGGCGACATCCGCATCACCGGTCCGGAGCGCGGCGAGGTCACGGTCAACCTGCGCATGGTGCCGCGCGCGACGGAACCGGCTCAGGCGTAGCCGGCCCGCTCGCCATCCCATGGCAGCAGACGCCGCGCCATCAGGCGTTGCCCGTCGGGACCGAACAGAAAGTCCAGGAAGGGCCGCATCAGGTTCTCCTGCCACGGCCCCACCGCCAGCGACAGCGGCCCCCTCAGCGGATAGGCCGGCGATGGTGTGCCGGCCGGTGCCGGGTGCTGCCCGTCGACGGCCAGCACCTTGAGCTTTCCCGCCGCGACGAGCGGCTGCGCCAGGACCCAGCTGTTGACACCTGCAGACCACTCGAAGCGTTGCACGAGATCAAGCAGTTCCTGGTCGGTCTTGGCCGACAACGCCCGCGGCGCGTACCTGGCCCGTCCGTCCATCAGCAGGTTGCGCACCGGCTCCGAGTAGTCGTGGCAGTGATCGTAGGCGACCAGAGCGATGCGCCGCGCCGGTCCTCCAACATCTTTCCAGTTGTCGATCGCCCCCGCGACCAGGGCTCGCACCTCGGCCCGGCCGAGAGTCTCGACCGGGACGGACGGATGGCACACCACGACCTTCAGGTCATCGGCGATGGTCAGACAGCGCAGCCCGTCCGTCGGCGTGCCGGCACGCGGCTCGCAGCACAGCCCGCCGAGGTGCGCGCGCCCGGTGCGGACGGCGGCAATACCATCGTCGCAGCCGCCGCCGAGCACGAGCATCGGGCGTCCGGTTCGCGCGGTGAACGCCGCAGCCAGTTCCTCCATGCAGCCGTCCTTGAGCAGGCGCGTCCCGACGAAGGAGAGCGGCCCCCGCGCCGGTTCGACAACCTCCGCCGCCTGCACGGCGGAAGCCGCGCGGCAGATGCTGCCTTGCAGATCGGGAAAGGTCCGGGCCGCACCTTCGGTCAGCGGCAGCAGGCCGGCGGCCACGGCGGCACCGGCTCCGCCGGCGAGCGTCGACAAAAAGGTGCGCCTGCGCATGGGCCCTCCTCAACCGATCTCGGTCAGTTTGCGAAGCAGAGTTTTGTAATCAATGGCCAGGATCCGCGCGGCCTTCGCCTTGTTGCCCTGTGTCCGCTCAAGCACCTGGGCGATGTAGCGGCGCTCGACATCGGCCAACGTCGGCGGCGTGTCGACGGCCCCGGGCGCGGCGGCTGCCGCCAGCGGCTGCGGGCCGGCGACACCCGGCGGCAGCGGGATCTCGGTGGCCCCGTCGGGGCAGAGGATCACCGCTTCCTCGATCAGGTTCTCGAGTTCGCGGATGTTCCCCGGCCATGGCCGCGCCTTGAGCCACTCCATCACGCCGGGCGCCAGCCGGCGCGCGCCGCAGCCATGCGCCTGCGCGTACCGCTGGACGAACTCGGCGACGAGGATGGGGATGTCCGACGCCCGCTCTCGCAAGGGCCGCAAGGTCACGCTGAGCACCTTGAGGCGGTGGAAGAGGTCGCGCCGGAAGGTTCCCTGCCGGACCGCCTCCTCCAGGTCGACGTTGGCGGCACTGAGAAGCCGGAAGTCGACGGCAAGTTCCCGGTTGCTGCCGACCGGCCGCAGGCGCCGTTCCTGGATCACGCGCAGCAGCTTGGCCTGGATCAGCGGCGACATGGCGTTGACCTCGTCGAGGAACAGCGTGCCGCCGTTCGCTTCGAGGAGGAGGCCCTGGCGCTCCTGGGACGCGCCGGTGAAGGCGCCCTGCCGGTGGCCGAACAGCTCGGCCTCAGCCAGATCGTCGGGGATCGCCGCCATGTTGAGGGCGACGAACGGACCTTCGCCGCCGTGGATGGCGCGCGCGACCAGTTCCTTGCCGGTGCCGCTCTCCCCCTGGATGAGGACGTTGGCCTTTGCGGGACGGATCTTGGCGATCCAGCCACGCACCGAGCGAACGGCCGGGGAATCGCCGCGAATCGCGGCAAGGAGGGGATCCGAGAAACGCGCCGCCCGCGTCCGGGCGATGAGCGACAACTCGCGTTCGAGCTTCACCAGGAGCAGTTCGATGACGTCCGGATCGAAGGGCTTCGGCAAGAAATCGAAGGCGCCGAGTCGGATCGCCTCGACGGCGTTCTCGATGCTTGAGTGGGCCGTGATGACGATGACCGGGATTTCGCCATCCGCCGCCCGGATTTCCTTCAGAAGGTCGAAGCCGCTGACGTCCGGCATCACGAGGTCGAGGAAGACGACGTCCGGCCGGCGCTCGGCGATCTCCCGCGCCACGTCGAACCTGGCGGTCCGCACGTCCGGTTCATATGGACCGGCGGCGCGCACGATCCGCGTCAGCACGCGACCGATGTCCGGCTCGTCGTCGACGATCAGCACCCGCAGGCGCCTGTGCTCTTCCTGGCCCGCCACCATCCTCCCCAAATCCTTTTTCCTTTTACGGCTACTCCAGGGCGGCTTGCCCGTCAACGATGGCGTCCAAGGCGCATGCGCCTGTGGCGGTTTGCCAGAAGGGTCTGGAGAAACGCCCCTACCCGGATCGGGGTGAGCCGTCCGAAACGCCGCCGAACCGGGCGCCAATGAACGCCAGGGGCCTTGGCACGCACCGTGCAATTCCTCACCCGCTTTGGACATAAGCCCGGCAAGGGCAATTGGGGGAGGAAGTCTCATGAAAGGCCGATTGCTCCTCGGCTGCGGTTCAGTGATCGCCGCTGCCCTCACGGTATTCGGGGCTGCCGCCGTGGCTGCGGACGACATCAAGCGCGAGTACGTGCCGGGACGCGAGAACGCGATCCCGCACGTTTCCGGTGACCGGAAGTTCTCCGACACTTTCGAGAAGTGGAAGGATCCGGCGGCGATCATGGCCGCCAAGAAGGCGGGCCTGAAGTCGCACGAGGTGAACTTCAAGGATTTCCGCTGGATGGAAAAGAGCCTGGACGGCGAGTTCGCCCTGGAGGAAGGGCGGAAGCTGTTCAACGAGGCGAACGACAAGGGGCAGTCGTGCGCGAGCTGCCACGGTCAGGACGGCGAGAAGCTGAAGGGCGTACACGCCACCTCGCCCAAGGTGAACCCGCGCACCGGCAAGGTCACCGTCATCCCGACGCAGATCAGGACGTGCGCCGAAGAACGGCTCGGCCGGACGGATCTCCATGAGGAGACCCGCGGCAACACGATGCTCGCCTACTGGATCGGCTATCTGTCCGACGGGCAGGAAATCAACGTCGACGTCGCCACGCCGGGTCCGCTCAAGGACTCCTACGAGCGGGGCCGCGACCTGTACTTCCGCCGGGTCGGAAACTTCCACTTCGCCTGCGCGAGCTGCCACACGCCGCCGACGGCCGGCAACTACCTGCGTGGCCAGCGGCCGACGACCTTCTTCGGCGACGCCTCCCAGTATCCAATCTACCACTTCCCCTACCAGCTCGAGGGGCACAACCGAGGCTACGTGTTCACCCTCCAGCACCAGATCAAGTCCTGCCAGATGCTCTCGCGCATGTACCAGGGCAAGGAGGGCAGCCCGAGCATGACCGACATCGAGACGTTCCTGATGGCGTCGTCCAACGGCTACAAGGTCAGCATCCCGACGTCCGAATACAACATGAACACCGATTACCTCGGCCGCGAGTAAAGGGAGAAAGCCATGAAGCCGATGCTCATCCGTATGGCCGTGGCCGGCTCGCTGCTCTTGGCGGCCGGCGCGGCGGGCGCTCAGGAAAAGAAGATCGAGTGGGTGCCCGGCACGACGCCGATGCCCAATGAACTGCTCAAGCAGTACCCCTGCCACAGCGTCGAGGAGGCCTGCTACAACATCCCGGCGCCCGACGTCCAGACCGTGACCTTCAAGCCGCCGCTGAACGGCGACGCCGAACGCGGCAGCAAGATCGCCAACAACATCCGCTGGGGCAACTGCTTCGCCTGCCATTCGCTGCCGGGCGGGGTGTCCGGCGGCACCGTCGGGCCGGACCTGTCGAAGTACGGCGCGCAGGAGCCGCCCCTCGACTACGTCTACCAGCGCATCTGGGACACCCGCGCCGTCAACCCCGATGCCCACATGCCGATCTACGGCACCAATCGCGTGCTGGCGGACCAGGACATCCGCGATGTCATGGCCTACCTCATGACGGGCAAGTGAGGCGGGAACGTGCGCGGCGCTGGTTTGATGCTGGTGGCCGGCCTGATCGGGCTGGCCGCCACGGCGCCCCCGCTGCGGGCTGCGGAGACGGCGCTCGCCGCCCCGCAGCCGAGCTGGGACGCTCCCCGCCAGATCATCCTGCAACTGACCGACGGGGAACTGCGGACCGCCGGCAACCTGCTGAGCAATGCCGTCAACCTGCAGAAGTTCTACGGCCAGGACCTCGTCAAAGTGGCGATCATCGCCTACGGCGATGGGGTCAAGGCCATGCTGGCGGAAACGTCGCCGGTGCAGGACCGCATCGCCAGCCTCCAGCAGTACGACGTCGAGTTCGTGGCCTGCGGCAACACTCTAGCCGCGACCGGCAAGACCGAGGCCGACTTGCTGCCGGGCATTAAGGTGGTGACGGCGGGAATTGCGGAAATCACGGAACGGCGGCTGAAGGGCTGGATCTATATCGCCCCTTGAGCCGTCGCAGATCGGAGGACGAGGATGCTCAAGCTCCTGCGCCTAGTGGCCGCTGCCGCCCTTCTGGTCTCGGGCGCTGTCGCCCGGGCCGACGAGCCACGGTACGACCTGGGCGGGCTTCACCACGAGGACTGGTTCCTGATGTCGCTGCTGGTGCTGGGCGAGGACCACGCCGACGCGGCCGCGGCCGGCAAACGCCTGGCCATCGTCTGGGAACAGAAGGGTTGCATCTATTGCCGGGACATGCACGACAAGCACCTCAAGGACCCGCGCATCGCCGGCTTCGTCCGGCAGCATTTCGCCATGCTTCAGCTTGATCTGCGCGGCGACCGGATGGTCACCGACTTCGACGGCCAAGTGCTGAGCGAGAAGGAACTGGCCCGCAAGCACCGGGTCAATCTCACGCCGACGATCCAGTTCCTGCCCGAATCCGCCCTCGATCTGAAGGGCAAGCGGGTGGCCGACGTGGAGGTCGCGCGCATGCCCGGACTGCTCAATCCCGGGCATTTTCTGGCCATGTTCGAGTTCGTGCAGGGGCGGCACTACGAAAAGCCCATGGACTTCGACGGCTATCTTGCTATCCGCCCCAAGTGAGGAAGGCCCAATGAGCGGACTGGACGTCACCTACGCCGGCGCGGTGGTCGCCGGGATCCTGAGCTTCGCAAGCCCGTGCGTCCTGCCGCTGGTCCCGGCGTACCTGTGCTTCCTGGGGGGGACGTCCATCGACCGGCTGACGGGAGACGAGTTGGACGACGGCACGACACGCCGAGTCTTCGCGTCGGCGCTGGCGTTCGTCGCCGGCTTCAGCGTCGTCTTCATCGTCATGGGGGCGGGCGCGTCGGCGCTGAACGGCATCCTGCTCGACAACACGAGTTGGCTGTCGCTGGTGGCCGGCGGCGTCATCGTCCTGTTCGGCCTGCACTACGCCGGACTGCTGCGGATCAACGCCCTGTACTACGAGCGCCGCGTCCACATCGAGCGGCGGCCGCCAGGCCTTGTCGGCGCCTTCGTCATCGGCTTGGCGTTCGCGTTCGGCTGGACGCCCTGTGTCGGCCCCATCCTGGCGACCATCCTGATGGTGGCCGCCGGCCGGGAAAGCCAGTGGTATGGGATCAGCCTGCTGTCGACGTACGCGCTCGGGCTCGGCCTGCCGTTCCTGCTGGCCGCCTTCGGGGTGAAGGCGTTCATGCGCTTCTTCTCGCGCTTCCGGCGCCATCTTCGGAAGGTGGAACTGGCGATCGGCGGCATGCTGGTCGTGACCGGGCTGCTGATCCTCAGCGGCAGCATCGCGGACGTCAGCAATTGGATGCTGATGGTGTTCCCCAGTTTCACGCGAATGGGATAGCCGCGACGCGACCGCGGCGAAGGCCCAAGGCTCACCCGCCCGTCACGCTCATGTGGCGTGATATGGGCGCGGTCTTGTGGGGACGGTCGATGATGAAGTCGTGGCCCTTGGGCTTGTGGCGGATGGCGTCGCGGATGGCCTCCTCGACCACCGCGTCGTCGTCGCTCAGGCGCAGCGGCCTCCGCAGGTCGGCGGCGTCCTCCTGGCCCAGGCACATGAACAGCGTGCCCGTGCAGGTCAGCCGCACGCGGTTGCAGCTTTCGCAGAAATTGTGGGTCAGCGGCGTGATGAAGCCGATCCGCTTGCCCGTCTCCGCCACCCGCACGTACCGCGCCGGGCCGCCGGTGCGATAGTCGCTGTCCTCCAGCGTCCAGCGCGTCTCCAGCTCGGCGCGCACCATGGACAGCGGCAGGTACTGGTCCAGCCGGGTGTCGCCGCCCAGCTCGCCCATCGGCATCACCTCGATGAAGGTGAGGTCGCAGTCGTGCGCGCCGCACCATTCCACCATCCGGTGGAACTCGTCGTCGTTCACACCCTTCAGCGCCACGGCGTTGATCTTGATCCGCAAACCGGCCGCGCGCGCCGCCTCGAGGCCGCCCAGCACCTTGTCGAACTTGCCCCAGCGGGTGATCGCCTGGAACTTGTGCGGGTCGAGCGTGTCGAGCGACACGTTGATGCGCTTCACGCCCGCCTCGACCAGCCCCTCGGCGTACTTGAACAGCATCGAACCGTTGGTGGTCAGCGTCAGCTCGTCCAGGTCGCCGGACTTCACGTGGCGGCCCAGCGACTGGATCAGGTCCATGATGCCGCGGCGCACCAGCGGCTCGCCGCCGGTCAGGCGCAGCTTGCGGGTGCCCAGCTTGACGAAGGCGGACGACAGCCGGTCCAGCTCCTCCAGCGTCAGCACCTCGGCCTTGGGCAGGAAGCTCATGTCTTCCGACATGCAGTAGACGCAGCGGAAGTCGCAGCGGTCGGTGACCGACACGCGCAGATAGCTCACCGGGCGGCCGAACGGATCGATCAAAGACATGCTTCTGCCCTCCACATGCGCGAACCCATAGCCTTGGAACCTCCCCCGGCCCGTCTACCCGAACAGGCCGCCGAACGGCAGGAAGGCGACCATGTCGCCGGGACTAATTTCGGTGGCCTCCGCCGGCACGTCGACCAGCCCGTCCGCTTCCACCATGGAGGTCAGCACGCCGGAGCTGTCGTTCTCGAACTTGTGCGCCACCGGGCGGCCGTCCGGCCCCGTCTCGATGCGGGCGCGCAGGAACTCCCGCCGGCCGGTCTTCTTGCGGAAGGCGAAGCCCGCCACCACCAGCGAGCGCGGGGTGCGCACCTCGTCCGCCCCCATCAGGCGCAGCAGCAGCGGCCGGCCAACCAGCATGAAGGTCACCATCGCCGACACCGGGTTTCCCGGCAGGCCGAGGAAGATCGCCGCCCCCACCCGGCCCAGCGCCAGCGGCTTGCCCGGCCGCAACGCGAGGCGCCACATGTCGATGGAGCCGAGGTCGGCGACCGCCGCCTTGACGTGGTCCTCCTCCCCCACCGACACGCCGCCGGAGGTGACCACCACGTGCCCCCTGCGGCCAGCGTCGGCCAATGCCTCGCGCACCACCTCAGGCCGGTCGCGCAGGATGCCGAGGTCCTCCACCTCCGCGCCGAGAGCCGCGAGTTGCGCCGCGATGGTGTAGCGGTTGGCGTCGTAGATCGCCCCTTCGGGCTTCGCGGCGCCCGGCTCGCACAGTTCGTCACCGGTGGAGAACAGAACAACCTTGAGGCGCTGGCGCACGGTAAGCGTCGACCGCCCGACCGCGGCGGCCAGCCCCACCTCCTGCGCGCGCAGCCGCTTGCCGGGGGTGAGCACGACGGCGCCGGCCCTCATATCCTCACCGGCTTCGCGGATGTTGGCTCCGCGCCGGGGAGGCGATTCCACCACCACGTCGTCCCCCTCCGCCCGGCAGACCTCCTGCATGGCCACAGTGTCGACGCCCGCGGGAATGGGTGCGCCGGTGAAGATGCGCACTGCTTCCCCCGCGCCCACCGTGCCGTGAAACACGGACCCCGCCGGCACTCGACCGATCACACGCAGGCACACGTGAGCGTGCGAACCGGCATCCGGCGCCGCGTAGCCGTAGCCGTAGCCGTAGCCATCCATCGCGGATACGGCGGCGGGTGGAACGTCGATCGGACTGGATATTGCTTCGGCCAGGATCCGACCGACCGCGTCCGAAAGCGGAACGGTTTCCAATCCGCTGATCGGACCATACGTTGACGCGACGCGGGAGAGCGCCGCATCCAGCGGTAAAGGCGGCGTCTCGTTGGGCTTGGTTGCGTAGCAGGAATCCATGGAAGCCATCTTCGCTTGCGGTGTCACGCGTGTCGTCCCGGCATCGAAACGCCTGGTCGGGGATCGGTGCCGGAGGGCCGGCTTTCCGGCAAAGCCAGGGGTGTTGCCAGAGGAGTTGGTCCGGTGCCGGCAAGAGAGGAGCGCTCCCCTCCCTCATCGTTCAAACCGGTCTTCAGCGCTTTGAAGCCTTTGCCCAAGTCCGCCATCAATTTCGGAAGCCTTCCAGCTCCGAAGAGGAGAATCATCACAAGCAGCACAATGGCCCAATGCCCAAAACTGCCGGCTCCCATCATTCCCCATCCTCCCAACATTCCCGGACAAAGCACCCTGTGCGATCCCGCACCGGCCCGCCGATGCAGCGATCATTGATTTGCGGGAGGGGCGTGTCGTCACGGTTCACCCCGCGTCCCGCTCGATGTGGTACCTGCGTATCTTCTCCCAAAGCGTCTTTCGAGAGATGCCCAGCGCCCGTGCGGTTTCCGTCATCATCCAATGGTGACGGTCCAGGGCCTGGAGAATGGCGTCCCGTTCCAGTGCCTCCTTGGCCGTCCGAAGGGGGGCGGTGCCCGGCGCCGAGGGCGGGCCGGCGAGCGGGAACAGGTCGTGCGCCTCGATACGCGGCCCGTCGCTGAGCCCGACGGCCCGCTCGATCAGATTCTTCAGCTCGCGGACGTTGCCGGGGAACGGGTTGGCCAGCAGGCCCGCTTCGGCGTCGGGCGAGAATTCCTTGGCGGCCCGCCCCATGTGCTCGGCGAACTGGCGGGCGAAGTGGCGGGCCAGGAAGAGCACGTCGTCGCTCCGCTCCCGCAGGGGCGGCACGTCGATGTGGAAGACGTTCAGGCGCCAGAACAGGTCGGAGCGGAAGCGCCCGGCCTCGATCGCCGCCTTGAGGTCGACCTGGGTGGCGGCGATGACCCGCACGTCGAGCGCGATGGTTTCGCGCCCGCCGACACGCTGGACCGAACGCTCCTGAAGCACTCGCAGCAGCTTGACCTGCGTCTCCGGCGGGATCTCGGCGATCTCGTCGAGGAACAGCGTGCCGCCCTGCGCCTGCTCGAAACGACCGATCCAGCGCCGGTCGGCGCCGGTGAAGGCGCCCTTCTCGTGGCCGAACAGCTCGCTTTCCACCAGATTCATCGGAATCGCGGCGCAGTTCACCTTGACGAAGGGGGCACCGGCGCGCGGGCTGGAATGGTGGATCAGGTCGGCGACCACCTCCTTGCCGACGCCGGACTCCCCCGTGATCAGCACCGAGCTGTCCAGGGGCGCGATGCGGGCCACGAGTTGCTCGATCTTCCGCATCGCCGTGCTGCGCCCGAGAACACCGGCGCCGACGGGAAGGCCGCGCCCGTCCGCCCCGCGCAATTGCGCCGACAGGCGCCGGTCACGGCGCTCGGCCAGGCAGTGCCGCACGACGGACACCAGCGCGTCGGGCCTGAACGGCTTGGTCAGGTAGTCCGTGGCGCCGGCCTTGACCAGTTCAACGGCCTCGGGAATGGAGCCGAACGCCGTCATCAGGATCACCGGAATGCCGCTGTGGCTGCGCGCGACCTCCTCGAACAGGTCGCGCCCGGTGCCGTCGGGCAGGCGGATGTCGGTGACGATCACCTCGATCCCGCCACGGGAAAGCGCGCGACGCGCCTCGGCCAGCGACGCGGCGGCAACCGACGGGATCCCCTCGATGCGGAAGCGGTCGACGACGGACAGGCGCATGAGATCGTCGTCCTCGACGACCAGGACCTGCGGCGACGCGGCGGAGGCGTCCTGCATCACGTTCATGCGGCGTACAGCCCTTCCCTGACCGGCCGCGCCGGCATGGTGACGCGGAACAGGCTGCCCTGCCCCGGCACGCTGTCGACCGCGATGGTCCCGTCCAGGCTCTGCAGCAACTGGTAGGTCACCCAGAGGCCGAGCCCGGTGCCGCTCTGCCGGCTGGTGAAGAAGGGATCGAAGATGCGTGCCACGTTGTCGACCGGGATGCCAACGCCGGTGTCCTCCACCTCGATCACCGCCCACTCGCCGTTCACCCAGGCGCGGAACGACAGGTGCCCGCCATCGGGCATCGCCTGGACGGCGTTCTTGAGGAGGTTGAGAGCCACCTGCTGCACGCGCGGGCAGGACAGTCCAGCATCGTTGCCGAGCCGGGCGTCCCACGTGAAGGTAATGGGAGTCCCCTCGATCTCGGCGGCGATGAGATCGCGCACGTCCTCCAATCGGACATCGCTGACCGGGCCGCAGCTGGCATCCGCCTTGAGTTCGACCAGCAGCGCCTGGACGATGGCGTGGATGCGATGCAGGCCGCGGTCGATGAGCGGGAAGTACTGGGCCAGCAGTTCCGTCTGCTGCGGATGGCTCTTGATGGTGTCGACGCAGTTCAGCATGCCGCCCAGCGGGTTGTTCACCTCGTGCGCCACGCCGGCGGCGATGCGGCCGAGCGCCGCCAGCTTCTCGTTGACCGCGAGCTGTTGTTCCAGCCGTTGCTTCTCGACGAGCTGGACGGCCATGCAGTTGAAGCGTTCGACGAGCTGGCCGATTTCGTCGCGGTCACCCGGCATCACCGGAACGACCGCTCCCAGATCGCCGCGCCCCACAGTCTCCATCCCCTTGGCCAGTTGGCGCAGCGGGCGCACCATGCGGTTGGAAATGGCCGCGCCGATGACGCTGCCGGCAAACGCCAGCGCGGACGTCAGGCTGATGATGGTCAGGGTCGCCGCCCAGGTCCGCTTGTCCAGCTCCGTCGTCGAGATCCACAGCACGACCGCGCCGACCACCATGTCGCCGGCCCGGATCGGCACGATGCTCTCGACCAGGCTCGCCGCGCGCTCCGGTTCTCCCACCGACGGCATGCCGCTCGCCATCGCCGCGCGCAGCCGGACGTGTTCATCGTCCCGCACACCGGCGAGCGGCAGCCCCGGCGGGTGGCGCGCCGGATCGAGGTGCGCCAGCACCACGCCATCGGCGTTCAGCAGCACGCCGGAATGGATGGGGGTGGCGCTGCCGTGGCGCAGAGCCGTTGATTTCAGCGACTTGTAGAGCGCCCAGTAGTCGTGCCGCATGACGGGGTCGCCAGCCGTCACCGAGAGCGCCGTCGCCATGGCGAGCACCTTGTCCTCCAGTTCCGCCCGCAGACGGTGGCGGGCGTCGAGGAGAATGATGCCGCCGATCGTGAAGGCCACGCCGGCCACCACGGTCGCAATGGTGAGCGGCAGCTTGACCGACAGGCTCCAGGACAGCGGGCGCCAGGGCCGGAGAATCCAGCGCTTCACGGCGTGGCCCCCTTGTCGCCGACCCAGGCGGCGAGCGAGCGGATGCCGTCGTAGAGCGCCGGACTGCCCTCCTTGAATCCGTCGAGGGCGAGGTCGGCGAGCAACCGCCGCCCCTCCGGCGTTCCCGACATCCCAAGCAGCGCCTCCTGCATGCGCGCCACCAGCGCCGGATCGCTGCCACGCCGCGCCACCAGCGGCGGGAACCCGTATGGCTCGGACCACTCGATGACGCGCGTCTGCCCGGTCAGCTCCGGCCGGGTGCGCGCCAGGTATTCCCAGACGTAGGAGTCGACCGCGCCGCCATCGGCGAAGCGATCCGCCACCGCTTCCACCGTTTCCGCGTGGTTGTAGGTGAAGAAGGTCAGGCGGAAGTACTGCTCGGGCGCGCGGCCCATGCGCTGGAGCATGCCGCGTGGGGCCAGATAGCCGGAGTTGGAGTCCGGATCGGAGAAGGCGAACGACCGGCCTTCGAGGTCGGCGATCCCGTGGGCCGGGCTGTCGCGGTGGACGATGACGTAGGAGCGGTAGAGAGGCTGCCCGTCGTAGACGGGAACGGCGAGCAGATCGAGAAAGTCCGTTTCCCGCCGCCGCACGAAGGGATAGCCGCAGATCCAGGCGAAATCGATCTCCCCGGCCTCCAGAAGCTGGATGATCTCGCGGTAGGAGCGGCGCTGGATGAATTGCAGGGGGCTCTGTATCCGGCCTTCGAGATAGCGGCGCCAGGAGTCGAAGAATTGCAGGTTTTCCTGCACCACCACCGGGGTCAGGCCGAACCGGACGAGCCGGACCGGCGCGGCGGCCGCAACGCCCGCCGCGGACAAAATCGACAGGGCAGCCATCGCACGCACCAGTGCCCGGCGCGACAACTCGGCCATTCCACTCCCCAATCCGCCGCCGGTTCAGGCCCAGCATTTCTCGTCTGCACGGAAACCCATTGAGAGGCTCCGCGACAGAGCATAGCTGCCGGCGAAGGGGATTTGTATTGTTATTTTCCCTTCCCGTCCGTCACGACGCAACATCATCCGCCAAGGTTGCCAAATCATACAGCCCGGCATTAGCAACAGAAGCGGGCACCATCCCCTCTCCTGCCCATCCGATAACGAGCCGACATTGCTCTAATTAAAAACACTTCTTTATGGCAGTTACCTAAAACCATTCAGCTTGCGCGTCAGCAAGTACGTTACCAAAGCGTAACAGGTGATTGGCATCACCCCGCGCATGGATACTTGGCCCCTCCTTTCCAGCGCAACGCGCATACCGTTCGCGTAACGGACAATCATGCGCACCGGCGCTTGGCGTTACCTTTCCGTAACACCACACCTGGTGTGCGCTGCAAAAGATTCCCCTCCCTCCACGTGCCGAGCGGCGGAAACCGGAGGCTGCCGTGCGCTGGCATGCTTCGTGCTGAAGCCTTCGCGCCACGGCAAGGACGGGGTCCGCCACTCAATCAGAGTCCCCGCCTCGAGGCATATGGAGGAAGCGCTTTGGTTCGTTCCGCAGGTATGCCGATCGGCAGCGGCGCACTGGAATCCCCATCCCCGCAGGCCCTCCGCCCGGGTAGCGCGCTGGCGTTGACCGTCCAGGCCTGCCTTGGGCACCGCCCGCATCCACGCTCCTGCACGGTCTGCGCTGAAGCGTGTCCAGCCGGGGTTTTGACGATCACCGCCCGCGGGCCGGCGTTGGCCGATGGCTGTCTCGGCTGCGGCCGATGCGCCGCCGCCTGCCCGACGGGGGCTTTGACGGTGCGCGGCTTCGCCCCTGTGGAGGCCGCGGCGGTCGAGTGCGCACGGGTGCCGGACGCGGTGCGCGTGCCCGGTGCTGCGGCGGTGCCCTGCCTGGGCGGGTTGGCCGTCGCCGACCTCCTTGCGACGCCGCGGACCCTCGTGGACCGCGGCTGGTGCGGCGGCTGTCCGGCCGGCGGGGCAGCGGCGCATCCCGCCACCGGCGTGGTGGCCGAAGCCGCGGCGCTTGCCGCGGCGCTCGGCGTTCCGGCCCCGCGCATCGAGAGTGTCCCGACACCACCCCGCAAGGCCCTGCCGCTGCGCCCACACACCGATGCGGTCGACCCCGGCCGGCGCCGGCTGTTCGGTGGCCTGCTCCGCGCCGCGCGCGCCGAGGAGGAAGCACCGGTCCACGACTTTCGCGCACCGCTGGCGATCCCGGGCCGTGTACGGCTCCTGTCTGCCGTGCGCGCGATGGCGGCGGAAACCGGACAGCCCCTGCCCAGTTCCCTGCATCCCATGCTGCGGCTTGCCGACTCCTGCCAGGATCACCGGGTCTGTGCCGCCGTCTGCCCGACGCGGGCGCTGTGCGCCGACGAGTCCGGCGGGGCGACGACCCTGAGTTTCCACCCCGACGCCTGCATCGCCTGCAGACGCTGCGCCGACAGTTGCCCGGAACGGGCCATCAGCGTCGGCCCTTGGGACGGGCCGGCGCTGGACGGATCGATCCTCCTGCGCCGCGCCGAGGTCCGCACCTGCGACGACTGCGGCGACGATTTCACCATGCCGGCAGCGGACGGCGCCGGGCTCTGCCCGGCCTGCCGCAAGCGCGTAGACCTCATGCGCGACGTCCTGAGCGCGCCAACAAGACGACCAAGCCTCCACAGCAACCAGGGAGCGTGTGAATGAGCATAGTGGACACGAGCACCAGCAGGCGGCGGTTCCTGCAGGCCAGCTCCGCGACGGGCGCCATCGCGGCCTCCGGCGCCCTCGGCACCGTCGGCAACCTCCTGACCCCGGCGGACCCGGCACACGCCGCGCCCATCGAGAGCGGGACGGTGGTGACCAAGAGCATCTGCCACCAGTGCCCGGCGCGCTGCGGCATCGACGTCTACACCACCAACGGCCGCGTGCACGCCATCTACGGCAACACCGACCACCCGATCGCCAACGGCAAGCTGTGCCCGAAGGGGCCGCTGGGCTCCTACATCCTCTACGATCCGGACCGCTTCACCGGGCCGATGAAGCGCACCAACCCGAAAAAGGGGCGCAACGAGGACCCGAAGTTCGTCCCCATCTCGTGGGACGAGGCGCTGGACACCGTGGCGGGGCGCCTGAACGCACTGCGCGAGAAGGGTGAGTCGCACCGCTTCAGCCTGATGTTCGGGCGCGGCTGGGGCGCGTCCTGCGCCGGTCTGCTCGGCCCCTTCGCCGACCTGTACGGCAGCCCGAATGTCGGCATCGGCCACTCCTCCATGTGCTCGGACGGCTCGGTCGTCTCCAAGCAGTGCACGGACGGCAACGCCTCCTACAGCTCCTACGACTACCGCAACGCCAACTACCTGCTGATGTTCGGCGCCAACTTCCTGGAGGCGTTCCGGCCCTACAACAACAACCTCCAGGTCTGGGGCTACATCCGCGGCGAGAAGAGCCCGCGCACCCGCGTCACCGCGGTGGACGTGCACGTCAACCAGCTTATCGCCTCGGCCGACCGCGGCCTGCTCGTCAAGCCCGGCACCGACGGCGCGCTGGCGCTGGCCATCGCGCACGTGATCCTAACCGAGGGGCTGTGGGAGCGCTCCTTCGTCGGCGACTTCACCGACCGCAAGAACCGCTTCAAGACCGGCCAGACCGTCGACCCCGCCAGCTTCCAGGAGCGCTGGGTCAAGGGGCTGGTGGAGTGGTGGAACGTCGAGCTGAAGGACCGCACCCCGAAGTGGGCGGCCGAGGTCACCACGCTGCGCGAGGCCGACATCGTCGCCACCGCGCGCGAGTTCGGCACCACCCGCCCGGCCATCGCCCTGTTCGAGCGCGGCGCCCACACGCACAGCAATGGCCTGCTCAACGGCATGGCCATTCACACGCTGAACGCGCTGGTGGGTTCGCTGTTCGCCGAGGGCGGGCTGGCCTACCAGATGGGGCCGTCGTACGGGCCGATGCCGGTCAAGGCCGCCGACTTCATGGACGACTGGGCCAAGGGCGGCGCCTGGAAGACCATGCCGCGCGTCGACCTCAAGGGGCACCCGGACGGCTACCTGCTGGCCAAGAACATGATCCAGGAGGTCGCCAAGAACCACCTCGCGAACAAGCCGTACAAGCTCGACACGGTGATGTTCTACCTGACGAACCCCGTGTTCTCCGCGCCCAACGCGCCGCAGTGGGAGGAGATGCTGAAGGAGGTGTTCGTCATCGAGACCTCGCCGTTCCCCAGCGAGACGGCGTGGATGGCCGACCTCGTGCTGCCCGACCACACCTACCTGGAGCGCCTGCAGGACGCGCCGACCTACCCGTTCCAGGGTTTCCCGATGGCCCAGTTGCGCGTGCCGGCGGTCAAGCCGGTCCACAACACCAAGTACTTCGGCGACACGCTCATCGAGATCGGCAAGCGCATCAAGGGGCCGATGGGCGAGTACTACAAGGCGCTCAACAATTCCGAGAACGTCATCCGCCACCTCGCCAAGGGCTTCGAGAAGGATCCGGGCGACAACGGCGTCAAGGACTTCGAGAGCTGGAAGGAAAAGGGCGTCTGGTACAAGAAGCCCTACCACTGGCGGCAGGTCCGCGGCGAGTTCTTCGAATGGGACGGCGCCGGCTACAACACGCCGATGTCGGCCGAGGACGTGAAGGCGAAGCTGATGCCCACGCCGTCCGGCAAGTTCGAGATCCGCTCGGGCTACCTGGAGGCCAAGGCCGACTGGATCGCCGGGGTGTCCGGCCGGTCCAAGGACAAGCTGATGTTCCCGCACTGGGAACCGCCCAAGTACAGCGGCGAGGGCGACCTGCATCTGGTGACGCCGAAGACCGCGCTGCACGCCGAGGGGCGTAGCGCCAACCTGCCGCACGCCATCGTGCTGATGCAGCCGACGGCGGGCAACCGCAAGCACACGGTGGCGGAGATCCACCCGTCCGTGGCGGCGAAGAAGGGCATCCAGAGCGGCGACCGCATCGTCATCAAGTCGCCGGTCGGCAGCACCGTCGCCGTCGCCAAGGTGACCGAGCTGACCCGGCCCGACACCGTCGTCCTGCCCCTCGAGCATGGCCACTGGGAGCACGGCCGCTGGGCCAAGGACCGCGGCACCCACGTCGCTCCGGTGATCGCCAACCAGTCCGACCGCGTGACCGGCATGGCGAATTTCTACACCGCCAAAGTCACCATCGAGAAGGCCTAAGGGGAGCCCGTCAGCATGACGAAATGGGGAATGGTCATCGACCTTGAAAAGTGCACGGGCTGTCAGGCTTGCTCGACGGCGTGCGCGATGGAGAACAACCGGCAGCCGGGCGAGTCCTGGCAGGACGTGCTGTATTACCAGGAGGGCGCCTATCCGAACGTGAAGCTGTCCTGGCTGCCGCGGCCCTGCATGCACTGCGAGAACCCGTCGTGCGTCCACGTCTGCCCGACCAAGGCGACGTACAAGACCGAGGACGGCGTGGTGCTGGTCGACTGGAACAAGTGCATCGGCTGCAAGTACTGCCAGATCGCCTGCCCGTACGGCGTGCGCTTCTACACCGACACCAAGTCGCCGGTGGAGCCCGACGTCCGCACGGTGTTCGCCGCGGCCGACGGCAAGCACACCTGGAACCCGCCCTACAAGGCGCCCGACGGCCGCGAGGACTGGACGCACGGCGTGGGCATTCCGCCGGCCGGCGTCGTGTCCAAGTGCACCTTCTGCTACCACAAGGTCAGCAAGGCGCCGGCCGGGGTGGCCGACCTGAACGAGGACAACCCGGCGGTCAAGGAGCACGTGCCCGCCTGCGTGCGCACCTGCGCCCCCAAGGCCCGCTACTTCGGCGACCTGAACAACCCGGAGAGCGAGGTCAACAGGCTGATCGCCGACAAGAAGGGCGTGCGTCTGCTCGACCACACCGGCAACAAGCCGCAGGTCTACTACCTCACGGGCAAGTCGGCGGTGATCCCGTCCGGCCGCGCCCTCAAGAACACCTGACGCGGGGAGGACAGGACATGACCGCAGACGTTCATCGTTCCACCGCTCCCGGGGCGGCCCCCGGCGGCTCGTCACTCAGCACGATCATCCTCGCCGTCTCGGCGATCGGGTTCGTGGTGACCGTCGGGCTGGTGCTGAGCGCCCTGGCCGGCGAGGGGCACCGCGCCTTCAACACCAACAACGACGGGCTCTTCTGGGGCCTGCCGATCGTCACCTACGATTTCTTCCTGCTGACCTCCACCGGTCTGGCCGTCACCGCGACCATCGGCCTCGCCCTCGGCGTGAAGGAATTCGCCGCCGTCTCCAAGCGGTGCCTGTGGCTGGCGCTGGCCGGGCTGGCCGGCGGCGTGCTGTCGCTGTTCCTCGAACTGGGGCAACCGCTGCGCGCGCTGTGGGCCATCCCGCTCAGCTTCCAGTTCGCCTCGCCGCTGTACTGGAAGGTGCTGTGCGTCGGCGCCTACGTGGTGTTGCTGCTGCTGACCATCGCCCGCACGCTCCAGCCCGGCTGGTCGGTGCGCTCCATCCGCCCGCTGGCCATCGCGCTGATGATCGCCGCGCTGGGCGTCAGCATGATCGCCGGGTCGGTGTTCGGCATGATGGTCATGCGGCCGTTCTGGTTCGGCGGCGAGATCGCCGTGGCGTTCCATATCGAATCCGTGCTCGGTGGGCTCGCCTTCGCCGTGTTCTTCACCTACCTGGCGCACGGCTTCGACCAGGACCGCCTGCCGGCCGGCGTGCGCGCGCTGTTCCGCGACCGACTGCCGTTCGCCTTCACCCTGGTCATCTCGCTGCACGCCATGTTCGTCGTGGCGCGCACCATCTCCGGGCTGTGGAGCAACGCGGACGGGCTGCAGGTCTGGCAGCACATCGCCGCCTCGCCGCTGTTCCACCTGGAGATCTGGGTGGGCGTGGCGCTGCCGCTCTACCTGATGATCGCCCCCGGCACCCGCAGCAACGGGCGGATGCAGATCCTGGCGGCGCTGCTGGTCATGGTGTCGCTGTTCGTCGCGCGCTACGACTTCATCATCGGCGGCCAGCTCGTCCCGCCGTTCAAGGGCAGCTGGGCGCCGTCCATGCTCAGCTACGTTCCGGCCATGGCGGAATGGCTGCTGCTGCTGGCCGCCATCTTCCTGGCCAACCTCGTCAACGCCTTCGGTGAACGCTTCGTCGGCCTCGACGACGTGCCCGCCGACACGTGAGAGAGCGCCCTCCGGTCCTCTCCCCCGCGCAAGCACCCGGAGGGCGACTGTGGCCGGGATGCACCCCGCATCCCGGCCGCCCTTTTCCGACGCCGTTCACCCGGATGACGCCATGCACCAGCCCCCCGTCCACCAATCCCTGTCCGACCTGTACCTGACCCTTTCGCACGCCTTCCGCGTGCCCGAGGCCCCGGCCACCTTCGCGGCCATGCGCGCCTATCTCGCGGATGATCTTGCCGGGATCCAGGAGGATCTGCCGTTCCGGTTCGACCAGAAAGATCTGTCGGACCTCGCCGACGCGCTGGCGCGCACGCCGGACCACCTGACGCTGCTGCAACTCTACAGCGCCCTCTTCCTCGTTCCGCCCAAGCAGGTGCCGCTCTTCGCCGGCATCTATCTGGATGGCGGGACCATCCTGGGGCGCAGCGTCGACGCCATGCGCGACGCCTACCGCCGCCACGGCGTGGATTTCGCGATGGGCGGCGGCGACCTGCCCGACCACATCGCGGTCCAGCTCGAATTCATGGCGCTCCTGCATGCGCGGGCGGCCGATGCCGATGCCGCCGGGCGCGAGGAACTCGCGGCGGAGGCGGACTCCTTCCGCGACATCTATCTCCGCCCCTGGATCCGTTCGCTGACGATGAAGATGGAGGAGGCCGACGTCACGGCGATCGGCGCCGCCAACCCCTACGCCGTCCTGGCGCGGATCGTCCTGACCACCGTGTGGGGTGGACAGGTTCCATCGCACGAGGCCCGCGCCGAGGCGACAGCCGAACGGACGGCCGTCGCCAAGCCCGAAGATCAGCAGGTCTGCCGCGTGTGCGGCGAGTCCTACGTGCAGTCGGTGGACATCCGAAACATGCGCAAGATCCTCGCCAAGAAGGGGATCGACGGCGACTTCCTCAACGCCTGCCCCGCCTGCCGGACCACCGAGATGGGGGCCGTGGCGCTGATCCCGCCCGAACTGCGCCGCCACACCTGGACGCATGGGGATGCCGTGTAGTGTGCCGACGCGGGGAGACGTTCGTCCTCGCCCTGCTCCTGGCCGCGCTTTCGGCCCAGCCGGCCGGGGCGGAGATGGACGCCGGCCAGTACGAAGTGCGGGAAGCCGTCCGCTCCGACGCCGAACGTGCCGCCATCGAGCGGCAGATCGCCGTCGAGCGCGCCCGCGAACAGGCCCGGCTCGCCGAGGAGGAGGCCCGCGCCCGCGAGGACGAGCGCCAACGCCGCGAGGAGGAGGAGCGCCGGCCCTTCCCGGAGCGCCTGCTGGCGGCCCGCTGCACGGCCTGCCATGCGAGCGCGTACTTCGACGGCAAGCGCCACGGCCGGCTCGGCTGGCAGGCGGTGATCCTGCGCATGACGCAGCTCAACGGGGCGGAACTGGCGCCCGGAGAGCGCGACATCCTGGTCACCCACCTCCTGGACCGCCAGCCGCCTTCCACGATGCGAACGGTCGCGGAAGTCGCCCTCACCGCTGGCACCATCCTGTTTCCCCTGGGGCTCTTCGGCGGCGTGGCGCTGTGCCTGCGCCATCGCCGCGATCGACGCCCCCAACTCCATCGACCTCAGGACCCTCATCCATGACCGCCCCGACCGCCACCCAGCACGTCGCGCATGCCCCCTCACGGTGCGGCCATTCCCGGTTCGGCCAGACCGGCTGCACCCGCTGCATGGACGTCTGCCCGGAAGGCGCGATTTCTTCCATTGCGCAGTCCATCGCCCTGAACCCGTCGGCCTGCCGCGGCTGCGAGAGCTGCGTGGCCGCGTGCCCGAGCGGCGCCATGCGCCTCGTCGAGCCCGACGACGATCCGTCCCCGGCGCTGCTGGCGCTCCGGGGCCGGTTGGCGTCCGGCGGGGCCACGGTGCTGGTGGTGCATGGGGCCGGCTATGGCGAAGACCTGCTGAACGCCGTCGAGACCGAGGCGGGCGGGCTACCGGATGGGACCGTGCGCGTGGCGTTGCCGCGCCTGGGCGCCTTCGACATCGAAGCGCTTCTGCTCGCCCTCGCCTGGGGCGCCGGCGCCGTGCGCGTCGTCTTCGGACGTGGCGACCGCGGCCTGACGGCCGGCCTCGAACGGACCCTGGAGGTGGCGGACGCCGTCGTCGCCGGCCTGGGGCTCGGCGGTGGCCGGTTCGGCATCATCGAGGAGGACGACCCCTGGGTCCTCGGCGAGCGGCTGCGGGCCGTGACCATCGTGCCCGCCCCGCCGTCCGCCGGGATGGACGGCGACGTGCCCTTCCGCGCCTGGCCGCGCGCCGCCCTTTTCCAGACCGTGGATCGGCTTCGGCGCCATGGGACGGAAGCCACCGAAGCGGTCGCCCTGCCGCCCGGCGCGCCGTTCGGCGCGGTGGAGGTCGACGCCGCGCGATGCACGCTGTGCTACGGCTGCGCGCGGGCCTGCCCGACCGGAGCGCTGCTGACCTCCTCCGGCACCCCGCGCCTCGGCTTCGTCGAGCGGCTGTGCATCCAGTGCGGGCTGTGCCGCGCGACGTGCCCGGAGCGCGCCGTGTCCTTCGTCCCGCGCCTCGCCCTCGACGCCTCGGCGGCGGAGCCGCGCGTGCTCAAGGAGGACGAGGTGCTGGCGTGCCTGCGTTGCGGCGCTCCGGTCGGCCCCCGTTCGATGGTCGAGAAGATGGAGTCGATGCTGGCCGGCCACCCGAACTTCAGCGCACCCGGCGCGACCGATGCCCTGAGACGCTGCGAGCGCTGCCGGGGAGAACCATGACGCGCGCGCCCGATCGGACGGAAAGGTCCGCCACGCCGTTCATCGATGTCGTGGTCGCCGACAAGAGCCCGCTCGTTCTCAGGGCCTTGGCCAGGCTCTTCGAGGACGACGAGCGCTTCAACCTGCTGGCGACGGCCAGCGATGGGGAGCGCTTCCTTGAAGCCGTCGGCCGCTTCCCGTTCCGGATCGGGGTGATCGGCTGGGAAATGCCGTTCCTCGACGGACGCGGCGTGCTCGCGCGGCTGAAGGTGCGGCCGGGTTCGCCTCGCATCGTCGTCTACACCGGGTCGGGCGATGCGACGGCGGCCCAGTCCGCCATGCTTCTGGGAGCGGCCGGTTTCTGCCATAAATCGGAACCGCCCGAGCGGCTGCTCGATGTATGCGCGACGGTCGCGGCCGGGCGCATGGCTTTCCCCTTCGTCGACGTCGGTGCGTTGGGCCGGAACCCGATGGACGGGCTGACGGCGCGCGAGCGCGGACTGCTGGAAGCCCTGTCGAGCGGGCGCACCAACGCCCAGCTCGCGCGTGAACTGGGCATCTCCGTGCACACGGTGAAGTTCCACCTGAAGAACCTCTATGACAAGCTGGGGGTGGGCAACCGCGCGCAGGCGGTGGGCCTGGCACTCACAAATCGTATGGGGCAGGGCCACTGACCGCGATGTCAATCATTTGAGCGAAGCGCAGGGCCACACCGCAAAGGAGACGACATGCGAATCCCCATGATTTTGGCTGTACTGATCATCCTCCCCGCGGCCACCCAGGCCGAAGTCATCAATCTTGGGACTTGCGACGGCGCCACCGTCCCGACCTCAACGCCCCGAACAGAGGCGGCGCGGACAGCGCCCTTCACTCCGCAGCCCAAAGAAGAGGCGACAGATAGTAAGCCCACGCCGCCACAGGCTCGGAACGTCGAGGCCGGCACTGCGGCCAAGAGGGATGAGGTCGCCAAATGAAGGATGAACGACACCTGGGGTGGCCCACAGGGCCTCCCATCCCAATAAATTTCTAATATAATGCAAGGCCAATTTTCGGAGGCAGGAATAGGTGGTGAAATTTTTTTCATCCGGCGCTGAAACAAGGAACGGCCAGCCATCATTGGCAGAAGTGGGCGCGACATAGCGCCACAGCCAACCGGATTTCACCGGAACGCACACATTTTTATTTTCTAATGCGCATTGCAAACACAGCAGAGTTGAAGATGGCGGCGCGCGGCAAGCGTGCGGTTGTCCCGTTTTTGACCTTTGCAGGTCTGATCCACATCAATTTTCAAGCGACCACTTCCGGCTAGGTTCAATCCACCTGCGATCGGCCGAAAGGCATAGCGGCCACCCCCTCCCTTCGGGTGCATCCCGCGCGCCTCCACACGGCACCGGCCATTCCAGGTGGTCCCAGCATGGAGGCACCGGGAAATGCTCACCACACGCCGAAACTTCCTCCAGGGCATGAGCTCGCTCGCCGCGTTCGCCGCGGCGTCCGGTGCGCTTCCCGCCTATGCGACTGTGGCGCTGAGCCCGGGCGCGAAGACCGCCACCACTGAAATCCTGAAGTCGACCTGCGTCCATTGCGTCAATTTCTGCGGCATCGAGGTGCACAAGGTGGGCGGCGTCATCCGCTCCATCCAGCCCGACCGCGGGCGGCGCGACATCTACAACCACGGCATCTGCCCCAAGGGTGTGTCCGGCGGCTTCACGTCCTACAACCCCTACCGGGTCAAGGCGCCGCTCAAGCGCACGAACCCGCTGAAGGGCATCGACCAGGATCCCCGCTGGGTGGAGATTTCCTGGGAGGAGGCGTTCCAGACGATCACCGGCAAGCTGGCCGCGATCCGCAAGGACAACCCATCGAAGCTGATCTGGCAGCACGGCCACGGCAAGTACCTGATCGGCGACAACTTCCCCAAGGCCTTCGCCAAGGCGTTCGGCACGCCCAACGTCATCCACCGCACCACCACCTGTGAATCGGCCCGGCACGTCGCCGACGACATCACCTGGGGCTATCACGGCTTCCTGCCGGACATCGAGCACTGCAACCTGTTCGTCGTCTTCGGCGCCAACTACTTCGAGGCGGAGCAGTACGCCCGCTGGCTCGACCATGCGGTGACCCGCGCCAAGGAGCGCGGCATGAAGGTCGTGGTGATCGAGCCGCGCCTGTCGCACGTCGGCGCCAAGGCGGACCAGTGGATCCCCGTGCGGCCGGGCAAGGACGTGGTGCTGGTGATGGCGCTCACCCGCCTGCTGATCGAGGCCGGGCACATCGACGCGCCGTTCCTCACCACCTACACCAACGCCCCGGAACTGGTCGGCGCCGACGGCAAGGTTCTGCGCGACGCCGAGGGCAAGCCGCTGGTGTGGGACACCGCCAGCAAGGCCGCGAAGCCCTTCGCCGAGGGGGTCACCCCGGCGCTGCGCGGCGCCTTCACCGTGGACGGCAAGCCGGTGCGCACGGCGTTCGAGGTTTACGCCGACAGCCTGAAGGACATGACGCCGGAAGCGGCCGCCGAGATCGCCGACGTTCCGGCCGACACCATCCGCGAGCTTGCCGACCAGATCGGCCGCGCGGCGCGGCTGGGCACCACCACGAAGGTGGGCGATTTCACCCACCGCTACCGCCCGGTGGCCATTCACACCTGGCGCGGCATGACCGCCAAGGAGTTCGGCGTCCAGACCTGGCGCTCGGCGCTGATGATGCAGATGATGCTGGGCATCCCCGACGCCGTGGGCGGCATCAAGCTCAGCGCCGCCTACCGCAACCCGGACTACATGGCGCCCGCCAAGTGCGAGTACCCGCCCAAGCGCGTCGATCTCGCCAAGAGCGTCTATTTCCCCAACGGCCACCACGACGTCTGCCAGCAGGTGGCGCTCACCGTGCTCGATCCCAAGGCCTACGGCCTGAAGTACGAGCCGGAGATGCAGATTTTCTACGCCACCAACCGGCCGGTCTCGACGGCCGACAGCGCCACGCAGTTCCGCTCGATGGAGAAGACGTTCAACGTCACCATCGAGGTGCACATGAGCGAAACCGCGTGGATGTCGGACATCGTGCTGCCCGACCTGGCGTACCTGGAATCCTGGCACTTCGCGCCGACGCGCTCGAACCCGCACGCCAAGATGACGGCCATCCGCCAGCCGGTGGTCAACGCCTTCAACCTCCAGCACGACGGCTTCACCATCCTGTGGGAACTGGCCAAGCGCCTGGGCCTGGGCGACGCCTATGTGGACGCCATCAACGACACCTGGAAGCTGAAGGATCATAAGTTCGAGAAGGGCCGCGACTATACGGCGCGTGAATCCGTCGAGATCCTGTGGGCCAACGCCACCAAGGGCAAGCCCTTCGACATCGCGCTCAAGGAAGGCTTCGTCGCCTCCAAGCTCGCCCCGGTCGACGTCTACGCCAAGGGCGTGGAGGAGAAGTTCAAGGGGCCCGGCAAGCCGAAGATGCAGTTCTACGCCGACTCCATGGTCCACACCCTGGAAAAGATCAAGAAGACGGTCGAGAAGGAAGGCATCAAGAACATCGACGTGGCGCAGTACAAGATCGCCTATTCGCCGATCCCGCTGAAGGAGCACGCCTTCCCGACGCCGCATCGCGAGGCGGAAAACCTGCCCTTTTACCTGATCACCTTCAAGCGCATGTACCGCAACCAGATGGCGTGCAGCAACACCAACCCGATCCTGAACTTCGCGATCGGCAAGGACACCAACGAGAACCACGTCCTGATCAACACCGCCACCGCCACCCGGCTGGGCCTGCGCGATCAGGATCTGGTGATGATCGAGACGCGGCTGGGCACGGTGACGGGCAAGTGCAAGCTGACCCAGGGCATCCGGCCGGACACCGTCGGCGTCTCCTACCACTATGGCCACTCGATCGCCGGATGGCCCGAGTACGCCCGCAAGGGCATCGATGTGAACCGGGTGATCGAGCTGCATCCCGACCGCGTGTCGGGCATGAACTCGTACAACGACACCAAGTGCAACGTCTACAAGGCCTAAGACAAGGAACGGTATCATGAAGCTGGTACGTGTGATCGATACCACGCGGTGCATGGGCTGCCGGTCCTGCGTCGCGGCCTGCGCGGTCGAGAATCATTTCTCGCCCGGCGCACCCTGGAACGTGATGATCGAATCCGAAGGCGGGACGTACCCCAACGTCTACCGCACCTTCGTGACGATGAACTGCATGCACTGCGAGAATCCCGCCTGCAAGCTCGCCTGCGACAAGGCCGGCTTCAAGGCGATCACCAAGAACGAGCTGGGCGTCGTGCTGGTCGACTACGACAAGTGCACGGGCTGCGGCTACTGCGCGGCGGTGTGCCCCTACGGCGTGCCGCAGATCAACGAGACGCTGACGCCGCTCTACCCCGGACAGGCCCCCACGCCGCTGGAGGCGATCGCGCCGGAGGACCGCCACTGGACGCACCGCAAGAAGGCCCGCGCCGCCGAGAAGTGCACCTTCTGCTGGCACAAACTGGAGAAGGCGGTGCAGGACGGCAAGACCGACCGCATCGGCAAGGACCCCGAATACACCCCGGCCTGCGATCTCGTCTGCCCCGTGGACGCGCGCGCCTTCGGCGACATCGACGACCCGACCTCCACCGTCGCCAGGACCGTCGGCGCCAAGAAGGCGGCGCAGCTCAAGCGCGAGTTCGGCACCAAGCCCCAGGTCTACTACGTCCTGGAAGGGGGAGACGTATGATGAAGGCCATCCTGTCCGCGGCCCTGCTGCTGGCCGCCACCGCCGCCCCGGTCTTCGCCACCGACCCCGCCGTGCCGGAGAAGCCCGTCGGCGCCGGCATCCTCGCCGACCAGATCCGCGAGGGCGAGGTGAAGCTGGGCGACACCTACACGCTGGAGGTGGGCGGGCGCTTCCACCGCGTGCACACCAAGTACATGGCGATCCAGTGCCAGACCTGCCACGCCGGCGTGACGTTCCCGGAGAACATCCAGTTCCTGCGGCGCGAGGAGTTCCCGCTCGCCGCCTACCCCGGCGCCGTGGACCGCGGCACCTGCATGGGCTGCCACCGCGGCGACGGCGCGCTGGCCACGCCGTTCTACGGAGTGCCGGCGAAATGACGGCGGACGGCCAACCGATGAACCGGGAGCGCGCCGACGCGTACCTGTTCCTGGCGACGCTGTTCGCCAGCCGGCCCGAGCCCGAGGCGGTCGCCGGCATGCTGTCCGCCGCCGCCGGCGCGCCCGACGACGGCGGGGTGACGGGGGAACTCCTCGCCGCGCTCCGCCACGAGGAGGACGCGGACGCGCTGGCGCTGCGCCTCGCCGCCGAGCACACGCGCCTGTTCCGCGGCGTGCGCGAGGGCTATGGACCGCCGCCGCCTTACGAGTCGCTGTGGCGCGAGGGGCAGATGATGGGCGACTGCACCGTCGCGGTCGCCACCGCCTTCCTGGACGCCGGGTACGCGTACGACGGTGCCTGGGGGCCTTGCGACCACATCGCCGAGGAGTTGCGCTTCATGGCGGCGCTGTGCACGGCTGGCGACGCTGACGGCGTCCTGGAACGGCAGGCGGTGTTCGTCGAACGCCATCTGGCCGCGTGGCTGCCCGCCTATTGCCGGACCGTGGCGGAACAGGCGCGCGAGCCCCTGTACCGGGCGCTGGCGAGCGTGACCGCGCAGGTCGTGGCGCAGGACGGGGCGCACATCCGCGACCTGCTTGGGCGACGGCCCGGCGGCGCCGTCGGCACACATGGGGCGTGAGCGTGGCCGGGGCGTCCGCCCCCGGCACCGAACGCCCGCACAGCGATCCAAAGGGGCCGCATCCGGTCCCGAAGGAGGAAAGATGCTCAATGGTCCGCACCGCCGCCCGGTCGGGGTCGCCGTGCTTCTCCTCGCCGCCCTGCTGGCATGGCCGGCGGGGGCGCAAACCAGGGGGACCACGCCCAAGGACCCCGAAACCGTGGAGATGGTCCGCAAGTCCAACGCGGAATGCCTCACCTGCCACACGGAAGACGCGCTGAAGAACCCGCCGCGCCACGGCATGGATCTGGCCAAGCTGAGCCAGTTCCTGACCGACCCGGCGCTGTACGAAGGCTCCGTCCACGGCGGCATGGCCTGCAAGACCTGCCACGTCGGCGGCTACCGCGACTACCCGCACGCCGCTCCGCCCCAGCCGGCGGCCCAGCAGCCGGTTCCGTCGCTGGCCCCGTCGCTGGTCGAATCGCTGGTCCAGTCGCTGGTCCCGACGACGCCCCAGCCGACCGCCGAGGCCAAGCCGTGGGCCAAGCCGGAAACGCTGGACTGCGGCGAATGCCACGCCCAGAAGACCTTCCGCATCGACGCCCAGGTGGCGAACAGCGTCCATTCCAAGAACCTGAAGGACAGCTTCACCTGCGCCACCTGCCACGACCCGCACGTCTACAAGACGGCGGCGACGCTGGTGGAGCCGCGCAAGATCGTCGCCCAGGACAACGGCATGTGCCTGGACTGCCACAACTCCGACCTGCGCTTCGCCACGTTCGGCGGCACGCTGACGCCCAAGAAGGCGCGGCCGGACATCGACACCATCCACGCCTGGCTGCCCAACACCAAACGGCACTGGGAGGCGGTGCGCTGCGTCGAATGCCACACCCCGCCGTCCACCACACGAACGCTGGCGCTCTCGCACGAAATCCTGAACAAGGACAAGGCCGAGAAGAACTGCGTCACCTGCCACACGCAGAACACCGCGCTGCGCACCCGCCTCTACCGCTACACCGCGGAGACGCAGGCGCAGGAGGTCGGCTTCATCAACAGCGCCGTGCTCGGCACCTCGTACGTCATCGGCGCCACGCGCAACACCTATCTCGACACCCTTGGCCTCGGCTTGATCGGGCTGACCATCGCCGGCCTCGCCGGGCACGCGGCCATCCGCATCCTGGGCGCCCTCTATCGCCGCGGGAGGAAACAATGAGCCATCGCATCTACCTGCTTCCGGTGTGGATCCGGGTCTGGCACTGGAGCAACGCGCTCCTCATCATCACCCTGACCATCACCGGCGCCAGCCTGCACTTCGCCGACCCGAACCTGCCGCTCGTGCCCTTCGCGCTGGCGGCACAGGTCCACAACGTCGCCGGGCTGACGCTGGCGGGGCTGTACGCCTTCTTCGTGGTCGCCAACATCGTCTCGGGCAACTGGTGGCAGTACGTGCCCAAGCCCGGCGGCTTCGTGCGGCGCTGCCTGCGGCAGATCCGCTTCTACGCCTGGGGCATCTTCCGCGGCGAGCCGCACCCCTACCCGCCGACGCCCGAGGCCAACTTCAATTCGCTCCAGCAGATCGTCTACTGGTTCGTCATGTATGTCTTCATGCCGCTGTTGCTGATCACCGGGCTGATCTTCCTGTGGCCGGATTTCGCCCCGAAGAGCATGTTCGGCATGGACGGGCTGCTGCCGGTGGCGATCCTGCACTATGTGGTGGGGCTGGTGATCGTGCTGTTCATGATCGCCCACATCTACCTGGGCACGACGGGCGTCACCGTCACCAGCCTGTTCAGGATGATGATCACCGGCTGGCACGAGGAGTGACCACGCCCTTCCGTTGCGCGAGTGGGGCCGGCCACACGCCGGCCCCGTTTTTGGTGCGATTTCCACGGGGCAAATCAGCGCACCATGCGGTGGATCAAACATTTCCCCGTGTCGACATGAAATAATGACGTTTACGTTGCACTTCGTGTGTGGTGGTGTCGGAGATCCTCGCGGACGGCCGGCACCCCGCCGTTCCGTGTCCAATACTTGAGGCCGTCCATGATGCGCGCCCTTCTCGCGTGCGTCCTGCTCCTGCTGGTTCCGGCCAGCGGGGCGAACGCGGAACGGAGATTGCCGGCATGACCGCGCACACCGACATCGCGGCGGTCCCGGCCGCCGTCCAGCCACTCGGGCTGTTCGAGCGTTATCTCAGCGTCTGGGTGGCGCTGTGCATCGTCGCCGGCATCACGCTGGGGCATCTGGTGCCGGCGCCGTTCCAGGCGCTGGGCCGCATGGAGGTGGCGCAGGTCAACCTGCCGGTGGCGGTGCTGGTCTGGCTGATGATTGTGCCGATGCTGCTGAAGATCGACTTCGGCGCGCTCCACCATGTGCGCGAGCACTGGCGCGGGGTGGCGGTGACGCTGTTCATCAACTGGGGCGTCAAGCCGTTCTCCATGGCGCTGCTGGGCTGGATCTTCATCGCCACGCTGTTCCGCCCGCTGCTGCCGGAAGCGCAGATCGACAGCTACATCGCCGGGCTGATCCTGCTGGCCGCCGCACCCTGCACCGCGATGGTCTTCGTCTGGTCGAACCTGTGCCGGGGGGAGCCGCACTTCACGCTGACGCAGGTGGCGGTCAACGACGCCATCATGGTGGTGGCCTTCGCCCCCATCGTCGGCTTGCTGCTGGGCCTGTCGGCGATCACCGTGCCGTGGCAGACGCTGTTCCTGTCGGTGGTGCTGTACATCGTCATCCCCGTCGTCGTGGCGCAGCTCTGGCGCAGGCGCCTGCTGGCCTCGGGCGGACAAGCGGCGCTGGATGGCACGCTGAAGGTTTTGGGGCCGGCGTCGCTGCTGGCGCTGCTGGCCACGCTGGTGCTGCTGTTCGCCTTTCAGGGCGAACAGATCATCGCCCAGCCGCTGGTCATCGCGCTGCTCGCCGTGCCGATCCTGATCCAGGTCTACTTCAACGCCGGGCTGGCCTACCTGCTGAACCGCCGCTTCGGCGTGGCGCATTGCGTGGCCGGGCCGTCGGCGCTGATCGGCGCGTCCAACTTCTTCGAACTGGCGGTGGCCGCCGCCATCGCGCTGTTCGGCTTCCAGTCGGGCGCCGCGCTCGCGACCGTGGTGGGTGTGCTGGTCGAGGTGCCGGTGATGCTGTCCGTCGTCCACCTCGTCAACGCCAGCCAGGGCTGGTACGAGCGGCGGGCATGACCGCGGCGGACGAGGCCCGTCAGCGGCTGACGCGCGACCTGAACCGCCGCTGCCACTGCATCACGCTGGACCGCGCCGCGTTGCTGCGCGCTGGAGGAGGAGGCCGGCGAGTCCGGCCTCTGGGCCCCGCTGTCTACCAGGGGCAGACCACCAACTTCCGCACCCCCGGTGGCGGCTTCGCCCCGGTGTTCATCGTGTAGGCACCGCCACCGGGCGCACCATGCGGCCGGCATGGACTTTTTGTTGCGCCGCCGCACCGCAGTTGACCGGCATCCGCCGCTTCGATAGTCAAACGATCATCGAAATGACGAAGCCGGCCATGACGTCCGACAAGGTCTACAACGTGCTGTTCCTGTGCACCGGCAACTCGGCGCGCAGCATCATGGCGGAATGCATCCTGCGCCGCTGGTCGAATGGACGCTTCAACGCCTTCTCGGCCGGCAGCATGCCGCGCGGCCTCGTCGACCCGCACGTGCTGGAGCTGCTGAAACGCATGCACCATTCCACGGAGGGGTTGCGCAGCAAGCCGTGGGACGAGTTCGCCCGGCCCGGCAGCCCTCAACTCGACTTCGTCTTCACCGTCTGCGACAAGGCGGCCGGCGAGGCCTGCCCGGTGTGGCCGGGCCAGCCGATGACCGCGCATTGGGGCGTGGAGGATCCGGTGGGCTTCGTCGGATCCGAGATGGAGCGCGCCCAGCGCTACCGCCAGACCTACTTCGAGCTCGACAACCGCATCAAGATCTTCGCCAACCTGCGCATCGAGAAGCTCGACCGGCTGAGCCTGAAGCGCCGCCTCGACGAGATCGGCACCATCCATCTCCCCGCGACCGGCGCCGCCTGATCCGACCGCGGAGCCAGCCGCAGCCTTCTCCGAACGGACGAGGCCGTTGCGTCCGGTTGCGGGGCCCTGGCTCCTCCCGTACACTGTGTCAAAGTGACGCAGGACTGCCGCCCGGTAGCGGGACGGCGGTCGCCGACCGGCAGGGGACGTCCACCGCTTCCGGACGCCCCTGACCGGCCGGCCCGGGGAGGACGCCATGCCGGCCGGAGCCGAGCCGCCGTGCCATGCACGCGGACCGCAGTGGAGCCGCCGCCGCCTGCTGGGCACGCTGTGCTCCGCGGGTTTGAGTGCCGTCGTCTCTCCCGCATCCGCCCAGGCCGCCTTCCGCTTCGGCCTGACCCCCGTCTTCCTGGACTCTGACGCGCGGCTCCTGAGCGCGCTGGAGCGGCATCTCACGGCACGGCTCGGGCAGCCCGTGGTGCTGGTACAACGCCGCACCTACCAGGAGATCACCATCCTGCTCCTCACCGGGCAGCTCGACGCCGCCTGGATCTGCGGCTTCCCCTTCGTGCAGTACCGCGACCAGCTGTCGCTCGTCGCCGTTCCCGTCTACCGCGGCCGGCCGCACTACCAGTCCTACCTGATCGCCAACGTGCGCGACCCGGCTGCGGGTATAGAGGAGCTGCGCGGCGGCGTGCACGCCTTCTCGGACCCGGACAGCAACTCGGGCTTCCTGGCGACGCGCTATGAGTTGGCCGTCCGCAACGAGACGCCGGCGAGCTTCTTCCGCCGTTTCTTCTTCACCTACGGGCACCGCAACGTCGTGCGCGCCGTCACCTCCGGTTTGGCGCGCAGCGGCAGCGTGGACGGCTACGTCTGGGAGGTGATGGCCCAGGTGGAACCCGCGCTGGTAGCCGGCACGCGGGTGGTCCGGCGGTCGGACTGGCATGGCTTTCCGCCCATCGCCTGCCTGACGGCGCGCGAGGACAGCCCGGCGTTGCGGGCTTTCGGCGCGGCGCTCGCCGCCATGCCGGACCACCCCGACGGGCGGGAGGTGCTGGACACGTTGCGGCTCGACGGATTCCAGAAGGCCCCGCGGTCGCATTTCGATTCGATCGCCGCCATGCACGACTTCGTCCGGGCGCACGCATGAGACGCATCCCGCCCCCGGCGGACTGGCCGCTGATCGCCACCGTCCCGCTGCTGGTGGCGGCGCTGATGACCGTGGTGGCGAGCGTCATCTCCTACACCGTGCTGCAGCGCCTGGAGCAGGACCAGGAGGCGCATCTGCACCAGTTGGCGACGACGCACCTCGACGGCCTCACGGTGGCGCTGCAGCCGCACCTCGCACGGCAGGACGTGTGGGAGGTTTTCGACGTCCTCGACCGCACGAGCCGGCGCGAGGGCGGCATCGCCACGCGCTTCGTCGTCGTGACGCTGCCCGACGGCGGCGTGCTGGCGGCCAGCGATCCCCAGTCCTTTCCCGTAGGCGCACCGCTCCCACCGGTCCATCGCCGGCACCTGGAGGGCCGCGCCGGACTGGCCATCGACGAACCCGCCGGGCTCGCGTGGTCGCACCGCCGCATCGACGTGGACGGCGTACAACTGGGCGACGTGCTGGTCGAGATCGACATCGGCGCCCTGCTCGACGTGCGCCGGCAGGTGCTGACCACCCTCGTCGGCGTGAACGCCGGCCTGACGCTGGCGCTGGCGGCGTTCGGCTACGTCCTGGTCCGCCGCCTGCTGCGCCCCATCCACCTGCTCGACACGCACGTCGAACGGATCCGCACCGGCCGGGTGGAACCGATCCCGGCCCGCTTCATCGCCGGCGAGGGAAGCGAGTTCGGCCGGCTGTTCCGGCGCTTCAACGCCATGGCGGCCGCCCTGGCGGAGCGCGAGGCGCTGGCCGCCCGGCTGACCGCGGAGGAAAAACTCGCGCTGCTCGGCCGGCTGGCGTCGGGCATGGCGCACGAGGTCAACAACCCGCTGGGCGGCATGCTGATGGCGCTCGACACGCTGAAGCGCCACGGCGGTGACCCGCAGGTGAGGGCTCAGGCGGCCGGCCTGGTCGAGCGCGGCTTGAAGGGGATCGGCACCGTCGTGCGGGCCGCGCTCGTCGCGTACAAGGAGCCGCCCGACGCCGTCGGGCTGACGCCCGAGGACCTGGACGACGTGCGCTATCTGGTGTCGCACGAGATCCAGCGCCGCCACCTCCGCCTCGTCTGGGAGAACCGGCTGCCCGGCTGGGTCGACGTCGAGGGGGCGGCGGTGCGCCAGATGGCGCTCAACCTGCTGCTCAACGCCGGCCGGGCGACCCCGGTGGGCGGCACCGTGCGGTTCGAGGCGTGGATGGCCCAGGATTGCCTGCGCCTGTCGGTCGCCGACGGCGGCCCCGGGCTGCCGGCGGCCATGGCGGACCTGCTGCGGGCCAGGGGCGAGGCGGCGCTGCCGGGGGGCGACCACGGCCTCGGCCTGTGGACCGTCGCGCGCCTGCTGCACCGGACGGGCGGCGGCGTGGAGGTCGCCGTCGCCCCGCACGACGGCACCACCATCACGCTGACCCTCCCGGTCGGCGCGGACACAGCCATGCAAAGGAGGCCCCACGATGCCGCGGCATGATGCCCCCACCACCCCACCGCCCCCGGCACGGACCGTCGGGCCAGTCGTCGCCGTCGTCGAGGACGATCCGATCATGGGCGAATCCCTCGTCCAGCGGCTGACGCTGGAAGGCTACCGGCCGCTGTGGTGGAGCACCGGCGGCGAGGCCCTCGCGGCTTTGCGCGGCACGCGGCCGGACCTTCTGGTCTGCGACATCCGCCTGCCCGACATGAGCGGGGAGGACCTGTTCCGCGACGCCGCCCCGCGCCTCGGCGGGACGCCGGTCGTCTTCATGACCGGTTTCGGCGACATCGGGCAGGCGGTCCGGCTCGTGCGGGCCGGGGCGGACGACTACCTCACCAAGCCGTTCGCCGTGGACGACTTCCTGGAACGGGTCGGCGATCTGCTGCGCGCGCGAAGCCCCGAGGACGGCGCCGGGGAGGCGCTCGGCGCGTCGGCCCCCATGCGCAACGTGGAACGGCTGCTGCGGCGCGTGGCCGACATCGACAGCACCCTGCTTGTCACCGGCGAAAGCGGCGTGGGCAAGGAGGTGGCCGCCCGCTTCGTCCACCAGGTTTCCGTCCGTGCGGACCGGCCGTTCATGGGCGTGAACTGTGCGGCGATCCCGGCGGAGATGATCGACAGCGAGCTGTTCGGCCACGAGAAGGGCGCCTTCACCGGCGCCCACACCCTGCACCGCGGCTACGCCGAGCGGGCCGGCGCCGGCACCCTGTTCCTCGACGAGGTGGCCGAACTGCCCCTGGCGCTGCAGGCCAAGCTGCTGCGCCTCGTGCAGGAGCGCGTGTACTTCCGCGTCGGCGGGGAGAAGCCCCTGCCCTGTGCGGCGCGGATCGTCTGCGCCACGAACGCGGACCTGGAAGCCCGCGTCCGCGAGGGCCGCTTCCGCGAGGATCTGTTCTACCGCATCAACGTCATTCCCGTGACGATCCCGGCGTTGCGCGATCGGCGGGACGACGTCCTGCCGCTACTGCGCGCCTACCTGAAGCATTACGCGGACAGCTTCGGCGCGTCCGTCCGCGGGATGACGCCGGCGGCCGAGGCGCGCGCCCTGTCGCACGGCTGGCCCGGCAACGTCCGCGAACTCCGCAATCGCATCGAACGGGCCGTGGCGCTGGCGGATGGGCCGTGGGTCGGCGCGGACCTGCTGTTCCCCGAGGACACCACGGTGGAAGGCGGCACCGGGCACGCCGACGAGCGGACCGGCAGCCAGTGGCCGGTGCTCGCCGCCGTGCGCGACGACGTCGAGCGCGAACACATCGCCGCGACCCTGCGGCGGTGCGGCGGGCACCTGGCAAAGGCCGCCGACCTGCTGGGCATCGGGCGGACGACGCTGTGGGAGAAGATGCGTCGCCTTGGTCTGGTGGCAGGCCCGTCGGACCAAGGCGATCCCCCTCCATTTCAGCGCTGAACATGCCAGCTCGGATTTCCTTTCACCACCGCCGAGCGAGCGGGTAACCTGCGGCGTTGTATGCCCTGACGAGCGACCCGGCGAGCGGACGGGAACGAGAGCGAAGCCATGGCCACGGCCAAACAGATCATTGCGCTGCTGAGCAGCCATGTGCAGGGCGACGAGGACCAGTTCCTCTCGATCGCGCTGCAGGTGGCTGCCAGTGAGGCGCGCCGCGGCCGAAAGGAGATAGCGGACGAGTTGCGACGGCTTGTGGAGGCCGCGCGCCAGGGAAAAAGCCGTTCCACCGAGGGTCGGGGCCACAGCGTCACCGGGGATGTCGCCATCCCCATCGCCCGGCCACGCGGTGAGCTGCAGACGCTGCTGACCGCGACCTACCCGAAGGCCCGATTGGCGGACGTGGTGCTGCGTTCCGAACTCCGCACGCGCCTTGAACGCTTTATCCACCAGCAACGGCAGCGCGACCGGCTCCGCGCGTACGGCCAGACGCCGAGCACGAGATTATTGCTCGTCGGACCACCGGGGTCGGGCAAGACCCTGACGGCTTCCGCACTCGCCGGAGAACTGCGCCTTCCTCTATTCACAATCCGGCTCGACACCCTCATCACGCGCTTCATGGGCGAGACCGCGGCAAAACTCAGGCTCGTTTTCGACCAGATCGCGTCGGCCCGCGGCGTTTATCTATTTGACGAGTTCGACGCCATCGGCGGACGGCGGACTGCGGATAACGACGTCGGTGAAATGCGCCGCGTCCTGAACTCCTTCCTCCAGTTTCTGGAGGAGCCGAACAGCACCGACAGCACCGTCATCGGAGCGACGAACCACCCCGAACTCCTTGACCGCGCCTTGTTCCGCCGCTTCGACGACATCCTCGAATATTGCCTGCCCGACGCAGACGCCATAAAGGGCGTTCTCAATGCGCGCCTGAGCGCCTTCCGGCCGAGTCGGATCCTATGGGGGAAGGTGGTCGACGCGGCCTCGGGCCTCAGCCAGGCGGAGCTGGTGAAAGCCGCCGACGAGGTTATCAAGACCGCCATCCTTCGGGACGAAAAAACGATTTCAAGCGACGAGCTCATCCGCGCCTTGCGTGAACGACGCGCCTTGCGTGAAACTGTGGCGGGTATTGTCGATACCTAACGGCCGAGTTGAGTTGCTCTGCCGTCCCACGGAATCCAAGCTGGCCGCAGAGCGCAGATCATGGCTGAAGAAACGGCCGAGACGCCGAAGCCCAATCGTCTCAAGCACATCCGGATCGAGGGGTTCCGATCCGACGAGGCCTACGGACGCCCTCAACGCGATATGAGCGGGATGAGCTCGGGAAGAAATCGCGACGTGCACGGACCCAAGCTCGAAGGGGAACTCGCCGCCGCCTTCGCCAGGGCCCATGAACTCCTCATGACCCGCGACCCCGCGATACAGGCAGGCACGGCTGGTGTCTACCTTGAGGTGGCGAGTGCCGAGGGCGGCAAGCTGCCCAACTTGAACTGGCCGTCCCAGGAGATCCGCCTTGGCGCGGCGCGCGTCACCGAGGCCGGCGCCGAAGTGGGAACGTTGTTCGTCCCGGCATCCGCCGAGGCGTTCTTGACGGAGAAGGTCCGGCAGTACGCCCGTGAAAGCACGCCCAAACAGGAGCCCAAGCATCAGGACCGCTTCGAGCCGCTCGAGACGATCCGGGCGGCGACCATCGAGAGCCTGTGGACGGATCAACGTCCGTTCCCAATCGATCCGGACGAGCGGATGTGGTGGGAATGCTGGTGCTGGAGCGATCGCGCCGGCAATCTTGTCCAGGCCGCCCGAAAGCTGGGGGTGCGCGCCAGCGACCGCAGGCTTCATTTCCCTGAGTTCGAAGTGATCCCGGTCTACGGAACCAGGGGCGACCTCACCCGCCTGCTGCAGAATACCGATGCCATCGAAGAACTGCGGCGAGCCACCGACACTCCCGTGTTCTTCACCACGACGGTGCGTCGGGAACAGGGCCTGTGGGTCGCGGACCTCGGCGACCGGATCGCGCCACCCGGGCCTGACAGCCCCGCGGTCTGTATTCTCGACAACGGCGTCGCGCGCGCTCATCCGCTGCTTTCCATCGCGCTCGACGAGGGCGACTGTCTGGCAGTCGACCAGGACTGGGGCGTGGATGACCACGAACCGGGCGGGCACGGAACGAACATGGCGGGATGCGTGCTCTTCGCCGATCTCACGTACCCCCTCTCGGATGGAAGCATCCTCCCCCTCGACGTGCGTCTCGAATCGGTAAAGTTCCTTCCGCCTCCCGGCTTCCAGCCAACTGATCCGCAAAACTACGGCGCCATCACCCAGGCGGCGGTTGCGCTGCCCGAGATCAACAACGCTGGGCGCTCCCGCGTGTTCTGCATGGCGGTTACCAACGGAGACGTTTCCGGCGAACGCCCGACCAGTTGGAGCGCTGCCCTGGATCAGATTTGCGCCGGCACCATGCCGGGCGACGCGCCGGGCGTGTCGGGCGAAGCGCCGCGACGTCTTTTCGTCGTGTCGGCCGGCAACGTGCCGGATGCGGCGGACCCCGATGACGTGTCCGACCCGGACGAGTTCCCCATCGAGGATCCGGCGCAGGCCTGGAACGCCGTTGCGGTTGGGGGCTTTACCGACAAGGTCGACGTCACGGACCTGGGAATGGACACCTGGAAGGCGGTCGCCGAGGTGGGCGATCTCAGCCCGTACAGCCGGATTTCGACGGATTGGGACCACTCCCGCACCGCCATCAAGCCGGAGATCGTGTTCGAGGCGGGGAACCGCGCCCTCAGCGCGTCCGGTCGGGAATTGCTGGCCGGCTTGGACTCGCTGTCGCTGCTGACCACCGGCAAGGACTTTCTCACCGAGCCGCTGACGACGTTCTGGGCAACCAGCCCGGCGACGGCTCAGGCCGCCGGCATGGCCGGTGCCATCATGGCCCGCCACCCGGACCTCTGGCCCGAGGCGATCCGCGCGTTGATGGTGCACAGCGCCGAATGGACGCCGGCCATGAGGGCGCGACTGCGGGCCTGTCGGGGCCGAAAGAGGGAGTGCATCGCGCTTGCGCGGCAGTTCGGCTACGGCGTGCCGCGCCTCGACAGGGCGCTGGCGTCCGCCCAGAACGACGTTGCCCTCGTCGCCCAAGCGCACATTCAGCCGTTCAAGCGGGAGCGGAAGGCCGATAAGGACGGCCGGATGGTGCTGTGCGATCCGACCTTCAACGAGGTCCACTACTACCAATTGCCGTGGCCGCGAAAGACGCTGGAGGATCTCGGCGAGAAGGACGTGCGGCTGAAGATCACGCTGTCGTATTTCATTGAACCCAGCCCAGGCGACATCGCGCCGGTGACCTCGGCCCGTTACCAATCCTTTGGATTGCGCTTCGAGTTGAAGCGTCCGACGGAAACGGAAGCGGTTTTCCGCCAGCGCATTAATCGCCTGGAGCGCGTGGACGAACAGCTTCCGACGGCCGACCCGGACACCCGCTGGACGTTCGGAAGCCAGAGCGTGGCGGCCGGATCTCTCCACTGCGACGTCTGGGTTGGACCGGCCGCCGAGTTGGCTGCGCGTGGTCTCATTGCGATCCACCCGGTGAGTGGCTGGTGGCGCTACCGGACACAGTTGAAGCGATACAATTCGGTTGCCCGTTACGCTCTGGTGGTCTCGATCACGGCGGAAGAAATGGATGTCGAACTGTATACGGAAATCGCCAATCTGATTGGTATCGAAACCGAAATCGTGACTTGATAAAGGCGTGCCCGAGATGGTGGCGTCGAGCGGGAGCACCGATGTATGAACAGCCCATTGATGCGGGCTCTCCAGGCCTTTGAGGCGACCGAGGCCAATATCGTTAAATTGGAACGCCTCTGGGACGAGATGCGATCATTGATTCCGAGCGGAGTTGTTTTTTGCAATGATCCGGAATACGAGGATCGTTGCCGATCTTTCTCGGCTTTGCTTGCGGAATTGCCGAAGATCGACGGTTGGAAGCCCGGCATCGAACCGATCGACCTGAACGCACTCGCGCAGAACCGGCTTGACGCGTTGGAGATCGGGGAACCGGAGGCCCAGATCCACGTGGAGAACGCGATCGAGGCTCCGGGGCGCGAGATCCGCGAATACCGATTCCGTTTCAATCAGAAACGCCGGGCGCTCATCCGGGATGCGCTGGTCGAACTCATGGACACGATCGACGCGGACATCCGAGACATTCGCCACAGCGTCGGAGAGCGGGAGATCAACGAAACGGTATCAGGTCCCCATTGGGACAACCTTTGTGAGCACTTCGCTCAGGTCGATGTCCTGCTCGGAAGCAGCGTCAAGCGGCCGGAACGTTGGAGCGATCTGCGCCGGCACCTGCACTACGGAATGGTGGGCGATTTCAACGATATCGAGCGGATGGATTGGCCGAAGGTGAAGGACGGCCTCAGAAAAGGCCTGTATGGCACCAATGAGCCGTTGCCTGTCGACGTCGACGATTTGGCGGACGTGGTCGCCGCGAAGCCGCGCGGCGCTATCTCAACGAAGCTCGCGTGGAACAGGCTCGATGCCGAGGATTTCGAGCGCCTTCTGTTCGCGCTCATCAGCGGCGAGCCCGGATACGAGAATCCGGAGTGGCTGATGCGCACCAACGCCCCGGATCGCGGGCGCGACCTTTCGGTGACGCGGGTCGTGGTTGACGGCCTCGCCGGCACGCTTCGCCTGCGCGTGGTGATTCAATGCAAACACTGGCTGGAGAAGAGCGTGAGCCTGCCGGACGTGGCTGGCGCAAAGGAGCAGATGAGCCTGTGGTCCGATCCGCGCGTCGATGTGCTCGTGGTTGCCACCAGCGGGCGCTTTACGGCCGACGCTGTGCAATGGACAGAAAAGCACAACGCGGCGGCGCAAAGCCCTCGTATTGAAATGTGGCCGGAAAGTCATCTTGAGCGCCTGCTGGCCGCCAGACCAGCGTTGATCGCTGAGTTTTGTCTTCGACAGAGCGAGGGATAGCGTTAACGACTGCCATAAACATTAACTATATTTTCAGAATTGGCGGGTGACTGCCCATCCTCGTGGTGAGAATGGCAGTGCGCGCACTTCGCTTTTTCGTGAGCGGTGATGCGCTGCGTTTCTTCGCACCATCGATAGAATGTGATCCGCTGCCTCGGCCTGCCGCCAGACACGCCGGAACGAACCGGCGATGAGAAGCTGGCCGTCAGCCGCCCCGCACCTTGGTAATGAAGCGCTCGACCTCGGAGCGCAGCATGTGTGACTGCCCCGACAGATCCGACGCGGCGCCCAGCACGTGGCTGGCGTGCGTTCCCACTTCCCGCGCCGCGACGGTGACGCCGCCGATGTGCGTGGTGACCTGCTGGGTGCCGGTGGCGGCCTGCTGGATGTTGCGGGAAGTCTCCGCGGTCGCCTCCCCCTGCTGCTCGACCGCCGCGGCGACGTCCGCCGAGATGCCGCTGATGCGCGTGATCGTGCGCCCGATCGCCTGGATGGCGGCGATGGCGTCGCCGCTGGCGCGCTGCACCTCCGCGATCTGCCCGCCGATCTCCGCGGTCGCCCGCGACGTCTGGTTGGCCAGCGCCTTCACCTCGCTGGCGACCACCGCGAAGCCCTTGCCGGCCTCGCCCGCGCGGGCGGCTTCGATGGTGGCGTTCAGCGCCAGCAGGTTGGTGCGGCCGGCGATGTCGGAGATGAGTTTGACCACCGCGTCGATGCGGCTGGCGGCCGCCCCCAGGCTGCCGACGATGGCGTTGGTCTGGTCGGCCTGCGCCACCGCCTCGTCGGCGACGCCCCAGCTCAACACCCCCTGCAAAACGACCAGCGCCACCATCAGCGTCGCGAACAACAGGAACCGGTGGCGCAAAGACGCTGTCAGGAAAATCCTCGTCGCGGGAATCAAAGAGCGCATCCACGCAGGAAGCGCCAAATGCCTTCCCGCCCCGTTGACGGCATCGAAAGCGGCGGGGGCGGCTTTCGTGCAATTTCCTGCGTCCATGAACCCAACTCCCTGACAGGAAAAGGTCGCGAGTTTTTGCCGGCTCGGCCTCATCTGCGTCGGAGTCCAGGTACAACCTGGGACACATGAAATACAGTGACGTTTCCATTTAGTTATCCGCGCCCGGCGTTCGCTGATCCGAACGCACGGGCGGACAGCCCGGGACGGGCGTTCGGATCTCCGAATGCCGGCATCCGGCCCGCCGCCGCGCCGGCCCGCCCGACCAAGGCGTTCCGCCGTCTGGCCCCGAACTTGCTCCGGTGGTTCAGCAACGAAAAACCAAGGGAGGGTTCCCCATGAAGGGATGCCAGAAGCTCGCCGACCTCGGCCGGCGCCAGTTCCTGCGCGGCGGCACGGTCGCCGTCGCGGGTGCCGCCGCGGCCACGGTCGTTCCGCCGGGGCCGGCGCGCGCAGCGGTTCCCGCCGCCCGGGTCGACTATCCGGCCAGCCGGCTCGCCAACGTCAACGACCTGAAGGTCAACGAGCCGGTGCCGGTCAACTACCCCGACATCGACTCGCCCGGCGTGCTGGTCAAGCTCGGCACGCCGGTCGACGGCGGGGCCGGGCCGGAGCGCGACATCGTCGCCTATTCGACCCTCTGCCCGCACAAGGGATACCCGCTGGCCTACGACGCCAAGGACCGCACGCTGAACTGCCCCGGCCACTTCTCGCGCTTCGACTGCGAGAAGGAGGGCCAGCAGGTCTGGGGGCACGCCACCCAGAACCTGCCGATGTTCCGCCTGTCGGTGGACGGCAGGGGCGACATCCACGCCGTCGGCGTGGACGAGCTGATCTACGGCCGCACGCGCAACGTCCTCGACGACGGCGCCGTCGCCCTGAAGCGCGGGTGAAGGAGAATGCCATGACCTACAAGACCGGCACCGACCAGCTTCCCATCCCGCCCAAGGACGCGCGGGTGCGGAACGTCACCTGCGACTTCTGCATCGTCGGCTGCGGCTACAAGGCCATCTCCTGGCCCGTCGACCGCCAGGGCGGCCCGCAGCCCGAGCACAACGTCTTCGGCGAGGACCTGACCCAGCAGCAGGGCGCCGAAAGCGCCGCCTGGTACGGCCCGTCCATGTACAACGTCGTCCAGCAGGACGGCCAACTCGTCCATCTCGTCATCAAGCCCGACAAGGAGTGCGAGGTGAACGCCGGCCTGACCTCCGTGCGCGGCGGGCGCATGGGCGCCACCCGCTATTCCGAGCAGACCGGCACGATGACGGCCCGTCTCACCACGCCTATGGTCTGGCGCTATTCGCAGATGATGCCGACCTCGTGGGAGGATTCGCTGTCGCTGGTCGCCGACGTGACGCGCCGCGTCATCGAGGAGATGGGCGAGGACGGCGTCATCGTCTCGGCCTTCGACCACGGCGGGGCGGCGGGCGGCTACGAAAATACCTGGGGCACCGGCAAGCTCTACTTCGACGCGCTCCAGATCAAGAACATCCGCATCCACAACCGCCCCGCCTACAACAGCGAGGTGCACGCCAGCCGCGACATGGGCGTGGGCGAGCTGAACAACTGCTACGAGGACGCCGAACTGGCCGACACGATCTTCGTCGTCGGCGCCAACCCGCTGGAGAACCAGACCAACTACTTCCTGGCCCACTGGGTGCCCAACCTGCGCGGCGAGACGCTGGACAAGAAGAAGCGGATGCTGGCCGGCGAGCCGCACGCCGCGGCGAAGGTCATCATCGTGGACCCGCGCCGGACCGTGTCGGTCAACGCCTGCGAGGCGGTTGCCGGGGCGGACAACATGCTGCACCTCGCCATCAACCCGGGCACCGATCTCGTGCTGCTCAACGCCCTGCTGACCGAGGTGGCCGCCCGGGGCTGGCACGCCAAGGACTTCATCGCTCGGCACACGAACGGGTTCGACGAGGCGGCGCAGGCCAACCGGACGACGGTGGAGGACGCCGCCGCCATCACTGGCCTAAGGCCCGACGACATCCGCAAGGCGGCGCGGTGGATCGCCGAGCCCAAGGACGGCGGCCGGCCGCGGCGCACCATGATGGCCTACGAGAAGGGCCTGATCTGGGGCAACGACAACTACCGCACCAACGCGGCCATGGTGAATCTGGCGCTGGCGACCCACGGCGTCGGCCGCGAAGGCACCGGCTGCGTGCGCCTGGGCGGCCACCAGGAGGGCTACGTCCGCCCGTCCGACGCCCACGTCGGGCGGCCGGCGGCGTACGTCGATCAGATGCTCATCTCCGGCCAGGGCGGCGTCCACCACGTGTGGGCGGTCGACCACTTCAAGTCGACGCTGAACGCCGAGGAGTTTCGCCGCACCTACCGGCGCCGCACCAACATGGTCAAGGAGGCGATGGACAGCGTGCCCTACGGCGACCGCGCCGCGCAGCTCGAACAGATCGTCGCCGCCATCAAGCGCGGCGGCCTGTTCTCGGCGGTCGTCGACATCCTGCCCACCCAGATCGGAGAGGCGGCGCACGTCTGGCTGCCGGCGGCGACGGCGGGCGAGATGAACCTGACCTCGATGAACGGCGAACGGCGCCTGCGGCTGACCGAGCGCTACATGGACCCGCCCGGCGCGGCGCTGCCGGACGCGCTGATCGCCGCCCGCATGGCCAACGCCCTGGAGGAGTCGTTCCGCAAGGCGGGCAACGAAACCTACGCCGCGAAGTTCAAGAGCAAGTTCGACTGGAAGACCGAGGAGGACGCCTTCATGGACGGCTACGGCCGTCACGCCGAAGGCGGCGAGCATGTCACCTACGAGCGGCTGCGCGCCATGGGCACCAACGGCGTGCACGAGCCGGTCACCGGCGTCGAGAACGGCCGGCTGATCGGCACGAAGCGTCTCTACACCGACGGCAAATTCAAGACCGACGACGGCCGGGCCAAGTTCATGAAGACGGAATGGCGTGGCCTTCAGGTGGCGGGGCGCGAGCAGCAGAAGCAGAAGCACGCGTTCCTCATCAACAACGGGCGCAACAACCTGATCTGGCAGAACGCCTTCTACGACGTGCACACGCCGTTCGTCCGCGAGCGCAACCCGGTGGCGCCGATCGAGATGAACCCGGCGGACATGGAGACGCTGGGCCTGCGGGCCGGCGATCTGGTCGAGGTGTACAACGACGTCGGTTCGACCCAGGCCATGGTCTATCCGACGCCGGCCGCCAAGCCGGGGCAGGCGTTCATGCTGTTCATCGCGCCGACGGGGCAGGTCGGCAACGTGATCAGCAAGGGCACCAACGAGCTGATGATCCCCAACTACAAGAACGTCTGGGCTAACATCCGCCGCATCGGCCGCGCGCCCGGTGCCGACGGCATGAGCTTCAAGAACACCGAGTACCCGAAGGACCTGTAAGCGGGCCCTTCCTGCGGGATGGACGGGGGCGCTCCGGTGCCCCCGATCCTCTACCGGTCATGCGACGGTGCCCGCGATGTGCGCGGCAAAGGCCGGCCGCCCGGCCAGCCGCCGGTGCCAGGCGTCCACGCCGGGAATGGCCGGCCGCTCCAGCGGCACCAGAGTCCAGCGGTGGATCAGGGCGCCGAAGGCGATGTCGGCCATCGTCAGGCGGTCGCCCGCCAGGAACGGATGCCTTGCCAGGACCGTATCGAGCGCCGCCCACCGGTTGGCCGCCGCCTGGAGCGCGGCGGCGATCGCCGCCGCGTCGCGACTCTCCTCCGGCTTCCGATAGGCGGCGCGCAACGCGTCGATGGCGGGAGCCACCGATGTGCTGGCGTAATCCATCCACTGGTCCGCCACGGCGCGGCTCCGCTCGCCGTCCGGCAGCAGGCTGCCGGCGCCGAACGACGACGCCAGGTAACGCACGATGGCGTTCGACTCCCACAGGATGAACCCGTCGTGCGCCAGGGTCGGGATCTGGCCGACCGGGTTCAACGCCCGGTAGGCCGGATCGCCGGTGCCGCCGAACGGGCCACCGACGTCGATGCGCTCCACCGCCACGCCGAGCTCGGCGGTGGCCCACAGGACCTTCGCGACGTTCGACGAGTTCCGCCGTCCCCAGATCCGGATCATGGCGCGGCCAGCCACGTCTCGATAGCGTCCGGCTTGGGAACGCCGCCCGCGTGCACGACCTTCTCGTCGACGACCACGCCCGGCGTGCTCATGACGCCGTAGCCCATGATCGCGGCGATGTCGGTGACCTTTTCCACCTGAACCGCGACACCCAGTGCGGCGGCCTTCTCCTCGATCAGCTTGGCGGTGGTGACGCAGTTCTTGCAGCCGGAGCCCAGCACTTTGACGGTCTTCATGACGTCCTCCTTGTCCGGAGCGTCCGGACGTTCGTTGGTTCAGATGAACAGGATGTTGAGCAGATAGCCGACCAGGATGAAGGCGACGGTCAGGAAGCCGCCGAAGAAGGCCAGCATCGGCACCTTCAGCACCTTGCGCAGCATGATGAACTCGGGCGGGGAGATGGCGACGACGCTCATCATGAAGGCGATCACCGTACCGACCGGCACGGCCTTGGCCAGCAGCGCCTCGGCCACCGGGATGACCCCCGTGGCGTTCGAATAGAGCGGCAGCCCCATCAGCACCGCGACCGGCACGGCGAACGGGTTGTCGGCGGCGGCGTAGCGGGCGAACAGCTCCTGCGGGACATAGCCGTGCAGGGCCGCGCCGATGCCGATGCCGACCAGGACGTACAGCCAGATC
>DASWVP010000518.1:0-2175 GCA_036401175.1 Azospirillum sp. | reverse complement strand
GGGTTGAACCGCAGGTGAAAACCCAACGCTAAACGTTCACGGCAGCGCGCACCCCGCCAGCCCGTCGCGGTCCACGATCGTCATCCGCCGCTCGATCACCCCGGCGCGGCGCTGCACATAGGGCGTGGCGGGCGTCCAGGCGCGCGGGCTGGGCAGCAGCACGGACAGCAGCGCCGCCTCGCGCCGGGTCAGGTCGGCGGCCGGCTTGCGGAAGTGGGCGCGGGCGGCGGCTTCGGCGCCGTAGACGCCGTCGCCCCACTCGATGACGTTCAGGTAGACCTCCATGATCCGCCGCTTGGGCCAGGACAGCTCGATCAGGGCGGTGAAGTACGCCTCCACCCCCTTGCGGACCCAGGTGCGGTCGGGCCACAGGAAGGCGTTCTTGGCGGTCTGCTGGCTGATGGTGGAGCCGCCCCGGAACCGCTTTCCCTCTTCGTTGTCCTCCAGCGCGTCCTCGATGGCGGCCCAGTCGAAGCCGGCGTGGCCGCAGAACTTCGTGTCCTCCGAGGCGATGACGGCGCGCACGAGGTGGGGGGAGAGGCGTTCCAGCGGCGTCCAGTCCTTCGCCATGCCGGCGCCGCCCACGGCGCGGATCAGCATCAGCGGCGTGGCCGGCGGCGGCACCACGCGGTAGAGCAGCGCCCAGGCGACGCTGAACGCCGCCAGCCCCAGCACCGTCCAGGCCAGCGCGCGGATCAGCCGGCGCATGCGACCGCCTTGCGTAGGATTCCCATCGTCCGGCCCGGAAAAAATGCTAGAGGAGGGGCGGCGCCGGAACTCGAATCGGCGCCGTCCGGTCCTTATACTGCATGATCATGCACCCGTCCCTGCCCGCGTCGCCCGTCCTTCTGCCCGAGCATGCCCCGGCCGTCGTCGCCGGGGCGCGGCACGTGGTGTGGCTGACCCCGGACGGGGAGGTGGAGGAACTGACGCCGGCGCAGGCCGCCACCCGCGTCCGGCGCGAGGTGCCGCTGGTCTGCCACGCCCGCGCGCTGGCCCGCCGGCTGGGTGCTTCGGAGCCGTTCCCGGCGCTCGACCTGCTGGAGCTGTTCGCCTTCGTCCGCCCCGCCAGCTTCTGCGTGCCGACGCCGCGCGGGCTGGCCGAGGTGCTGGACCTGCCCATCCCGGAGGGGCTGGAGGCCGACGCGCTGGCCTTGCAGCGGGCGGCGCGCCGGCTGCTGGGCACTCTCGCCGAGCCGGGGCGGGAGGAACCGTCCGACGCCGTCTCCATCGCCTGGGAGATGGGGCGCGGCGGCTGGCCGTGGGCGCCGGCCGTGCTGGCCGCCCTGAAGAAGCCCGAGGGACCGGAGCGCGGGCGCGGTTTCGCCGGGTTCAGGGTGTGGACGCGCCTGAAGGAATGGCAGGAGGGCGCGCCCGAGCCGCCGCCGGCGCAGAACCCCGTGGACCCGCAGGAGGCGCGCCGCCGCCTGACCGAGATGCTGGCCGCCATCGTGCCCGGCAAGGCGGCCGAGCCGCGCCCGCAGCAGGCCGATTACGCCAGCGCCGTGTCCGCCGCCTTCGCCCCGCGCCCGGCGCCCGAGACGCCGAACGTCGTGCTGGCCGAGGCCGGAACGGGGGTGGGCAAGACGCTGGGCTATCTGGCGCCGGCCACGGTGTGGGCGGAGAAGAACGGCGGCACGGTGTGGATCTCCACCTACACCCGCAACCTCCAGCACCAGATCGACACCGAACTGGACCGCCTCTATCCCGACGCCGCCATCAAGGCACGCAAGGTGGTGGTGCGCAAGGGGCGCGAGAACTATCTGTGCCTGCTGAATCTGGAGGACGCGGTGCGGGCGCTGCCCACCCAGCCGCATGCGGCGGTGGCGGTCGGGCTGATGGCGCGCTGGGCGGCGGCGACGCGCGACGGCGACCTGACCGGCGGCGATTTCCCCGGCTGGCTGGTCGACCTGCTGGGCCGCGGGCGCACGGCGATGCTGGCCGACCGGCGGGGCGAGTGCATCTTTTCCGCCTGCGACCACTACACCCGCTGCTACATCGAAAAGAGCATCCGCCGCGCCCGCAAGGCCGACGTGGTCATCGCCAACCACGCGCTGGTGATGATACAGGCGGCGCTGGGCGGCGGCGACGACATGGGGCTGCCGACGCGCTACGTGTTCGACGAGGGGCACCACGTCTTCGACGCCGCCGACAACGCCTTCAGCGGCCACCTGA
>DASWVP010000517.1:0-6394 GCA_036401175.1 Azospirillum sp. | reverse complement strand
CGACGACCGCGCCATCCCTGACCAGCACGCACCCCACCGACGGGTTCGGCCACGTGCCCCCCAGCCCCCGCGCGGCCAGCGCCAGGGCCGCCCGCATATGCCGAAGATCGTCGGACGAGGTCATGGTTTCGGCACTCCCATCATGCCGACGGGAAACAACCCGCCGGCCGCGATGGCGCGGAACGCGTGAGGGAAAAGAGGAGAGACACGGATGTACACGGATTGTGACACGGATGGACACGGACAAAAGAACATCGCATCCATCTGTGTTAATCTGTGTTCATCTGCGTCAAAGAACAAAATTCCGCGTTGAGAGCACGCAGCGGGAAACGGCTTTTTTTGACACAGATGGACACAGATTAACACAGATAGAGGGGATAAAAATCTATTCTCTATCCGTGTGCATCCGTGTCACAATCCGTGTCCATCCGTGTCTAAAAAAATCACATCCCTCACGAATGCTGCGCTTCCGGGGCCAGTTGTTCGACGAAGTCGTTGAAGTCCGCCGCCTCGCGGAAGTCCTTGTAGACGGAGGCGTAGCGGATGTACGCGACCTGATCGAGGTTTTGCAGCGCGTTCATGATCATCTCGCCGATCTGCTTCGACGGGATCTCGCTCTCGCCCGAGGATTCCAGTTGACGCACGAGGCTGTTGACCACGCGGTCGATGCGGTCGGCGTCGATGGGACGCTTGCGCAGCGCGATGCGCATGGAACGCAACAGCTTCTCGCGGTCGAACGGCTCGCGCTGGCCGGTGCTCTTCACCACCGTCAGCTCGCGCAGCTGCACGCGGTCGAAGGTGGTGAAGCGCGCCCCGCAGCCGGGGCAGAACCGCCGCCTGCGGATCGCCGAGTTGTCCTCGGTCGGGCGTGAATCCTTGACCTGGGTGTCGTCGTGTCCGCAGAACGGGCAGCGCATGTCCGGCCTTTCCCCTAAACGTTGCCTGCCGCCGTCACAGCGTCGGGTAGATGGGGAAGCGGCGGCACAGCTCGCGCACCCGTTCCCGCATCGCCGCCTCGACGGCCGCGTTGTCGCCCGAATTGCTGGCCGCCAGCCCGTCCAGCGTCTCGACGATCATCTCGCCGACCTGGGTGAACTCGGCGGTGCCGAAGCCGCGCGTGGTGGCGGCCGGGCTGCCCAGGCGCACGCCCGAGGTGATCATCGGCTTCTGCGGGTCGAACGGCACGCCGTTCTTGTTGCAGGTCATGCCGGCGTGCTCCAGGCTGGCCTCGGCCGCCTTGCCGGTCAGGTTCTTCGGGCGCAGGTCGACCAGCACGATGTGGCTGTCGGTGCCGCCCGACACGATGTCCAGCCCGCCGCCGATCAGCGTCTTGGCCAGCGTGCGCGCGTTGTCCAGCATGGCCTGCGCGTACTGCTTGAACTCCGGCCGCAGCGCCTCCTGGAAGGCCACCGCCTTGGCGGCGATGACGTGCATCAGCGGGCCGCCCTGCAGCCCCGGAAAGACGGCCGAGTTGATCTTCTTGGCCAGCTCTTCCCTGTCGGTCAGCACCATGCCGCCACGCGGGCCCCGCAGCGTCTTGTGCGTGGTGGTGGTGACGATGTCGGCGTGGGGGAACGGGTTCGGGTAGACGCCGCCGGCGATCAGGCCGGCGTAGTGCGCCACGTCCACCATGAAGAACGCCCCCACCTCGTCGGCGATGGCGCGGAAGCGCTGGTAGTCGATGGTGCGCGGATAGGCCGAGCCGCCGGCGATGATCAGCTTCGGCTTGTGCTCGCGCGCCAGCCGCTCGACCTCGTCGAAGTCGATCAGGTGGTCGTCGCGGCGCACGCCGTACTGCACGGCCTTGAACCACTTGCCCGACAGGTTGGGCGGCGCGCCGTGCGTCAAATGGCCGCCGGCCGCCAGCGACATGCCCAGCACCACGTCGCCCGGCTGCAGCAGCGCCAGCAGCACCGCCTGGTTGGCCTGGGATCCGGAGTTCGGCTGCACGTTGGCGAAGCCACAGCCGAACAGCTTGCACGCCCGCTCGATCGCCAGATTCTCGGCGACGTCGACGAACTCGCAGCCGCCGTAATAGCGCTTGCCCGGATAGCCTTCGGCGTACTTGTTGGTGAGCACCGAGCCCTGCGCTTCCAGCACCGCCGCGGAGACGATGTTCTCCGAGGCGATCAGTTCGATCTGCTCCTGCTGGCGCAGCAGTTCGTCGCGCGCCGCACGGGCCAGTTCGGGATCGGTCTCGGCCAGCGTGGCGGAGAAGAAGGTCGGGTTCGGAGCGTACATCAACAACTTCCTTTCAACGACGTAAGTACCCGTGCCTCAGCCCAGCTTGCCGACGCGGCGCGAATGGCGCTCGCCACCGGCGAAGGGCGTGTCGAGGAACGCGGTGACGCAATCCTTGGCGATTTCCGGACCGACGACCCGCGCGCCCAGCGCCAGCACGTTGGCGTCGTTGTGCTCGCGCGCCAGACGCGCCGAGGTCGGCTCGCTGCACAGCGCCGCCCGCACGTCCCGGTGCCGGTTGGCGGCGATGCTGATACCGATGCCGGTGCCGCAGATCAAGACCCCGCGCTGCGCGCGGCCATCGCGAATCGCCTCGGCGACGGCATCGCCGAAGTCCGGATAATCGACCGACTCCGGCCCGTTGGTGCCGAGGTCCAGCACCTCGTACCCACCCGCGGCAAGGTAATCCTTCAGCTCGTCCTTCAGCAGATAGCCGGCGTGATCGGACGCCAGGGCAACGGTCTTGACCGTCATCGAACGCAACTCCGCTTGGTAATACCTCCGGCGCGCCTGACGCTTCCCGCCGGAAGGCCCGCAACCGGCGAAGAACCTACCAGATGTCGCGACCAACCGCCAGTTCGACACAACGCTCAGCGTCGAATGCCGGACATCGCGCGGGCGCGGTTCGCGGCGCGCGAAACACCGTCCGCTCCGCTCCTCCGGGCGTTGTTCATACGACGGAGTAAGCACTCCCTGCGATTTCGGATAGGAGCCACTTTCGGCCAATCGCCAAGATCCCGGGGCGTTGCTTGACGCTGTTGCCTCCGACTAGACCAGGGTTAACACCAGGGCAGACGCCGCCGCCTTGGCCGGATTTCAGCAAAGGCTGATTTGCCGGCCGCACTTCAGTTCTCAGCGGCACAAATAACTCATTTGCCACTTGCCGGATTTATATTGACACCCAAATCTTGGTATGCAACTTGGTTGCTACCGCGAAAACGAAAATTCCAGGACACTAGGCAATGAGTGACCCGCTCCGCCCCGATTCACCCGACGGCACGCTGCTGCGCATGACTGCGGACATCGTTTCGGCGTATGTCAGCAAGAACGTGCTGGCGGCCCAGCAGATTCCCGAGGTGATCAACACCGTCTACTCCTCGCTGACGGGCCTCAACAATGGTCCGCGCGAGGCTCCGGCCGAGCCGTTGAAGCCGGCGGTGCCCATCCGCAAGTCGGTGACGCCCGAGTACATCGTCTGCCTGGAAGACGGCAAGAAGCTGAAGATGCTCAAGCGTCACCTGCGCTCGACCTACAACATGTCGCCCGACGAATACCGGTCGCGCTGGGGCCTGCCGCCCGACTATCCGATGGTGGCCCCCAACTACGCCGCGCAGCGTTCGGAATTCGCCAAGCGAATCGGCCTCGGCCGCAGCTCCGGCCGCCAGACCCGCCGCAAGGCGTCCTGATCGGCCCGCCGGACACGTTTCGGGCCGGCCCCGGCCCCGGCCCCGTCGCCGGGGCCGGCCCGCACGCGTGGCCGCGCCCCTCCGCCCGACAGCAACCGGTCTTTGACAACCGGTTTTCAGGCGCCGGTCTTCAGCCGCAGGATTTTCCGCCCGACAGCCGGCAGTTGAAGCGATCGATGTTGCGCGTCAGCTCCTGCCCCGTGGCGACGTTCTCGTCCGCCAGACACTTCAGGTAGGCCATCGTCCTGTCGACGTATTCCTTGACGTCGGATTGACAGGCGGTCATCCGGTCGGCGCTGACGAAGGTCAGGGAATCGTCCATGCAGACCGGCACGCCCGGCTTGGCGCAGCTCCCTCCGGCCGCGAACGCCGGCGCGGCGGCAACCGCCAGCGCCGCCGCCAGAACAGCCGCCGGAATGGCGGTCATCGTCGTGAAACGCATAGTTCGCTCTCCTCATCCCCGTGGCGTGCCGGGGCCGGTCGACGCGCCGCGGCGCGGGCCTCGCCGTTCCGGCGCGACCGGGCGCCCGTTCGTTCGTCGGAGCCCGTTCTACAAGGATTAATTCCGATGCACCAGTGCCCTTCGCCGTAATCGGGCCTAGTGTTGCGCCTGAGCATTTCACCGCGGACCGGTCCCGCAGATCCGGTGCCAGGAGTCATTGCTCACCATCAGCAGAAGCCAGAGACTCCGCCCGCGCCCTCCGGTTCTTCCGGTGGGCGCGATTCTTGTGCGCGCATGCTTGCCCGATCGCCGCCCTTTCGGCCAATGCCGGACTGGTCAGCGGCTCTTTTTCTCGGCGTTTTTCTGCAAAACGAATTTCAGCTTGTTGATCGCGGTGCGGGTCAACAGCGCACGGCTGCCGGTGGCCGGACCGGCCACGGAAACCTCCGTCCCCGTCCTGGGATCGATGGCGATCGCCTTCAGATAGGCCCCCACCCGCTGGTATTCGAGCAGGACATCGTCGTCGCTGCCGGACATCGCACGTCACTCCGCAAAAGGCCGCCACTCCCGGCCGGGACGCCGACATTAGCACGCACTTCCTTAACGGACCGTCGCCCCCAATCGAAGGGAATGAGGGCCGAAGGGAATACGGGCCAAAGGGTAATCGAACGCGCCCGGAACCCGCGTCGCCGCCGGGATGTTGGATCGCCGCACGCCGACCACGCCCGGTCGGCCATGGGGACAAGGAGAGCGTGATGCCCGCCAAGACGATGAAGGACCTCCTTATCGAAGAACTGCGCGACATCTACCATGCCGAAAAGCAGATCCTGAAGGCGCTGCCCAAGCTGGCCAGAAAGGTCCAATCCGACACGCTGCGCGCCGCCTTCGAGGAGCACACCGAGCAGACCAAGGGCCAGATCGAGCGCCTGGAGCAGATCTTCGAGGAACTCGACACCCGCACCCGCGGCAAGTCGTGCGAGGCGATGCAGGGCCTGATCGAAGAGGCCAACGAGATCCTGGAGATGGGCATGGCGCCGGAAGTCACCGACGCCGCGCTGATCGCCGCCGCCCAGAAGGTCGAGCATTACGAGATCGCCAGCTATGGCACGTTGCACGCCTACGCCCAGGGCTGCGGCCTGACCAAGGTCGCCCAACTCCTGGAAGAGACGCTGAACGAGGAGAAGGACACCGACAGGAAACTGAACAAGCTGGCCATCGACGACATCAACAAGAAAGCGCTCCAGGTGACCGGCAAGGCCGCCTGACCGTCGCGCGCGATGGTTGATCGGCGGTGCGGGCGCGGGTACAAGGGTGGCAGCCCTTTCGCCATCCGGATTCCGCGCATGCGCCGCCGCCTCGCCGCCCTCGCCGCCCTCACCCTGGTCGTCCTGGTCGCCGCGCTTGCCGCCCCCTCGGTCGCTTCGGCGGCGGAGGGCGCCACCGCGCTGCCGCCGTCCATCCGGCTCAAGGCGCTGATGGTGCCGGTAGTCGCGCATGGACAGGTGGAAAAGTACAACCAGCTCGAAGTCACTTTGGAACTGGCCGACGCCACCATGCTGGCCCAGGCCCAGGCCGCCACGCCGCGTCTGCAGGACAGCGTGCTGACGGTCATCTACAAGGGCATCGAGGAAGGCTGGATCATCCGCGGCAACATCGTGAACGCCAACGCCTTCCGCCAGAAGATCAGCGAGGCGAGCCAGCGCCTGATCGGCAAGGACGCCGTCAGCCGCGTCCTGATCGCGCCCGCCAGCCGCCAGTCCGCGTGGCCCTGACCAACCACACGCAAACCGACCACGCGCCAACCGGCTACGCACAAACGTCGCACGGCACGGCGCCGGCTTCCGGCGTAGACTGGCGCATGCCGCGCCTTTTCCAGTTCCTCGCCCTTCTCGTCCTGCTCACCGCCCCGGTGGCCGCGCGTGGCGCCGAGGGTGGCGCCGTGACGTCCATCGTCCGCATCCGTCCGGTGATGGTGCCCTCCCTCCACCAGGGGCGGATCGAGAAGTACGTGGCCTACGAGGTGACGCTGGAGTTCGCCGATCCCGGCAAGCTCCCCGCCGCCCAGGCGCTGATGCCGCGCCTGCACGACGCCACCATGGCCGCCTTCTACGAGGGGGTCGCGGAGGGCTGGATCGTGCGCGCCGGCATCGTCAACGGCCCGGCCCTGCGCAAACGCCTGGACGAAATGTGCGAGCGGCTGATCGGCAAGGGCGCCGTCGGCCGCATCCTGATCTCCCCCAGCACCCGCTCCGCCTCCGGCCCGTGACGTTCCGACGTTGGGTTTTCGCTGGCGCGCAACCCAACC
>DASWVP010000516.1:0-16847 GCA_036401175.1 Azospirillum sp. | reverse complement strand
CGGGTGCCGCCGCGCTGTACCGCCGCGCCACATGCCTGCAGCCCGACTATGCCGAGGCGTGGCACAGCCTGGGTGTCGCGGCGGAGCGCTCGAACCAGCTCGACGCGGCCATCGGCGCCTGCCGCCGGGCCGTGCGCCTGCGCCCGGACTACGCCGACGCGCACTGGAACCTGGCGCTCGCGCTGCTGCTCGCCGGCCATGACCGCGAGGGCGGAGACGAATACGAATGGCGCTGGCGGACGCCCGCCTTTCTCTTTCCCTGGCGGGGCTTCCCGCAACCGGCCTGGGACGGCACCGCCCATCCCGGCACGCGCGTGCTGATCTGGGGCGAGCAGGGGGTGGGCGACGAGGTGATGTTCGCCGGCCTCGTCCCGGACGTGCTGGCCACCGGCGCGCGCTGCGTCCTGGAATGCGACGCGCGGCTGGTCGCGCTGTTCCGGCGCTCCTTTCCGGGTGTCGCCGCCGTCGCCCGGCAAGACCCACCGGCGCCGGAACTGCGCGATCCGGCCATCACCCATCAGGTCGCGGCGGGAAGCGTGGCGCAGCGGCTGCGCGCCGCAGGCCAAGCCCCGCAGCCCCGGCGCCCCTACCTGACGGCGGACGCGGCTTGGCAGGCCGAACTGCGCGGCCGTTACGGGCGGCTCGCCCAGGGGCGCCGCATCGTCGGCATTTCCTGGCGCAGCGGCAACCAGCGCCTCGGCGGCACGCGGACCATTTCGCTCGCCGCATGGTCGCCGATCCTGCGCACGCCGGGCGTCCTGTTCGTCAATCTGCAGTACGGCGACTGCGCGGCCGACCTGGCCGCCGCGCGCGCGGCGTCGGGCGTCGAGGTCCTGCACGATTCCGGCGTCGATCCCCTGCGCGATCTCGACCAGTTTGCCGCGCAGGTCGCCGCCATGGACCTCGTCGTCTCGATCGCGAACACGACGATCCACATGGCGGGCGCCCTGGGCGTGCCGGCCTGGACCGCGCAACCGGCGCCGCCCGACTGGCGCTGGGGCGTCGAGGGGGAACGCGGTCCCTGGTATCCGTGCGTGCGCGTCTTCCGACAGGAGCAGGCCGCCGGCTGGGGCGCGGTGGTCGCACGCATCGCCGCCGAACTTGCCCTGTGGCGCCAGAGCCCGGCCCGGCCGCCTTCGAGTGCGAGAACATCTCCGGCAGCCGGTTCGTGATACGGACGGCGCCCGAAGGCGCCGTGCCATCCTCCCCCGGGTCTGCGACGTCCTGCCTTATCCTCCCGATCCCAGCACCAGGATGTCGGTGGCGCTCAGCGTGCGGACGTTGAGCGTGGCCAGAGTCACCGCCGCTCCGGCGCCGGTGCCGTCGGCGTCGAACGCCAGCACGCCCGTCTGCGTGTTGAAGACGAACATGGCGCCGGCCGTCGTCGGGTTGTCCAGCGCGAAGTGGCTCGCCGACAGCGTGCCCGCCGTCAGGTTGCCGAAGTTCGGGCTGACCACCGCGATCACATCCACCCCCGACTGGAAGTCGGTGATGGTGTCGCCACCCTCCGCCGGGGCGGCGATGCGGAACTGGTCCGCCCCGTCGCCGCCGGTCAGCGTGTCGGCCCCGGCCCCGCCGTCCAGCGTGTCGGCTCCCAAGTTGCCGTACAGGGCATCGGCATCGAGGTTGCCGGTCAGCGCGTCGTTGCCCTGGCCGCCGAACAGGCTGTCGGCGCCCTGGCCGCCGAACAGGCTGTCATCGCCCAGGTTGCCGTACAGACCGTCGGAGCCCAGGTTGCCGTACAGCGCGTCGCCGTCCTGCCCGCCGAACATCGTGTCGCCGTCCTGGCCGCCGAACAGCGTGTCCAGCCCCTGGTTGCCGTACACCATGTCGTCCTGCCGGTTGCCGTACAGCACGTCGTTGCCGATGCCGCCGGTCACCGTGTCGACGCCGTCGTCGCCGTAGAGCAGGTCGTCGCCACCTTCGGAGCCGATGAAGTCGTTGCCGCCGCCGCCGCGCAGCGTGTCGTCGTCCGCGCCCAGCACGATGTACTGCGCGCTGCCGTCGCCCGCCACGTTCTGCGAGCCCGAGCCGCCGCCCACCCGCACGGCGCCCACGACCACGGCGAACGAGACGTTCTGCAGCTGGAGCACCGTGCCGGACGGCAGCGAGGTGACGTCGATCACCAGCGCCTCGCCCGCGGCACCACCGGCGGGCGTGCTGCCGGTGATCGTCAAGGGCTGGCTGACCGCCGTCGTCCCAGCCGAAACCGTCGGCACGATCGTTCGCACCGTGATCTGCGTGTCCGTCGGCAGTCCGCTCAGGAAGGTCTGGGCGGTGGCGACCAGCGACGTCTGGTCCGACGCCTGATTGGCGCCGCTGGTGCGCGACTGGATCGCCGCGACCAGCCCGTTCACGGCGTTGGCGGGGGTCTGGGCGGCCGTCTGCCCTTCGACACGCAGGCCGACGCCGGTCGGCACGCTCGCCTGGATCACCGGCAGGCCGGTCGTCACGTTCCGCGCCAGCGGAATGTCGGCCCCGGCGGTCTGGGCGTCGCCCTCGACGCGGGTGTCGGTCACCACCGGAATATCGATGATCTCCACCACGGCGCCGGTGCTGGTAGTCAGCCTCTGCTGCTGCACGACGATGCCGTCGATGGTGTTCGTCGTGTTGGCGGTGTCGACCACTTCGATGACCGTTCCCAGGACCGGGGTCGACGTCGTGGTGGTCCCGCCGCCGGTGTTCGGAGACTGCGGAGGGATCGTGAACAGGATATCGGTGCCATCGAGCGCGAAGTTCTCGATCGTATAGCGGCCATCCAGATCGATCGTGAGTTCGGGCGCATCCGCCGTGCCGTCGGTGTCGATGAAAAGCCGGGTGGTGCTTCCGTTCTGGGTGATCTGGATGGAATGCGCGGCCACGGACGAACCGTTGCCCGCCGTCACGGTTCCGGTGAAGGTGGCGCCGGCGACGCGGATGCGGTCGCCCGATTTGAAATCGGCGATGGTGTCGATGCTGGTGTCGTTGGCAGCGTAGGAATAGATGTCGCCGCCGTCGCCGCCGGACAGGGTGTCGTTGCCGTCGCCGCCGGACAGCGTGTCCGCTCCCCCGCCGCCGACGAGGCGGTTGGCGGCGGCGTCACCCGTCAGCACGTCGGCCTGGGATGAGCCGAGGAGGTCTTCGAAGCCGTCGAGGGTGTCGCCCTCGGCGTCGCCGCCCGTGCCCGTGCCAGCGAGGAGGCTGACCGTCACCGCGGCGCTCGACGCGCTGTAGTCGGCCAGATCGTTGCCGGCACCGCCGGACAGCAGGTCGGCGTTCGCGCCGCCGGCCAGCGTGTCGTTCCCGTTTCCGCCGGACAGCGTGTCGTTGTCCGCGCCACCCGACAGGAGGTCGTTGCCGTCGCCGCCGGAGAGCAGGTTGGCCACCGCGTCGCCGGTCAGAGTGTCGGCGTGGGCGGAGCCGATCAGGTTCTCGACCCAGGCGTACACGTCGCTTTGCGCGTCGCCGCCGCTGCCGCCGGTGGCCAGATTGGCCGCGACCCCCGCGCTCGCGGCGCTGAAGTCGGCCGTGTCGATGCCGTCGCCGCCGATCATCGTGTCGGCCCCGGCGCCGCCGACCAGCGTGTCGTTGCCCGTGCCGCCGGACAGCAGGTTGGCGTTGGCGTCGCCGGTCAGGCTGTCCGCAAGGGTGGTGCCGACGAGGTTTTCGATGCCGTCGAACGTATCGCCCGCGGCGTCGCCGCCCGAGGCGGACGGCGTGGCGAGGTCGATCGTCACCGCGGCGCCGGAGGCGCTGTAGTCGGCCGTGTCGCTGCCGGCGCCGCCGATGAGGCTGTCGGACCCCGAACCGCCGGCCAGCGTGTCGTCGCCGGCGCCGCCGACCAGCGTGTCGTTGCCGCCGACGCCGCTGAGGATGTCGGAACCGTCGGCGCCGGACAGCACGTTGGCGTCCGACCCGCCGGTCAGCGTGTCGTTGTGGGACGAGCCCGTCACATTCTCGATGCTGTTGAGGGTGTCGCCCTCGGCGTCGCCGCCCGTGTGCGTCCCGCTCGTCAGGTTGACCGAGACCGCGGTGCCGGAGCCCGTGTAGTCGGCCGTGTCGGTGTTGTCGCCGCCGTACAGCGTGTCGTTGCCGGCACCGCCCAGCAGCGTGTCGTTGCCCGCCGCGCCGGACAGCACGTTGGCGTTGCCGTCGCCCGTCAGGCTGTCCGCCTGCGCCGAACCGATGAGGTTCTCGACCGTCGTGAGCCTGTCGCCCTCGGCGTCGCCGCCGGTCCCGATTCCCGTGGCGAGATTGACCGTGACCCCCGACGTCGAGGCGGTGTAGTCGGCCAAATCGGTGCCGTCGCCGCCGACCAGCGTGTCGGCTCCGGCGTTGCCGATCAGCGTGTCGTTGCCGGCCGCGCCGCTGAGGATGTCGGTGCCGTCGGCGCCGGACAGCAGGTTGTTGGCGTCGCTGCCGCGCAGGGTGTCGTCGTGGGACGAACCAAGCAGGTTCTCGACGCTGTCGAAGCGGTCGCCTTGGGCGGCGCCGCCCGTGGCCGTTCCGTCGGTCAGGTCGACCGAAACGGCCGCGCCGGACCCGGCATAGATGCCCCAGTCGGTGCCCTGGCCGCCGTACAGCGTGTCGGCGCCCTGACCGCCGTACAGCGTGTCGTTGCCGTCGGCGCCGGACAGGATGTTGTCGCCGTCGTCGCCCGACAGCGAGTCGGCATACGACGAGCCCATGAGGTTCTCGATGCCGACGAGCGTGTCGCCCGCGGCGTCGCCGCCCGAAACCGTCGCGCCGGTGGCGAGGCCGACCGTCACGCCCGAGCCGGACCCCGTGTAGTCGGCGGTGTCGATGCCGGTGCCGCCCACCAGACTGTCGCCGCCGGCGCCGCCGTGCAGGCGGTCGTCGTCCACGCCGCCGTACAGCGTGTCGCCGCCCGCGCCGCCGGACAGGACATCGGCGCCCGCCTCGCCCACGAGGCTGTCGCTGTCCTGGCCGCCATAGAGCGTGTCGTTGCCGCCGCCGCCCGTCAGCGAGTCGTCGCCGTCCTCGCCGTACAGCACGTTGGCGGTCTCGTCGCCCCACAGGGCGTCGATGTAGGCCGAGCCCTTGATGTTCTCGATGCCGACGAAGACGTCGCCTTCGGCCTCGTTGCGGGTGCCGGTCCCGGTGGCCAGACTGGCCGTGACGCCGTCCGCCGCGTTGGTGTAGTCGGCGGTGTCGGAGCCCTGGCCGCCGTACAGCGTGTCGCTGCCGAGACCGCCGGCCAGCGTGTCGTTGCCGCCGCCGCCGTTCAGCGTGCTGTTGACGTCATCGCCGTAGAGGATGTCGTTGCCCGCGGCACCGGACAGCAGGTTGGCGTAGTTGTTGCCGGTCAGCGTGTCGTCGCCGCTGCCGCCGCCAAGATTCTCGACGGCGAAGATGGCGTCGCCGGCCGCGTCGCCGCCCGAGACGGTGGCGGCGATCGTGTCGTTGCCCGAAAGGGTGACCGACACGGCGCTCGATCCGGTGAAGTAGAGGATGTCGGTGTCGCCGCCGCCGTAGACGACGTCGGAGCCCGCACCGCCGTAGATGGAGTCGTTGCCGGTGCCGCCGTTCAGCGTGTCGTTGCCGTCTTCGCCGTACATGAGGTCGGTTCCGGAATCGCCGACGATGCTGTCGGTGCCCGTCCCGCCGTAGAGCGTGTCGTTGCCGGAGCCACCGCTCAACGTGTCATCGCCGGCCGCGCCCGAAAGGACGTTGGCTTCGCCGCTGCCCTCGATCGAGTCGTTCTGGGACGTGCCGATGGCGTTCTCGATGTCGGTGAGCCGGTCGCCCGCGGCGTCGCCGCCCGAGCCCGCGTTCCCGCTCAGATAGGCGGTCACGCCGGAGGAGGAGGCGCTGTAATCGACCAGATCGATCCCGTCGCCGCCCGAGAGCGTGTCGTTGCCCGCCCCGCCGACCAGCGTGTCGTTGCCCGCGCCGCCGGACAGCAGGTTGGCGTTGGCGTCGCCGGTCAGGGCGTCCGCATGGTCGGAGCCGACGACGGTTTCGATGCCGCTCAACGTGTCGCCGGCCGCATCGCCGCCCGACGCCGACGTGCCGAGGACGATGGTCACGGCCGCCGACGAGGCACTGTAGTCGGCCGCGTCGTTGCCGGAACCGCCGACCAGGCTGTCGCTGCCGGCGCCGCCGACGAGACGGTCGTCGTTGTTCCCGCCGTTCAGCGTGTCGTTGCCGTCGCCGCCGTACAGCGTGTCGCCGCCGTCGCCGCCACCCAGGTTGTCGTTGCCTTCGTCGCCCCACAGCCGGTTGGCGGTCTCGTCACCGGTCAGCGTGTCCCCGTGCAGCGAACCGACGATGTACTCGAAGCCCGTCGCGACGTCGCCCGCGGCGTGGCCGCCCGAGACGGTGGCGGCACCCGAAGAGGACAGGGCGACCGACACGCCCGCGGTCGAGGTGCTGTAGTCCAGCGTGTCGGTGCCGGCGCCGCCGCTCAGCGTGTCGTTGCCGGCGCCGCCCGCGATGACGTTGGCGCTGGCGTCGCCGGTCAGGCTGTCGGAGCCCGAGCCGCCGAAGACGTTCTCGAAATTGACGACCGAGTCGCCTTCGGCATCGCCGCCCGAAACCGTGGACGTGCCCGACGACGCCAGCGCAACGGTCACCGCACCGGTCGAGGTGCTGTAGTCGGCCGTGTCGCTGCCGCTGCCGCCGTTCAGGGTGTCGGCGCCGGCGCCGCCCGCGATGACGTTGCCGTTGGAATCACCGGTCAGGCTGTCGTTGCCCGAGCCGCCGATGATGTTCTCGATGCCGATCAGGACGTCGACGTTGCCGTCACCCAGATTGACGGTGACCGAGCCGCTGGAGACGGTGATCGTCAAGGCGTCGGTGACGGTGCTGTAATCGGCGGTGTCGTAGCCGTCGCCGCCGTACAGGGTGTCGTTGCCGGCGCCGCCGACGAACAGGTCGTTGCCCGACCCACCGTCCAGGTAGTCGTTGCCGGCGCCGCCGCTCAGCGTGTCGTTGCCGGCGCCGCCGGACAGCGCGTTCGCATTGGCGTCGCCGGTCAGGGCGTCCCGGTAGGCGGAGCCGGTGACGATCTCGATCTCGGTGAGCGTGTCGCCGGCCGCGTCGCCGCCCGACGCCGACGTGCCGAGGACGATGGTCACGGCCGACGAGGAAGCGCTGTAGTCGGCCGTGTCGGTGCCGTCGCCGCCGACAAGGGTGTCGTTGCTGGCGCCGCCGACCAGCGTGTCGTCGCCCGTGCCGCCGGACAGCGCGTCGCTGCCGGCCGCGCCGGACAGCACGTCGCCGCCCGTGCCGCCGGTCATCGTGTCGTTGTTCGAGCTGCCGATGACGACTTCGATCGACTGGTAGGTGTCGCCCGCCGCGTTGCCCGACGAGCTGGTCCCGCCCAGGTTGACGTTGACCGCCGCCGAACCGCTGTAGTCGACCACGTCGGTGCCGGCGTCGCCCCTCAGCGCGTCGCTGCCCGCATCACCCAGCAGCGTGTCGTTGCCGTCGCCGCCGGACAGCGTGTCGTCGCCCGCCGCGCCGCTCAGGATGTCGTTGCCGGCGCCGCCCGTCAGCATGTTGACGCTCGCGTCGCCGACCAGGGTGTCGTCCTGGGACGAACCGATGAGGTTTTCGATGCCGTCGAAGGTGTCGCCCTGGGCATCGCCGCCCGCGGCCGATGTCCCCAGAACCACATGGACGGCCTCGGCCGAGCCGGTGTAGTCGGCCGCGTCGTTGCCCAGGCCGCCGGCCAGGGTGTCGCTGCCGGCGCCGCCCCGAAGGACGTCGTTGCCGTTCTCGCCGGACAGGACGTCGGCGCCGTAGCCGCCGGACAGAACGTCGTTGCCCTGGCCGCCATACAGGGTGTCGGCGTCGTCGTTGCCGTACAGGGCGTCGTTGCCGTCGCCGCCGCTCAGGATGTCGTTGCCGATGCCGCCCGACAGCGTGTCTTCGCCGCTGCCGCCGTCCAGCGTGTCGTTGCCCTGGCCGCCGCTGACGATGTCGTTGCCGCCGTTGCCGGACAGCAGGTTGTCGGCGTTGCTGCCGACGAGCGTGTCGGCGCCGGTGCTGCCGATGACGTTCTCGATGTCATGGAAGGCGCTGCCGATGCTGGCGGCTTCCCGCAGATCCACCGCGAAGCCGGTGCTGGTGCCGCTGTAGTCGGCCGTGTCGATCCCGTCGCCGCCGTACAGCACATCGGTGCCGGCGCCGCCGTACAGGGTGTCGTTGCCCGCGCCACCGTACAAGGTGTCGTTGCCGGCGCCGCCGTCGAGCGAGTCGGCGCCGCCATCGCCGAGAAGCGAGTCGTCGCCGTCGCCGCCGTTGAGCGTGTCGTTGCCGTCGCCGCCGGACAGCGTGTCGTTACCGGCCGCACCGGACAACGCGTTGGCGGAGGTGTCGCCCGTCAGGGCGTCCGCCTGCGCCGACCCGATGAGGTTTTCGATTTCGGAGAGCGCGTCGCCCTGGGCGTCGCCGCCCGTGCCCGTGCCCCCGGCGAGGCTGATCGTCACGCCCTCGCTCGACGCGCTGTAATCGGCCGTATCGACGCCGTCACCGCCCACAAGCGTGTCGTTGCCGCCGCCGCCGATCAGCGTGTCGTTGTCCGCACCGCCGGACAGCAGGTCATGACCGCCTTCGCCGGACAGCAGGTCCGCCCCCGCGTCGCCGTACACCGTATCGTTCCCGTCGCCGCCGGACAACGTATCGTTGCCACCGCCACCCGACAGTATGTCGTCGTCGTCGTTACCCTCCAGGAGGTCGTTGCCGACGTCACCGAAGAGCGTGTCGGCACCGGCGCCGCCAAGGAGTTGGTCGTCGCCGGCCTCGCCGTACAGCGAGTCGGCATTGTCGGCGCCAAGCAAGACGTCGTTGCCGCCGGCGCCTGACAAGACGTCGTCGCCGTCGCCGCCACCCAAGGTGTCGTCGCCATCGTCACCATAGAGAACGTCGCTTCCGGAATAGCCGTCGAGAACATCATTCCCGGCGTAGCCATACAGAACGTCGTTTTCGTTGCCGCCGGACAAGGTGTCATTGCCTGAAGTGCCCGAAACATTAGCCATGATTTTCCTCAATCCTCAAGCAACGAAGCCGGTCGTCCGACCCGGATGCGGGCCCACGGTTGTCCACGCGCCAGCCCTCTTCGGGGCCGGCGGCGCATCGACGATGGGCCCACGGTTGCCAGATTAGCGATCCCCCCGTCCATAAAATTTGTGTCACATTTTGTGACAGTGGACAGTGTATCGCACGGAAGTGATGACGGCGGGAGATTGCCCCGCGCCTCTGAACGGCAAGCCAACGGCAGAGACCCTTCGCACCCCTCGGAATGCCGCTCGAAATCAGCGGCGCCGCCCGTCCTGCGTCAGAACCCCCGCGTGGACGCGGTCGATGCGGTCCCAGGCGAAGTCGCGCAGCAGGTGCCGCAGCTTGTCCGCCATGCCGCACAGCCCGCTGTAATGACGCAGGCGCGCCTTCAGCGGGGCGCCGGACAGGCGCGGCTGGTCCGGATCGATTTCCCAGGGGTGGAAGTAGAAGGTGACCGGACGGCCTTCCCGCGCGTTGATGCGTCTTACCGACGACCGCGTCCAGCCGTATGGCAGCACCCGGAAGAAGCCGCCGCCGCCGCACGACCAGCGGCGCCCCAGCAACTCCACGGTCCCCACGGGGATCTCCACGAGGCCCGGCACCGGGCGGAAGGGGTGACGCGGCGCGTCCGGCATCCCGTAGTGGTCGTGCGCGATGGGATGGATGCTGGAACTGTAGGCGTAGCCGGCCTCGGCCAACGCGTCGAAGGCCCACCACGTGCTCCGGTCGATGGAGAAGCTGGCGGCCCGATAGCCCCGCACCGGCGTGCCGGACTGGTCCTCCAGCAGCGCCTTGGTCGCCGCCACGTCGTCGCGGAAATCCCGCGGGGTCTGCTCGCCGACGCGGCGGTGGGCGAAGCCGTGGCTGGCCACCTCGTGCCCGGCGGCGGCGATGGTGGCGACCAGACGCGGGTGGGCCCGCGCCACGCACCCCAGGGTGAAGAACGTGCCCCGCACGCCGGCCTCGGCGAAGAGGTCGAGCGTGCGCAGGGTGTTGTCGACCACGCGCGAGGGCCAGCGGTCCCAGTTGCCGCGATCGACCACGCCGGCGAAGGCCGAGACCTGATAATAGTCCTCGACGTCGACCGACAAGGCGTTGACGACGCGATCAGCCGCGGGCGTCGGCCGCCCCAACGCTTGCTCCGTCATCGGCGCTCGTCCTCATCTCGGCCGCCAGCACACCGACGGCGGTGCCCAGCACGTCGCGCAGAAGCGCCTCCTGCCGGCGCACCACCGCTTCCAGCCCGGCGATCCGCGCTTCGAGCGCGGCCACCCGCGACGGGTCGGGAAGCGCGGCCGGGGACCGCGCGGGCGGGACGGCCCCCAGCTCCTCGTTGCGGAAGTCGCGGACGACGGCGTCCACGTGCGGGGCGTCGAAGGCATCGACCTCTTCCAGGCAGCCGAACAGCAGGAGGCGCGTGCACAGCGTGTTGATGCGCCGGGGCACGCCGCCGGCTTCCTGGTGGATGCGCGCCAGACAGGCCTCGCTGAACGACGGCGTGCCGGTCCAGCCGACCGCCGCCAGCCGGTGCCCGACGTACTCCCGCGTCTCATCCGCCGACAGGGGGCGCAGGTGGTACGACGCGGTGACGCGCTGGCGGAACTGCTCCAGGTCGGGGTCGGCCAGCGTGGTGCGGAACTGCGGCTGGCCCAGAAGGAAGATCTGCACCAGCGGCTCGCCCGCCACCGCGAGGTTGGAGAGCATGCGCATCTCCTCCAGCGTGCGCAGGGGCAGGTTCTGCGCCTCGTCGACCAGCAGCACCAGACGCCGCCCGGCCTCGCGCTGGCCCAGCAGGAAGCGCCGCAGCGTCTCGATCCGCTCGGCCTTGCCCGATTCCGGGGCGGGGACGCCGAAGGCCGACAGGAACAGGCGGATGGCATCGTCCGGCTCGACCGCAGTGGTGACGATCGCCGCCGCCACGAAGGCGCCGCCCTGCGGATCCTCCAGATCCTCCAGCATGCGCTGGAGAAGCGTTGTCTTCCCGGTGCCGACGTCGCCGGTGATGACGACGAACCCCTCCCCCTGGTGCAGCCCATAGCGCAGGTACTCCAGCGCCGCCCTGTGGCTGCGGCTGGCGTAGAAGAACCGGGGATCGGGCATCAGGCGGAAGGGCGGGCCCAGGAAGCCGTAGTGCTCTTCGATCATCAGAATTTCACCTGCCATCAGAATTTCACCTGCAGGCCGACGACGATGGCGTTTTCCACGTACCCGGCGTCCTCGCGATCCGACCAGCGCTGGGCACGGCGCAGCGACGCCAGCAGGTAGGCCGTCTCGGTCAGCCGGTAATCGGCCCCGATGCCGACGACCGCCGTGTCCGTGCGCCCGGTCGTCCCGCCGCTGTCGCTGCCGCGATAGCTCGCCGAGACGGACGCGCCGAGCCGGCGGGTCAGCCGGTGCGACCACTGGGCCGTGGCGCTCCACAGCGTCTGGTCGGGGCCGGTGTCGAAGTCGCGCCAACCGTAGGTGCCGCCGATCCGCACGCGGTCGCGTTCATAGGTGCCGACGACGGCCGCCTCGAACCGGCGGTAGCGGTAGACGCTGTTGCCCAGGCCGAGGCCGACGTCGTCGCGCTCGATGGGCAGCTTGGTCGCCTCGTCGATGAAGGCGTCGAGCTGCGGGTCGTAGCGCAGGTCGACGCCGGTCAGCGACTGCTGCGGCGACTGGATGCCCTCGTGATACGCGCCGGTCAGAGCCAGCCGGGGGGTGAAGGCGTGGTGCACCTCGGCGTCGATCACGCCCTTTTCGTAGCGGCGCCCGGCGCGCAGCACCACCGTGGTGTCCCGCGCCGGCCGCAGCCGGACGCCGGCCATCGCCACCAGACCGCTGGGGTCGTCCGTCAGCGCCGGCGAGCGCACGCTCTCCCAGCCCAGGGTGGTGAGCGCGGCGATGGCGCCGGTGACGGCGAATTCGCTGTCGAGCAGGATGGTGGTGCGGTCGATCTCGTTGGTGTCGACCTCCGCGCTGGTCCGTTCGACGACGGCGGACAGCGCGTGCCGCTGGCGCGCCAGGAAGCTGCCGCTGCTCAACCGCGCGCTGGCGGTGTGCGTCTGCTGGTTGCCGATGCTCGAACTGCCGACGAAGACCTGCCGGAACCGGTAGCGCAGCTCGCCCTCCGCGTAGGTGCCGAAGCGATGCGCCAGGAAGGGGCTGACCGACAGCGAAGTGAGCTGCGTGGTGCCGCGCCCGCCGGCCCGCGTCGCGCCGATCGGCGCGTCCGGGGCGACCAGCGCCCGCCGCGCCAGACCCTGGACGTCCACATAGAACAGGTCTTCCAGCAGCTCCGCGCGGGCGCGCGCGTTGCCGGTGGCGCGGAACGCGTGGTCCACCCCGCCGCCCTCGCGCCCGAAGATGCTGTCGTAATCGAGCGCGGCGTCGATGGCGCCGCTCAATCGGGTGCCGAGGCGGACCCAGCGCAGGCGGCCCGACTGCGTCCAGATCAGCGCGCTGTCCTTGCGCGAGGAGGGCGTCAGGTCGACGTTGTCGGTCCCTTCCAGCGAGGTGCCGACGGTGAACTCCGGCCGCGTCGGCGGCGTGACCGGGTCGCCGGCACGCGGCGGCGCCGTGTCCTGGGGCGACGGGATGGCGGCCCCCTCCGACGTCGGCGCGGCGGGGGACGTCGCGCTGTCCGCCGGCGCCGTCGCCGAGGAGGGTAAGGCCGTGGCGGAGGTTTGCGCCGCGGCCGCGGCCGGTGCGGCGGCGACGGCAAGGGAAAACAGGACACGGAGCAGATGGAGCATGGTCGAGGCACCCTCCCCCTTGACGGTTGACCCGGACACGGCTGATTCGGATGTGGTTGATCCGGACAGGCCGAAGTCTCACGTCAATAGTAGCTGTAGGCCTCGCGCAGCGCCTCGGTTGAATTGTCCGTCGGTACCTTGTTGAGGACAAGACTGACGTTGGTGGTACCGTCCAGCAGGTCGATCGCCGTCTGGACCTCGTTTTGCTCGGTGCGGTTCGCCTCGACCACCAGCACGGTCTGCTCGGCGCATTGCGCCAGCGTGAGCGCGCCCGTGTGCATCAGCAGCGGGGCGGTGTCGATGATGACCAGCCCGTCGCGGAAGGGCCGGGCCAGCCGCTCGACCATGGCCCGCACCTTCCCCACGGCGAACTGCTCCGCCGTCGCCCGCGTGTCATGCCCGGCGTCGAACAGCGACAGGCCCAGCCGTTCGTCCCGGCAGACCAGCGTGGCCGGGTCCATGGCCGGATCCCGCAACGCGTCGGCCACGCCCGTCGTCCGGTCGAGACCAAGCATGGCGAACAGGCGGGGATGCAGCAGGTCGGCGTCGACCAGCAGCGTGTTGACCTTGTCGTCGAGCGCCAGACTGAGGGCGAGGTTGAGCGCGAAGGTGCTTTTGCCCTCGCGCGGGCGGGCGCTGCTGACGGTGACGACGCCGGGCAGGTGGCCGTCCCTGGCGGGCACGAGCGGCTGGCGGCGCAGACGCCGCATCAGGCGGCGCTTGACGACCCGCATCTCTTCGGCGAGGCGCGAATCGCACGCGTCCGCCGTGATGAGGCCAAGGGCCTTCAGGCGGCCGGGATCGACCGACACCGAACGGCCCGGCAAGGCGCCCGGAGCGGCGCCGGGCGGCGCCGGGGCATCGCCGCCCCGTCCGCCGCCCCGTCCGCCAAGACGGCGCGCGGCGCGCTCGATCAGGGAAAAGTTGTCCGTCATGCCGTCACCGGTCGTTGTGTTTCAGGTCGCCAGGGCAGACAGCGAGTCGACGGCCCGACGCAGCCACCCCGCCAGTTCGAGCGATGCCGGAGCGATCAGCTGGACGTAGACGAGGCCGGCGGCGCACAGCAGCAGCGCGCCGGAGGCCGCGCCCGTCATGGCGACGGCCAGCGCCCGATGGGCGCCGCTGACGACGCCGGTGTCGGAAACCCGCCCCAGCACCGGCAGATCGAACGCCTGGCGCAGGGCCTTGGTGCTCTCGAAGCTCTGGCGCAGGATCATGCGCAGCAGCACGAAGCCCAGCCCGGCCGCCACTCCCAGCACCAGCACCGCCGGGATGAGGATCAGGCGCGGCGGGCCGCTGGGCGTCAGCGGCACGACCGGCGGTTCGACGACGCGAAAGTCGATGTTGGGCGTGTCGTCCTCGATCCGCTGGGCGATCAGCGCCGATTCCCGGCGGGTGATCAGCGCATCGTAGTTCTGCTTGAGGATGTCGTAATCCCGGTTCAGCTGCGTCAGCTTCAGCTCGACCTCCGGCACGATCTCCAGCAGCCGGCGCTCCTCGGCGATGGTCTTTTCCGCCTGCGCGATGCGGTATTGCAGGGAATCGATCTCGACGCCGAGCGACCGCTCGTCGGCGGCGATCTGTTCGTGGACGGCGTTGGGCACGCGGCTCGACGTGGAACGGCCGGGGCTGCCGGCGCCGCCCGCCTCCAGCGCCTGGATCTGCCGGCGGAGCGCAATGACGTCCGGGTGCTGCTCGGTGGTGCGGGCCAGTAGGGACTGGAGCCGCGCGCGCGCGTCCGCCAGCGCGCCGCCGCCCGATCCGCCGCGCGCGGCCTGCTCCACGCTCAGAAAGGCCGGCGTCCGGCTCAACTCGACGCGCAGCAGGTCGCGCCGCCAGATCGTCGCCTGCAGCGTGGTCTGGAGTTGCTGAAGCTCCGCCTCGGCCCGCTGGATGCGGTTGACGAGGCTGTTGCGGTTGTCCAGGTCGACAGCGTTGACGCGCCGGAACTCGGCGACCTTCCCCTCGGTCTCGCGCAGGCGCTGTTCGTATTCGGCGATCTGGCCGTCGATGAAGCGGCGGGTGTTCTGGATGTCGCTGCGGTTGATGCCGACGTTCTGTTCCACGAAGATGTCCAGCAGCGACTGCACGGTGCGCTGCGCGCGCACCGGATCGCGGCTGGTGTAGGAGATGGTGAAGAGCTGCCTGCCCTCCATCCGGACCTCGATGGCGCGCTGCAGGCCCTGGATCAGCCGTTCGCGATCGTCGTCGTTGGCCGCCATCAGGTCGAGGTCGGTCATCCGCAGCAGCTGCTCGACGTTCGGGCGCGACAGCATGGTGCGCCGCATGACGTCGAGCTGCTGGTCCATGTTGGACTGAACCGCCAGCCCCTTCATCAGCGGGCCCATCACGCTCTGCGTGTCGGCGTAGACGCGGGTCTGGCTGGTGTAGGTGTTGGGCAGCAGCATGACGGCGATCCAGCCGGCGACGCTGAAGGCCCAGGCGACGCCCAGCGCCAACCGGCGGCGGCGCCAGACCTCGGCCATGGCGAGGCGGACAAGGGTTTGCACCGGCACATCCGTCAGCCCCATCGGCGGGATCTCCCCCTGCTCGCGCTCAGAACCAGCTCTGCGGGATGATGACCACGTCGCCGGGCATGACCGGCACGTTCGCGGAGATGTCGCCGTCGTTCAGAAGATCGGCCAGACGAACGCTGTAGACGCCCTGCCCGTCGCCGTGCCGGCGGGACAGCACGGCGCGGTTGCCGGCCGCGTACTCGGTCAGGCCGCCGGCCTCGATCATGACGTCGAGCATGGTCATGTTGGCGCGGAACGGGATGGCGCGCGGCAGCGACGCCCCGCCCACCACGCGGATCTTCTGGTCCAGCGCCCCCGCGAATTCGGTGACGATGACGGTCACCAGCGGGTCCTGAACATACTGGCGCAGCTCCCGCTGGATGTCGCGGCCCAGTTCCGCGGTGGTCTTGCCGGCCGCCGCCATGTTGTCGATCAGCGGGGTCGAGATGCGGCCGTCCGGGCGGACCGGCACGTCGGTGGTGAACTCCGGCGCCTGCCAGACGAAGATGCGCAGCTTGTCCAGCGGCCCGACGCGGTATTCCGGCGTCTCCATGCCGGGCGCCGCGCCGATGTTCATCGGCGCCGGCGGGTGCGACGCCGACGAGCACGCCGCGACAAGCAGAGCCGCCGCGATCATCACGATGGTGCGGGGCTTGAACGCCACCTCAGCGGTTGTGCGCAACACGTCGCCTCCCCGATTGCTGACAGGTCCGCCACCCATCGGCCCGCAAGTCTGCCGAGGCTCGCGCCCAAGGATTTCGCTGGTACTTCCGGTAAGCGGACAATGAAACCGTGCCATTCTCCCCGTCGCCGTCACCGTCCGCCAGAGGCTTTGACGAACTAATCCCTGGAGGGAAGGCGTTCGTCCGTATAGGCGTACTTCCTTCATTGGCGCGGCGCGCCGATCGGATTTGCGGTTTCTCATCCCCCGGCGTGCGCCAGCAGCACCATCAGCGGGTCGCGCAGTTGCGGCGCCAGCGCCAGCCCGGCCACGAACGCCGCCGCGGCGCTGGCCGTCCAGGCGGCGATCCAGGTGAGAACGGGGCGCGCGGCCGGGCGGGCGACCGTCTCCCCAGCCGGCGGATTGACGGGCAGGGATCGGCGTTCGCGCTCCAACATGGCTTCGATCCGGTCCACCACGGCGCCGACGCGCCGCAGCGCCTCGCCCTCGCGCGCGTCCAGCGCATCGAGGTGCGCGCGGTGCCGGTCGGCGATCCCGGCCAGCCGGTCGCTTACGGTGGGGGAAAGCGCATCGCCGATCAGGCGGACGAGTTCGGCCGGCTCCACGCCCGTCCCGCCCTTGCCCCCACCGCCTTTGCCCGCCACGCCGAACCGCCGGCGGACGGCGTGCAGACCGGCCAGCGTGCGGAACTGCGCGGCCAGGACCTCCAGCGGCTCCTCGGTCGTGGAGGCCGTTCCGGCATCGGGTTCCCGCATGGTCGCATCCTCCCGGTTGGTGGTCAGGCGGCACCGGCCCTGCGGCCGGCTCCGGCCGTCGCGCCGGCCGGCGCGACCAGCGCGTCCAGGGGGGCCAGCGTGCGGTTCCAGTCGTACCGTTCGACGATCAGGCGGCGGGCGCGCGGCCCCA
>DASWVP010000515.1:0-2437 GCA_036401175.1 Azospirillum sp. | reverse complement strand
TGCGCCATGCCTTCGCGCCAGACCAGGGTGTCGGCGGCCAGCTGGCCGTTGGCGTGCAGCATCGCGAGGTCGGCGGCGCTCACCGGGCCATGGCGGTTGCGTTCGTAATCGCTGTAGTACCACTGGGTCATGCGAGGTCTTCCGGAAGCGGATCGTCGGGCCGGACGGGCGGGGCCGGTCAGGGGCGCCGGCAGCGCTGCGGGCGGTAACGGGCGGGCAGGTCGCCGCCGCTGCAGTCCCATCCGGCCAGGTGGCCGTCGCGACGGGATTCGAACACCCAGGTCCGGCCTTCGACGGCGGGGTTGCCGTGCAGGGTGAACTCGAACGCGCAGTTGCCGCCCTCCAGCGCGCCGAAGCGCACCGTGGTGGTCTTCTCCACCGCCGCGAACTGGCGCAGCAGCGGCGCGAAGTCGTCGTTGCCGGGGCAGCGGTCGTGGGCGTCCTGGAACTCGTCGACCGCGCGCTGCATCGCCGACGCCGCGCCGGCCAGGCCGGCGGCGGCCTGCGCGCGGATCGTGTATTCCTGGTAGGCGGGAATCGCGATCGCGGCCAGGATCGCCAGCACCGGCACCGCCACCACCGCGCCCACGATCGCCACGATCGCGCAGCCGGACAGGCCGCGTTTCGGCGGCGCCCTCGGCACGCGCATGCCCGCGTGGTTGGCGTAGGCGCGGGACGCGGCCATCGACGGCGGCGCTGGCGCGGCCACCGGCGGCAGCGGCGGCGGCAGCGACGCATCCGGGGCGACCGTGTCGAGCTGCAGCTCTTCGGAGAATCGGTCCAGCGGCTGCCATTCGCGCGCGCCGGCGTGCCAGGCCAGGGTGTCGCGCTGGACCCGGCGGTCGATGTAACGCGCGCGCATCTGCTCGGCCGACAGCGGGCCGACGCGACCCTGCGCCGGGTCGTGGTAATACCAATCCGTCATGTTGTCCCCTGTTTCCCCATCGCGCCGGACGTGCCGGCGCCAGTCGCGCGAAACGGTCCGTGCCTCCCCGGCGCGGCCGCCTGGACCAGGCTAGTGCACCGGCTCCGGTTCGTCGATGAACATCTGCGTTTCCATCCACGCATACGCGGCCTCGGAGCCGGGCTGGTTGAACAGCACCATCAGCACGACCCACTTCAGGTCGTCGAGGTCGAGCTCGTCCTGGTCCAGCGCCATCGCGCGGTCCAGCACCAGCTCGCGCTGGTCGGCGTCGAGGATGCCGTGCTGTTCGAGGAACAGCAGGAAGCCGCGGCATTCGACGTCGAGCTTGTCGAGCTCGGGGCCGAAATACACGCGGGTCGGGCCGTCGATGCGCGGGATCGCCGCGCTCGGGCGCTGTTCGGCCAGGGCATCGAGCCAGTCGAAGGCCTTGCTGATCTCGGCGGGGCTGAATCCGGCCTGGAGCAGGCCGGCCTGGAGGGAGTCGCGGTCGCGGACGAGGTCCGCGTCTTCGGTGAAGTAGTGTTCGAACAGGTAGAGCAGGACGTCCAGGATGCTCTCTTTCATTTCCCCCGGCCTGCGCCCGGAGGCGCGGTGTTCGCGGTGTCATGGCGCCTTCGGGCGTAGCGGCCGTGTGCCACGGCGACGCGTCCCTCCAGCTCCATGACCAGCAGCATGGATGACAGTTCGGCGGTCGTCAATCCGGTGCGTTCGACCAGCCGATCCATACCGGTTGGGTCATGCCCGAGGGCTTGCCACAAGCGGTGGTAGTCGGGATCGTCCGTCAGCTCGACGCCGGCAGCGGCGGCGGCGGGCGTCCCGGCCCCCGAACTGGGGGCGGCCAGGCGCCGGCGCAAGGCGTCGCCGAGTTCGGCCGCCAGCGGCGCGACGGCGATCGTCACCTCGCTGGCGGACTCGACCAGCCCGGCGCCGTCGCGGATCAGGCGGTGGCAGCCGCGCGCCATGGGGTTGTGGATCGAACCGGGCACGGCGAACACGTCGCGCCCCGCGTCGCTGGCCAGGCGCGCGGTAATCAGGGCGCCGGAGCGCTCGGCGGCCTCGACCACCAGCACGCCCAGCGCCAGCCCGGCGATGATCCGGTTGCGGGCCGGGAAGAAGCCGCGCTGGGACTGGGTTCCGGGCGGGTATTCGCTGACCACCGCACCGCGTTCGGCGATGCGCGCGTGCAGTCCGGCGTTGGCGCGCGGGTAGGGGGTGTCGATGCCGCTGCCCAGCACCGCCACGGTGATGCCGCCGGCGGCCAGGGCGGTCTCGTGCGCGATGGTGTCGATGCCGGCGGCCAGGCCGCTGGTGACGCCCAGGCCGGTCGCGGCGATGGCGCGGGCGAAGTCGCGGGCGTTGTCGCGGCCGCCCGCGCTGGGCGAGCGGCTGCCGACGATGGCCACGGCCGGATGCCAGAGCAGGCCCGGATCGCCGGCCACGAACAGCGCCAGCGGCGGATTGGCGGCGCGCCGCAGCAGCGCCGGGTAGTCGGGATCATGCCAGCCCAGCAGG
>DASWVP010000514.1:0-8624 GCA_036401175.1 Azospirillum sp. | reverse complement strand
AGCGCTCCATGGGCGCGGCGGAGTTCGGCGCGGTGCTGGTGGCGGCGGGCGCGTCGTTGGTGCGCAGGCCGCGGCTGCCGCTGGACGTGCTTTTGCCGGCGCGCGCGTCGGCGGTACCGGCCGCCAGGGCGATGACGAGCGCCGCCGTGATGGCGGTCAGCGATCGGGTACGATTGGAGCGAGAGGTAAGCATGATGGTCCGTCGTCGTTGCAACCCGGAAGGCGGGCCGCCTGTGTATGTAGGGTGGCTGCCATTCCGCTTTTAGAGGGGTCGCCGCCGATTTGCCAACCGCCTGCCCGCAAAAAAGGCACGGGCCGCTCTCCACCTCACCGCCGCCAGAAGCCCGGCGCCGCGGCGCCGGGCAAGACACGCACAGCCAACCGACGCGATAGACGATAAAATCTGTTCTCTATATCTGTGTTTATCTGTGTTCATCTGTGGCAAAAAAACTGCTTTCCCGTGAAAATACTTTGGAGGCAAGGCAGGTTTTGCCGCAGATGAACACAGATAAACACAGATGGATCTGACATTCACAGGCCAATAATTGCGCTCTCGCCACCCCGATCTTTCTGTTCGTGCTGAAGCTCCGTCCATCCGGCCACGCGCCGGGGAGCGGTGGTCGTACGGCGGGGGCCTGACTTATTCCGCAATACGGAAACTAATTTCGCGGAACTTGATTCCGCGTGCGCCTCTGCTACAGTGTGCTCCGGTCGCCCGCCGGCACCGTGCGCGCTTCGCGACGCCGCGCACCCGACAGCGGCGGGCCCTCTGGGGAGAAGGCACACGATCGCATGAGCACCCTCGTCACCTACGCCCGCCAGGGCCGCACCGGCGTCATCACCGTCGACTACCCGCCCGTCAACGCGCTAGGCCACGGCGTGCGCACCGGCCTTGCCGCGGCGCTGGACGCCGGCATCGCCGACGCGGACGCCGACGTGCTGCTGCTGGTGGCCGCCGGGCGCACCTTCATGGCCGGCGCCGACATCCGCGAGTTCGGCAAGCCCTCCCAGCCGCCCAGCCTGCCCGACGTCATCGCCCGCTTCGACGCCTGCCCCAAGCCGGTCGTCGCGGCTATCCACGGCACCGCGCTGGGCGGCGGGCTGGAGGTGGCGCTGGGCTGCCACTTCCGCGTGGCACTGCGCACGGCCAGGGTCGGACTGCCGGAGGTTAAGCTGGGCCTGCTTCCCGGCGCCGGCGGCACCCAGCGCCTGCCGCGCCTCGCCGGCCCGGCCAAGGCCCTTGAGATCATCCTATCCGGCGAGCCGGTGAGCGCCCCGGCGGCGCTGGAACTCGGCATCCTCGACGCGCTCGACGACGGGGATTCGGCGCTCGACGCCGGCCTGCGCTTCGCCCAGCGCGTGCGCGACGAGACGCTTGCCGCCGTGCCGGTCGGCGCCCGCGGCGAGAAGGTCACGGGCGTCGACCCGGCGCTGTTCGCCGAGGCGCGGGCCAAGCTCGCCAGGACCGCGCGCAACCTGCATTCGCCGCACCGCTGCGTCGATGCCATCGAGGCCGCCTGCACCCTGCCCTTCGCCGAGGGGCTGGCCAGGGAGCGCGAACTCTTCCTCGACTGCATGGACTCGCCACAGCGCGCCGGGCTGATCCACGCCTTCTTCGCCGAGCGCGAGAGCGCCAAGGTGCCCGGCCTGCCGGCCGGCACGCAGACGCGGCCCATCAGGCAGGCCGCCGTCATCGGCGCCGGCACCATGGGCGGCGGCATCGCCATGTGCTTCGCCAACGCCGGCATCCCCGTGCTGCTGCTGGAGGCCGCCCCGCAGGCGCTCGACAAGGGCGTCGCCGTCATCCGCCGCAATTACGAATCGACGGCGAAGAAGGGCCGGATGACCGCCGAACAGGTCGAGACCCGCATGGGGCTGATCCGCCCGACGCTGTCCTACGACGACCTCGCGGACGCCGATCTCGTCATCGAGGCTGCGTTCGAGAACATGGCGATCAAGAAACAGATCTTCGCCACGCTCGACAAGGTGTGCAAGCCCGGCGCCATCCTGGCCACCAACACCTCCACGCTGGACGTCGACGAGATCGCCGCGGCGACGGGCCGGCCGCAGGATGTGGTGGGCATGCACTTCTTCAGCCCGGCCAACGTCATGAAGCTGCTGGAGAACGTGCGCGGGGCGAAGACCGCCGACGACGTGGTGGCGACGGTGATGGGCCTGTCCAAGACGATCGGCAAGGTCGGCGTGCTGGTCGGCGTGTGCTACGGCTTCGTCGGCAACCGCATGCTGCACCCGCGCGGCCGCGAGGCGGTGGCGCTGGTCGACGAAGGCGCCTCGCCGCAGCAGGTCGACAAGGTTCTGACCGATTTCGGCTTCCCCATGGGACAGTTCGCCATGACCGATCTGGCCGGCATCGACGTCGGCTGGCGCATCCGCGAGGAGCGCCGCCAAGCCGGCGACCCCGAGGTGCAGGCGCCCAACTGGCTGGACCGGCTGGCCGAGCGCGGCCGCTTCGGCCAGAAGACCGGCGCCGGCGTCTACCGCTACGAGCCGGGCGACCGCACGCCGCGCCCCGACCCGGAGGTGGACGCGCTGATATCCGCCCACCGCGCCGAGAAGGGCATCGCGCCGCGCGCCGTCAGCGACCAGGAGATCCTGGAGCGCTGCCTCTACGTGATGGTGAACGAGGGCGCGAAGATCCTGGAGGAGGGCATCGCCGCCCGGTCGCTCGACATCGACGCCATCTGGATCCACGGCTACGGCTTCCCGTCCTATCGCGGCGGGCCGATGTTCTGGGCCGACCGGATCGGGCTGAAGACGGTGCACGAGGCGGTCCGGCGCTTCCACGACACGCTGGGCGGCAAACAGTGGGAACCCTCCCCCCTGCTCGAACGCCTCGCCCGCGAGGGCAAGGGATTCAGCGACCTGTAACGGGAGAAGAGGACACGGATGCACACGAAGGCCGGCGGGGCCGGCACACGGATACACACGGACTTTTCCATCAATTCCATCCGTGTGCATCCGTGTCCTTCATCCGTGTGCATCCGTGTCTCAAAACTCCTCGTCCCCTTGAGGCCGCCCCCCGATCATCCGGAGCCCGAGAGCCATGACCGAAGCCGTCATCGTGTCCACCGCGCGCACGCCGCTGGCCAAATCCTTCCGCGGCGCCTTCAACAACACGCACAGCGTCGCCCTGGGTGGGCACGTCATCGCCCACGCCGTCGCCCGCGCCGGCATCGACCCGGCCGAGGTCGAGGACGTCATCATGGGCGCCACCTTCCACGAGGGGCCGCAGGGCAAGAACATGGCCCGCCTGTGCGCGCTGCGCGCCGGGCTGCCGGTGACCACGTCGGGCACCAGCATCAACCGCTTCTGCTCGTCGGGCCTGCAGTCCATCGCCATGGCGGCGCAGCGCGTCATCGTCGACAAGGTGCCGGTCATGGTCGCCGGCGGGCTGGAATCCATCAGCCTGATCCAGAACAACGCCAACAAGCACCTTGGGCAGGAGCCCTGGCTGAAGGAGCACAAGCCGGAGGTCTACCTGACGATGATCGAGACCGCCGACATCGTCGCCAAGCGCTACGGCATCAGCCGCGAGGCGCAGGACGAGTATTCCCTGATCAGCCAGCAGCGCACCGCCGCCGCCCAGGCCGCCGGCCGCTTCGACCAGGAGATCGTGCCGCTGAGCACGGTCAAGCTGGTGCAGGACAAGGCCACCGGCGAGACCCGCGAGGAGGCGGTGACGCTGGACCGCGACGAGTGCAACCGCCCCGACACGACGCTGGAGGGCCTGGCGAAGCTGGAGCCGGTGCGCGGGCCGGAGCATTTCATCACCGCCGGCAACGCCAGCCAGTTCTCCGACGGCGCCTCGGCCTGCGTGGTGATGGACGCCAGACTGGCGGAGAAGCGCGGGCTTCAGCCGCTCGGCGTCTTCCGCGGGCTGGCGGTGGCGGGGTGCGAGCCGGACGAGATGGGCATCGGCCCGGTCTTCGCCATCCCGCGCCTGCTGGAGCGCCACGGGCTGACCATCGACGACATCGACCTGTGGGAGCTGAACGAGGCCTTCGCCTGTCAGGTGATCTATTGCCGCGACAAACTGGGCATCCCGATGGAGCGGCTGAACGTCGACGGCGGCTCCATCGCCATCGGGCACCCCTACGGCGTCACCGGGGCGCGGCTGACCGGGCACGCGCTGATCGAGGGCAAGCGGCGCGGCGCCAAACGCGTCGTCGTCACCATGTGCGTCGGCGGTGGCATGGGCGCCGCCGGCCTGTTCGAAGTGGCGTAGAGGGGACACGGGAATGGACATCACCTACACCGCCGAGGAACAGGCGTTCCGCGCCGAGGTGCGCGCCTTCCTCGCCGATCACCTGCCCGCCGACATCGCCGCCAAGGTGCGCGAGGGCAAGCGGCTGACCCGCGCCGACCACGTGCGCTGGCACACCGCGCTCAACGCGCGCGGCTGGCTGGCCGTGCATTGGCCCAAGGAGTATGGCGGCACCGGCTGGGGCCCCGTGCGGCGCCACATCTTCGACGAGGAGTGCGCGGCGGCCGGCGCCCCGCAGATCATCCCCTTCGGCGTCAGCATGGTGGCACCGGTCATCATCAAGTTCGGCACCGAGGAGCAGAAGCGCCATTACCTGCCGCGCATCCTGGACGGCACCGACTGGTGGTGCCAGGGCTATTCGGAGCCCGGCGCCGGATCGGATCTGGCGTCGGTGAAGACGCGCGCGGTGCGCGACGGCGACCATTACATCGTCAACGGCCAGAAGACCTGGACGACGCTGGGCCAGCACGCCGACTGGATCTTCTGCCTCGTGCGCACCGACCCCACGGTCAAGCAGCAGGAGGGCATATCCTTCCTGCTGATCGACATGAAGAGCGCGGGCGTGGCGGTGCGCCCGATCATCACGCTGGACGGCGAGCACGAGGTCAACGAGGTCTTCTTCGACGACGTGCGCGTGCCGGTGGCGAACCTCGTCGGCCAGGAGAACAAGGGCTGGACCTGCGCCAAGTACCTGCTGACCTACGAGCGCACCGGCATCGCCGGGGTCGGCATGGCGAAGGCGGCGCTGCGCCACCTGAAGGACGTGGCGCGCCGGCAGACCCGCCAGGGCCGGCCGCTGATCGAGGACCCCATCTTCCGACGCCGTCTGGCCGAGGTGGAGATCGACCTGATGGCGCTGGAGATGACCAACCTGCGCGTCGTGGCGGCGGTCCAGGGCGGCGGCGCGCCGGGGGCGGAAAGCTCGATCCTCAAGGTGCGCGGCACCGAGATCCGGCAGGCGATCACCGACCTGCTGCGCCGCGCCGTCGGCCCGCACGCCCTGCCCTTCGTACCCGAGGCGCTGGAAGCCGGCAGCAACGCCGAACCGATCGGGCCGGAGTACGCGGCGCCGCTGGCGGCGCAGTACTTCAACCGGCGCAAGCTGTCGATCTACGGCGGCTCGAACGAGATCCAGAAGAACATCATCGCCAAGATGATCCTAGGGCTGTGAGGAGCGCCGTCATGGACTTTTCCCTCAACGACGAGCAGCGCATGCTCGACGACACGGTGAGCCGGCTGGTGCGCGAGCGCTACGGCTTCGAGCAGCGCGGGCGGTACGGCAAGGAAGCCGTGGGCTACAGCGCCGAGGTGTGGACGCTGCTGGCCGAACTGGGCCTGCTGTCGGTGCCGTTCCCGGAAGCCGACGGCGGCTTCGGCGGCGGCGGGGTCGAGCTGCTGCTTCTGCATCAGGCGTTCGGCCGCGGCCTGACCCTGGAGCCGTACCTCGCCACCGTGGTGCTGGGCGGCGGCCTGCTGGCGCGGCTGGGCAGCGCCGCGCAGCGCGACGCGGTGCTGCCCGGCGTGATCGCCGGGGAAACCACGCTGGCGCTGGCCTACGCCGAGCCGGGAAGCGGCTACGAGCCGCTGTGGATCGAGACGCGGGCCGAGCGCGCCGGGGATGCCTGGACGCTGACCGGCCACAAGGCGGTGGTCCTGCACGGCGACAGCGCCGGGCGCCTGCTGGTCACCGCGCGCACGGCCGGCGGCGTGGACGAGCGCGGCGGCGTGTCGGTGTTCCTGGTCGACCCGGCGCGGCCGGGGGTGGGCGTGCGCGGCTACGCCACCATCGACGGGCTGCGGGCGGCTGAGATCACGCTGGACGGCACCCCGGCCGAGCTGGTCGGCCCGGACGGCGGCGCGGCCGACGCGCTGGAGGCGACGCTGGCGACCGGCTGCGCGGCGCTGTGCGCGGAAGCCGTGGGCGCCATGGAGCAGGCGTGCGAACTGACGCTGGACTATTTGAAGGCGCGCCAGCAGTTCGGCGCCCCGATCGGCCGCAACCAAGTGCTTCAGCACCGCATGGTGGACATGCGCATCGCGCTGGAGCAGGCGCGCTCCATGGCGATCCTGGCGGCGTGCAGCCTGGACCTGCCGGCGGCCGAGCGCGAGCGCCGGGTGTCGGCGGCCAAGGCGCTGATCGGCACGGCCGGGCGCTTCGTGGCCGAACAGGCCATCCAGATGCACGGCGGCATGGGCATGACCGAGGAGGCGGCGGTGTCGCACCACGCCAAGCGGCTGGTGATGATCGACCACTGGCTGGGCGACAGCGATTTCCACACCGAACGCTTCGCCGCGTGACGCTCCCGCCGCCGGACCCGCCCCGTGGCCCCGCACTCCCTCTCGCAAGCCACGCCTCACGAACCATCACGATGGCAACAGTCACGAGGACGGATGGATGAGTTGACGGGATTTTCCGGCCATGCGAACCTTGTGAAATTGAATTTCGCAAAATAACGAAAACACCGCTTCCGGCGCGGCTCGTCCGAGCGCCGCCGCCATCAGGGAGGAGCGACGCCTTGAACATCTTTTTCCAGCAAGTGCTGAACGGGCTGACGCTGGGCAGCGTCTACAGCCTGGTGGCGCTGGGGCTGACGCTGGTCTACGGCATCCTGCACATCCCCAACTTCGCCCACGGCGCGCTGTACATGGTGGGCGCCTACGTCGCCTATTTCCTGGTCGGCTCGATGGGCGCCAACTACTGGGTCGCCATGGCCTGTGCGGCGGCGGTCGTGGCGCTGCTGGCGGTGCTGTCCGAGCGCCTCGTCTTCCACCGCCTGCGCAACGCGCCGCCGCTGCACGACATGATCGCCGCCATCGGCCTGCTGCTGTTCCTGGAGGCCGTCATCCAGGCCATCTGGGGGGCCGAGTTCCACCGCCTGTCCTCGCCCTACCCGCAGATCATCCGCGCCTTCGACCTCACCGCGCCGGCGCAGCGCCTGATGATCATCGCCGCCGCCTTCGGGCTGGTGGCCGCGCTGCACCTGTTCCTCAAGCGCACCACGCTGGGCTCCACCATCATCGCCATGGCGCAGAACCGGGAAGGGGCGGCGCTGGTCGGCATCGACGCCACCAAGGTCTCCATGCTGACCTTCGCCATCTCCGGCGCGCTGGCCGCGGTGGCCGCCACGCTGTTCGCGCCGATCAACCTGATCTACCCGGCGATGGGCCATCTGGTCATCATGAAGGCCTTCGTCATCATCATCCTGGGCGGCATGGGATCGATCCCCGGCGCCATCGTCGGCGGGCTGGTCATCGGCTTCGCCGAGAGCTTCGGCGCCTTCTACATCTCGACCGACTACAAGGACATCATCGCCTTCGCGCTGCTCGTCCTCATCCTGTCGGTGCGCCCGCAGGGGCTGTTCACCAAGGGGGTGCGCTGACATGCTCGACAGCCTGCTGGACAACCCCCTGCACAAGCGCCTGCTGCTGGGCGCGGTGCTGGCGCTGGGGCTGCTCTTCCCCCTCTTCGCCGCCAACGACTACGTCATCTACGTCATGGCGCTAGCCTACATCATGGCCATCGCCGCGGTCGGGCTGAACCTCATCCTCGGCTACACCGGGCAGCTCAATCTGGCGCACGCCGGCTTCATGGCGGTCGGCGCCTACACCGTGGGCATCCTCACGGTCGATTACGGCGTGCCCTACTGGATCGCCTTCGCGCTGGCCGGCTTCGTCGCCGCCGCGCTGGGCTGGCTGGCCGGCGTCGTCTCGCTGCGGCTGAAGACGCACTACTTCGTCATCTTCACGCTGTGCGTCGGCTTCATCATGTACCTCGTCATCGAGAAGTGGGACGGGCTGACGCACGGCACCGTCGGGCTGATCGGCATCCCCGCGCCCACGCCCATCCCCACCCCCTTCGGCGCCATCCGCTTCGACACGCCGATGCAGCAGTACTATCTGGTGCTGGGCTTTCTGGTGCTGGCGCTGTGGGTGATGAACCGCATCGTGCGCTCGCTGCTGGGGCGCGCCTTCGTCGCCATCCGCAACAGCGAGGATCTGGCCGAGGCGCTGGGCATCGACCTGATGCGCACCAAGGTGCTGGCCTTCGTGCTGTCGACCTTCTACGCCGGGCTGGCGGGGGCGCTGTACGCCGGCTTCGTGCGCTTCCTGGGGCCGGCGATGGCGCTGGAGAGCCACACCTTCGACATGGTCACCTTCATCCTGGTCGGCGGCATCGGCACGCTGTTCGGGCCCGTCCTGGGGGCGGTGGTGCTGACCTGGATCACGCAGTCGCTGCAGTTCCTGCAGGACTTCCGGATGATCGTCTTCGGACCGCTGCTGATCCTGCTGGTGATGTTCTTCCCGCAGGGCATCCTGGGCTTCGTCGCCGAACGCCGGG
>DASWVP010000513.1:0-2325 GCA_036401175.1 Azospirillum sp. | reverse complement strand
GGCGGCCCAGCGCCCGCCCGATCCCCCGCCAGCCGCGCCACCCGCCGCCGCCCCGGCGGGCAGCCCCACGCTGCCGGTCGGCGGGCGGATCGTCACCCGGTTCGGCGAGCACGACCGCTTCGGCGCCACCAGCCGGGGCCTGACCATTTCGGCGCGGCCGGGTATGACCGTCGTCGCCCCCTATGCCGGATCGGTGATGTTCGCCGGACCGTTCCGCGGATATGGGCAAATCTTGATCGTGGAACACAGCAATGGATATCATAGCCTCATTGCTGGATTGGGCCGGATCGACACCGCGGTCGGCAAGCATGTCACCGCCGGCGAGCCGATTGCTCTGATGCCGGCGGACGGTTCGCCGGATCTTTATTTTGAATTGCGCAGACACGGCCAGCCCATCAATCCGCAGCGCGGCGCCGCCGCCCCGGAGGGGAAAGGACAAGGTTAGATGAGCATGATGAAGCGCGCCGCGTACGCCGCGGCCCTGGTGTTCGTGGGTGCCGGCATCGGCGCGGTCACCGCCGCCGGTCCCAACACCTCCGAAACGTACCGCCAGCTCAACCTCTTCGGCGACGTCTTCGAGCGCGTGCGCGCCGAGTACGTGGAGCAGGCGACGGACGAGCAACTGGTCGAGGCCGCCATCAACGGCATGCTCACCTCGCTCGACCCGCACTCCAGCTACCTGAACAAGAAGAGCTTCCAGGACATGCAGGTGCAGACCCGCGGCGAGTTCGGCGGGCTGGGCATCGAGGTCACCATGGAGAACGGCCTGATCAAGGTCGTCTCCCCCATCGACGAGACGCCGGCCTTCCGCGCCGGCCTGCAGCCGGGCGACTTCATCACCCACCTGAACGGCGAGGCCGTCATGGGCCTGACGCTGAACGAGGCGGTGGAGAAGATGCGCGGCCCCATCGGCTCCGACATCAAGGTCACCATCCGCCGCGGCGAAACCGCCGAGCCGTTCGAGGTGAGCATCACCCGCGCCGTCATCAAGGTGCAGTCGGTGCGCTACCGCACGGAAGGCGACGTCGGCTACGTCCGCGTCACCAGCTTCAACGAACAGACCCAGGCCGGCCTGGAAAAGGCCATCGCCAGCTTGCAGCAGGAGACGGGCAACAAGCTGAAGGGCTATGTGCTCGACCTGCGCAACAACCCCGGCGGCCTGCTCGATCAGGCGGTGTCGGTATCGGACACCTTCCTCGACAAGGGCGAGATCGTCTCCACCCGCGGCCGCAAGGCCGAGGAGGGCACCCGCTACAACGCCAAGCCGGGCGATCTGGCGAAGGGCCTGCCCGTCGTCGTGCTGGTCAACGGCGGCTCGGCGTCGGCGTCGGAGATCGTCGCCGGTGCCTTGCAGGACCACAAGCGCGCCATCGTCCTGGGCACGCAGACCTTCGGCAAGGGATCGGTGCAGACCATCATCCCGCTGCCCGGCCACGGGGCGATGCGCCTGACCACGGCGCGCTACTACACGCCCAGCGGCCGCTCGATCCAGCAGCTCGGCATCACCCCGGACATCGAGGTGCACCCGGCCAAGCTGGAGGAGCTGGACGCCGGCGCGGCGCGCCGCCGCGAGGCCGACCTGCGCGGATCGCTGCGCAACGACACGGTGAAGCAGGACCCGTCCAAGCCGAAGCCGGCCACCACGACCCAGCCGACGCCGGGCGCGGGTGGGGCGCCGGGCGCCGGGGCGACGCCGCCGGCCAACGGCACCAACGGCACCAAGGCGCCGGGCGAGAACGGCGCGGCGACGGCCAACGACAACAAGCCGCCGTTCGACTTCCAGCTCTCCCGCGCCCTCGACCTGCTGCGCGGCGTGGCGCTGTTCCAGGCCCGCGCCAGCACCAACTGAGCCGGCAACCGGTTTCCCGCGCCGCCCGTGGATGGTAGGATTCCTCGGAATGGCGCGGGCATCCGGTGTTGGACTATACTCCCGCGCACCGGCCCCTTTCCGGGGCCGGACCCACTTCCGAGGTTCCGGTGAACGCAGCCGCCATGCTCGGCCGCCTGAAATTCGGCCTGAAGCTCAACCCGCGGTCATGGCTGCCGCGCGGCGGGCTGCGTCTGCCGTTCCGCCGCAAGCGGCACCGCGACGATTGGGCCGAGGATGGCTTCGGCGGCTTCGACGACGCGCCCAAGCCGCGCCGGCCGAAGCCGGTGGCGCTGCTCGCCGCGTTCGGCACCCTGGCGCTGCTGCTGGGCGGTCTCGGCGGCTGGCTGGCGCTCAACGGCGAAGAGACGACGCTCGCCTGGGAAGCCGGCATCCCGCAGGCCACGGTGGCGATCAAGGGCGCCGCCCCGCCGCCGGCCGAACCCGCGGCGGCCGCG
>DASWVP010000512.1:0-4245 GCA_036401175.1 Azospirillum sp. | reverse complement strand
GGTTGAGCGGACGGCGGTCGCGCGCCAGCAGCTCGTGCAGGACGGCCTTCACCTCGCGCGCGACGTCGCCGCGCGGCATCGTGGCGACGCGGGCGGGATCGATGCGCCGGGCCAGCTCCGGCAGGTAATGGTCGCGCATGGCGGACAGGCCGCCGCCCGCCCCGCCCGTCAGGTCACCCGACCCGCGGCCGTCCGGCGGCAGGCAAAGGCCCCCGCTGCCCCGCGCGGCGCACAGCATCACGCGCCATCCTTCTTGAACCAGCCCAGCAGGCCCTTCTTCGCCGCCGGCTGGGCGTCGGCCATCTGCATGGCCAGCGCACGCAACGCCTTCACCACCGCCGAGGTGGGCGACAGCTGCGCCACCGCCTTGCCCTGGTTGGTGGCGGCGGCGACGGTCTTGTCCTCGTCGGGGACGAGGTGGGCAATCTTGCCCTGGATGCCCTTCTCGAAGGTAGCCTGATCGACCTGCGGCTTGCGCGACCCGCCGGCCCGGCTGGCCACCACCACGCAGGCCGGCCCGCCCAGCACCTTGATCACCTGCATCATCCGCGCCGTGTCGCGGATGCCGGCCAGCGACAGGTCCGACACCAGCACCACCTGCTCGGCCGAGCCCAGCACCGGCCGGCTGGCCGGCAGCAGGTGGCGGGGCATGTCGACCACCACCGCCTCGTGCGTGCCGCGCAACTCGTCCAGCAGCGCGCCGAGCGCCGCCGGGCCGAAGGACACGCTTTCCTCCAGCGGCTCCTCGGCGCCCAGCACGGACAGCCGCTCGCTCTCCGTCACCATGGAGCTGGCGATCAGCAGGCTGTCCAGCCGGTTGGGCGTCTCCAGCGCCTCGCGCAGGCCGCGCCCCGGCTCCAGGTCCAGCGCCAGCGTGTCGGTGCCGAAGTGCAGGTCGAGGTCGAGCAGCGCCGTCTTGCGCTTCAGCTCGTGCGCCATCAGCCACGCGGTGTTGACCGCCACCGTGCTGGCCCCCACGCCGCCGCGCACGCCGACCACGACGATCAGCCGGCCGGGCTCGGTCTCCTGCGGCTGGGCGCGGCGCGGTGTCTGCTTGGCCTGCCGGATGACGTGGTGCAGCGCCTCCGGCGCCAGCGGCTTGACCAGATAGTCCGAGGCGCCGGCCGAGATCAGGTCGCGGTACAGGTCGATGTCGTTGGCGGTGCCCAGCCCGACCAGCCGGGTGTCCGCCCCGGCCATGGAGGCCAGCTTGGCCACCGTGGCGAACGGGTTGGCGGTGCCGTCCAGGTCCACCAGCAGCACCTTGGGCGGCGGCACGTCGTGGGTGAGCATCTCCAGCACGTCGCCCGCCCCGCCCCGCTGCACGACCGCCCCCGACCAGCCCATCTCGCCGGCCACCGCGCGCGCCACCTGGAACGAGTCGTCGTCCGAGACGAACGCCAGGAACGAATCGTTCACCGGCGCCTCGGGCGAGCCTTTGAAGAGAGTCACCACACCAGACATTACTTCGCTCCCGCCGTCGTGACGTACCCGGCGCCCGGGGGTCGGATCGGCGTTTCCTCGTTTTTGCGCCAGCGCTCGATCGCCGCCGCCTCGCGTTGCGCGTCCGCCGCCCCCATCGCGCGGCCGGCCAGCAGGTCGCGCGGCTCATCGACGGTGACGCCCAGGTTGCGCGATTGCGAACAGCCCATGCCGAATTGGCCGTTGTGCCAGGCGTTCACGTGCCACGTCGGCAGCGTGGTCGGCGTCGCCCCGCACTCCGGCGGCACGGCGACCAGCCGTTCGGGGTTGCCGGCGGCCGGCGCCAGCACGACCGGGTGATAGGGCTGCACCACCGCGTTCTGCGTGCAGGCGGCCAGCAGCATCAGGGCCGGCAGGATGATCGAGGTCCGCATGGCCCACCTCATTCCACGACATAACCGACGGGGCCGCTCAGCTTCAGCTGGGCGGGTGGGCGGGGGCCCGGTCCAGGCTGCGTCAGGCGGCCGAACAGCACGCGGTCGATGAAGGGGGCCGGCGAGAAGCTGTCGGTCGGCGCCGACAACTGCGCCGGGCCGGACGCCGGCCGCACCACGTAGGGCGTCACGATGATGACCAGTTCGCTCTCGTTGCGCTGGAAGCGCGAGGAGCGGAACAGCGAGCCCAGGATCGGGATGTCGCCCAGGCCGGGGAACTTGTCGATCGTTTCATTCAGGTTGTTCTGCAACAGTCCGGCGATGGCGAAGCTCTGGCCGCTGCCCAGTTCGATCGTCGTCTCGGCGCGCCGCGTGCGCAGCGCCGGGATGACGAACTGGCTGAGCTGGATGCCGTTGGCGAAGTCCAGTTCGCTCACCTCCGGGCGCACGCGCATGCTGATGCGCTCGCCGCTCAGCATGGTCGGCGTGAAGGCCAGCGACACGCCGAACGGCTTGAATTCGATGGTGACGCGGTCGTTGTCCTGCGGGACGATGATGGGAAACTCGCCGCCGGCCAGGAAGCTGGCCGTCTCGCCCGAGGCCGACACCAGATTCGGCTCGGCCAGGATGGTGATCAGGCCGTCGCTCGCCATGGCGTCGATCAGCCCGTTGATGTCCCACCGGCTCGACTTGTAGCGGAACAGCGCGTTCATCTGGTCGGGCGTGCGGGTGAAGCCGGTCAGCGCCCCGGCGGCGTTGGTGCCGGTGACGATGTCGGTCACGCCGGTCGCCAGCCCGATGAAGTAGTTGGAGCCCAGCGAGCCCAGCGCCTCCCAGTTGAAGCCGAAATCCTCGCGGATCGTGCGGTTCACCTCCGACACGCGCACCCGCAGCATGATCTGGGTGGAGCCGGTGACGGTCAGCCGGTTGAGGATCTCGCCCTGCTCGGCCGGAACGAAGCGCGCGGCGATGCGGCGCGCGTCCTCGGCCTCGGTGGCGTTGGCGACGTTGCCGCTCAACACCACGGCGTTGTCCGCCGACGACACGGTGACCTGCCGGTTGGGCAGGCGTTCGCGCAGCGCGCGCTCCAGGCCGGCGAGGTTGGGCGTGACGATGACGCGCCGGTTGGCGACCACCTGCTCGCTGCCGTTCACCGCCATCAGCGAGGTCTCGCCCGGCTTCTTGCCGAAGACGTAGACCATGGTCGGCGACATGACCTGCAGGTCGGCGATGTCGGGGTTGGCGATGAAGACGGACGAGGCCGCTTGGCGCAGCCGCACCACCTGCCCCTTGTCCTGCTCCAGGCGCAGGACCGACGCATCCTGCGCCGCCGCGGGGGGCGCGGACGGGACGGCCCAGGCCAGGATCAACAGAACGAAACAGGACAGGATGCGCCGCATGGTCGACCTACTTCGGTGGGAAGGTTTGCTCCGTGGCCGAGGAACCACGAACGACCTGTACTTTTACCACCGTCACACCACTTCCGCTCGGGGTACTTTCGGGAGAAGGCATCGGCGGCACGACCGATGCGGTTCCGCCAAGCCCCCCGTCGTTCGCGGCGTTGAAGCCCAGGCTGATGTCGCTGTCCCAGGTGATGGTGTGGGTGGGCGCGGCGGACACCGCGTCGCTGGCGGTCGCCCCGTCGGCGGCGGCCACCTCCACGCCCTCGCCCGGCTTGGCGAGGCTGCGCAGGCTGAGCGACAGCGACCCCATCTGGGCGGCCACGGCGACCGCCTCGGCCTGCCGGGGGGCGACCTCCAGCGTGGCGGTCTGCGCCGTCTTGACCTCGCCCTTCTGGTCGTTGATGCGCTGGTCGAGCGCCAGCACGCGCACGTCGCGCAGCACCGTCTCGCTGGCGCGGCGGTCCTTGTCGAACTCCTCGTGCCGGCCCAGCGCGTGCGTCAGGATGACGTCGACGCGGTCGCCCGGAAAGACGAATCCGGCCACGCCCGACACGCCGTTGACGGCGATCGACACGGCGCGCGCGCCCGGCGTCAGCACGGCGGCCAGGAAGCCGCGCTCGCCCGGCTTGACGACGCGGCCGTCGACGACCGGCTCGCCGGCGCGGATGCCCTGGCGGACGACGGCGCCCTGGAACTCCTCGACGGTGCGCTGGCCTTCGACGGCGTACAGCTTGGCGAGGCCGTCGTCGTCCGGCCAGGGGCGCCAGCGCAGGTGCGTGGGCTGCACCAGCGTGCCGGCCGGCAGGTCGGCGGCGGCGACCAGGACGCGCGTCTGCTTGGGCGGCGCGGGCGCCGCGGCCTGCTCCACGATCGTCCGGCTCTGCCGGATCAGCGAGCGGGTGACCTGCACGGTGCCGCCGGCAATCGCCAGCGCCAGCAGAACGAGGACGATCTTGCGGACCGACATGGCGTCACCTCCTCCTCAA
>DASWVP010000511.1:0-1892 GCA_036401175.1 Azospirillum sp. | reverse complement strand
CGCCTCGGCGCCGTCCGGCCCCGGCTCGGCCACCATCTCCGCCGCCACCTTGCCGCCGGCAAGGGCGACCCGGCCCAGCACCGCGCGCCGGCCCGGGGGGTGCGCCGCCGTCATGCCGCCTCCTGCGCGTCGCGTTCGTGGAAGTACGGCCCGCCGTCGGCCACCACCTCGTAGGCCGGGCTGTTCTCCGTGCCCACGCTGCCGTAGCGGGTGTAGCGGGTGTCCATGATCTCGATGAACGCCTCGTCGTTGGCGCCGCCGCCCATGGGAACCTTGGTGAGCCGCAGCGCCATGTCGCAGGCGTTGAGCAGGCCCTCGCCGCCGCGCACGTTGTTCTCCTGGTTCAGCTGGGCGGCGGCGAGGATCCAGTACGGGTAGCGCTTCACCGCCTCGGCCAGGGTCTGCCCCACGTCGTCGAGATGGTCGGCGCCGCTGTCGGTGTGGCGCCGGCCGCCGACCAGCTGGGCGTAGTCGAGGATCACGCCGCGGCAGCGGCCGGACAGGCCGAGGCGGGCCAGTTCGGCGCGCAGCGCGTCCAGGCTCATGCGCGGGCGGGCGAGGAAGTGCAGGCCGCGGGCGGCGAAGGCCACCTCGGCCGCTTCCAGGGCGCGGCGGAACCACGGCTGGCCGCGCGCCACCGGGTCGAGGAAGGCGTTGGCGTTGACCCCCATGTGGCGGCCGAGCAGCCGGTGCATGATCTCCACCGGGTCCATCTCCAGCGCCAGGAAGACCACCGGATCGGGCTCCGGCGCGGCGATGGTGACGTTGTAGGCGATGGTGCCGAGCAGCAGCGTCTTGCCGTTCTTCTTGCGCGCGCCGAGCCCGTACAGCTTGTGCTCGTAGAGCCCGCCGGCGAGCAGCCGGTCGAAGCGCGGCAGGCCGGTGCGGGTGACGCGCACCGGGCGGTCGAGGTCGGCGCGGATGCGGGCGGCGATGGCGCCGGCGTCCTCGCACTCGCCGCGCTCGGCCAGGGTGCGGGTGAGGGCGGCCACGGCGTTGCTGGCCACCTCCCCGGCCGGCGTCGGCATGATCCGATCGCCCGCCGCCGCGATGGCCTCGGCCGCCGCGGCCATCACCGCCCGCTTGACCGCCAGATCGCGCAGGCTCACCGCGTAGTCCGGCGCCGCCGCCGGGTTGATCACCGCGGTGACGGCGTCGGCGAGGAACAGGTACACCTCGCGCCGCCATGCGTCGTCCCCCGCGATGGCGCGCGACACGGTGAGCGGGTCGGGGGTGCCGCCGGCCGCGGCCACCGCCTGGATGGCCGCCCAGATCTGCGCGTGCGCCTCGTCGGCGAAGTCGTCCGGCGTGATGTGGGCGACCAGCGGGTAGACGCGCGGGCGGTTGACCACCGCGCCGATCAGGCTCGCCTCCAGCACCACGTCGGTGGGCGGGGTCACGGTGAGGTTCCGCAGCCCGGTGCCGGGCCGCATGATGTGCAGCCGCTCGCAGCAATGCTCGCCAAACGGCAGGTCCATGGCGTCCCTCCCCGGGGCTCAGTAGACCGGGTATTGCGGCTTGCGCCGGAGCGTTCCGGCTTCGCCGAAGCGGTCGGGGTCGTAGTTGCCGTTGAGCACCTTCGGCACGGTGGAGGCGCGCACCGCCCAGTCGAACGTCGCCTTCCACGGCTTGCGGCCGTCGCCGCGCGGCACCTCGCCGCGGCAGAACGGCGAGGCGGCGATGCGCTGGCAGTAGGCCAGCCACTGCCCGATGTCGCCGGCGAAATCGGTGCGCAGCCGCACGCCGAGCTGGTCGCGCAGGGTGGCGTTGGCGTGCCGGACGGTGTGGATGGCGCCGCAGATGGCGTTCCAGTGCTGGATCGCCCGGTCGACGGGCATGGCCGGCGGCCGCCTGGCGGCGCGCCTGGGCGGGCCGGCGTCCGGCGGCGCCAG
>DASWVP010000510.1:0-14566 GCA_036401175.1 Azospirillum sp. | reverse complement strand
GCCTGCGGGGCCGGAGCGGCGGCCGGAGCCGGCGCGGCGGCACCGTTCGCCTTGGGTGCAGGAGCGGGGGCCGGAGCGCCGCCGCCGGCCTTGGCGAGCGCGCTGTCGTCCTCGCCCTCTTCCAGCAGCACGGCGATGGGGGTGTTCACCGCCACGCCCTGGGCGCCGGCCTGGATCAGGATCTTGCCGATGCGGCCTTCATCGACCGCCTCGACCTCCATGGTCGCCTTGTCGGTCTCGATCTCGGCGAGCACGTCGCCGGACTTCACCGTGTCGCCTTCCTTCTTCAGCCACTTGGCGAGGTTGCCCTCGGTCATGGTGGGCGAGAGGGCGGGCATCAGGATCTCGATGGGCATGTGCCGTCCTCCTCACGCCCGGTACAGGGCTTTTTTCGCCGCCGCGACGATGGTGTCGGGCTGCGGCAGAACCAGCTTTTCCAGGTTCGCCGCGTAGGGCATCGGCACGTCCTTGCCGCTCACCCGGATCACCGGGGCGTCCAGATAGTCGAAGGCGTGCTCCATCATCTGCGCCGACAGCTCGGCGCCGATGCCGCAGGTTGCCCACGCCTCTTCGACCGACACGAGGCGGTTGGTCTTCTTGACGCTCTCGACGATGGTGTGGACGTCGAGCGGGCGGATGGAGCGCAGGTTGATGACCTCCGCCTCGATGCCCTCCTGCGCCAGCTGCTCGGCGGCGGCCAGCGCGTGCGCGACCATCAGCGAGTAGGCGGTGATGGTCACGTCCTTGCCCTGGCGCAGCACCTTGGCGCGGCCGATCGGCAGGACGAAGTCCTCCGATTCCGGCACCTCGAAGCTGTGGCCGTAGAGGATCTCGTTCTCCAGGAAGATGACCGGGTTGGGGTCGCGGATGGCGGCCTTCATCAGGCCCTTGGCGTCCGAAGCGGAATAAGGCGCCACCACCTTCAGGCCCGGCACGCTGGCGTACCAGGGCGTGAAGTCCTGGCTGTGCTGGGCGCCGACGCGCGCGGCGGCACCATTGGGTCCGCGGAACACGATCGGGCAGCCCATCTGACCGCCGGACATGTACAGCGTCTTGGCCGCCGAGTTGACGATGTGGTCGATCGCCTGCATGGCGAAGTTGAACGTCATGAACTCGACGATCGGCCGCAGACCCTTGAAGCCGGCGCCGACGCCCAGGCCGGCGAAGCCGTATTCGGTGATCGGCGTGTCGATGACGCGGTCGGCGCCGAACTCCTGCAGCAGGCCCTGGGAAACCTTGTAGGCGCCCTGGTACTGCGCGACCTCCTCGCCCATCAGGAAGACCTTGTCGTCGCGCCGCATCTCCTCGGCCATGGCGTCGCGGATCGCTTCGCGCACGGTCTTCTTGACGGTCTTGTCGAAGAATTTGTCTTCATCGGACGCGGGCGGGGCGGCCGGGCCGCTGACCGCCTCGGCCGGCAGCGTGGCGGGCCTCATATCCTTGCCTTGGGCGTCATCGCCCTTCACCACCGGCTGCGCGGCGGTCTTCGGCGTCGACTCCTCGATGGTGGAGAGGTTGGTCACCGCCTCCTCGCCGTCGGCCAGGATCACCGCGATGGGGGTGTTCACCGCCACCCCCTCGGTTCCCTCGGCGATCAGCAGGCTGCCCAGCCGCCCCTCGTCCACCGCCTCGACCTCCATGGTGGCCTTGTCGGTCTCGATCTCCGCCAGCACGTCGCCGGACTTGATCGCGTCGCCCTCTTTCTTCAGCCATTTGGCCAGCTTGCCCTCGGTCATCGTGGGCGACAGCGCCGGCATCAGCACTTCAATCGGCATTCTATTCCTCCGTACGCCGGCTCAGGCTTCGATGAGAACGTCGGTCCACAGCTCGGACGGATCGGGCTCGGGGCTCTGCTGGGCGAATTCCGCCGATTCGGAGACGATCGCCTTCACCTCGCGGTCGATCTCCTTGAGCTTGTCTTCGTCGGCGAGGCTGGCGTCGAGGAGGAGCTTCTTCATCTGGTCGATGGGATCGGACTCCGTCCGCATCTTCTCGACCTCTTCCTTGGTGCGGTACTTGGCCGGGTCGGACATGGAATGGCCGCGGTAGCGGTAGGTCTTCATCTCCAGGATGACCGGGCCGTTGCCCTCGCGCACCCAGGGAATCCACTCGTCCGCCGCTTCCTTCACGTCCAGCACGTTCATGCCGTTGACCTGATGGCCGGGGATGCCGTAGGCGGCGCCGCGCTGGTGCAGCTCGCCGGCCGACGCGCGCTCCTGCGCGGTGCCCATGGCGTACTTGTTGTTCTCGATGATGTAGACGACCGGCAGCTTCCACAGCGCCGCCATGTTGAAGCTCTCGTACACCTGGCCCTGGTTGACGGCGCCGTCGCCCAGGTAGCAGGTGCACACCCCGCCGTCCTTCAGGTACTTGTGCGCGAAGGCCAACCCGGTGCCCAGCGGCACCTGGCCGCCGACGATGCCGTGCCCGCCGTAGAAGTGCTTCTCGCGGCTGAACATGTGCATCGAGCCGCCCTTGCCCTTGGAGTAGCCTCCGCGGCGCCCCGTCAGCTCGGCCATGACGCCCTTGGCGTCCATGCCGCAGGCCAGCATGTGGCCGTGGTCGCGATAGCTGGTGATGACGCTGTCGCCCTGCTTCAGGGCGGATTGCACGCCGACCACCACGGCCTCCTGGCCGATGTACAGGTGGCAGAAGCCGCCGATCAGGCCCATGCCATAGAGCTGGCCCGCCTTCTCCTCGAAGCGGCGGATCAGCAGCATCTCGCGATAGTAATGAAGAAGGTCGTCTGCCGACGGCTGCGCGGCGGTTCTGGTGGCGGGCGCGGCGTCGTTCTGCGCCTTGGTCCGGCGTCGTGGGGCTGCCATGTGTCCTCCCCTGGCAATAGAGCGCGCGCCGGGTTTGCCTCCCGGCGCTGCATTTGGCTACGAAACTACTAGCGCAAGGACCCTATCCGACAAGCCACGGCTTGACAAGTAGCTGTATTATAATACGAAATTGCGGTTAACCAGATTGCGGTTAACAGGCTGATCGCGCGGAGTTTCCGCGGCACGCGAGGGCGCGCCGGCGGCGAAGCTTTCAGTGTGCGCCGAAATCCGGCAACAAGCCATCCGGTCGTGGGCCGGTGGCCGCACGTTTCTTGCGCTGTCGTTTCGGATGAAACGGAAAAAAGTGCGCCGAAGGCACGGGAGCGGCCCACGGGGAACGCGCGCGCCGCTGCGTTGGGCCAAACGCGGTGCGGCCCAAGGTCAACCGGCTTCGAACGAAAGGGAGTTTCAGCGCGCCGTGGGCGCCGGAGGATCGTCGCCACTGTAGACCGGCGGCAGGGCGAGGATGACGTCGTTCGGATGCGTCAGGCTGAGCATGGTGCGCGCCCGCTCGTCCAGCATGTCGCGGTCGAGGCGGTCGTTGTGCAGAAGCTGGGCGCGACGTTCCATTCGCTCCCGCTCGTCGCGCACCTGCTGGAGCACGCTCTGCGCCTGGGCGATCTCGCCCTGCAGGTGCTTCAGCGCGATCAGGCCGCGATCGCCCTGCACGGCGTAATAGACGAAATAGGCCACCACGCACGAGCCGATCGCCGGCCCGATGACCTGCCGCAGCGCGCTCTTCGCGGCGCGCTTCAAAGCGTCGGAAATGTTGGCACCCATCGTCATGCGGCAGATGGAATCACGCCGGCCGATGCACCGTCAAACGAAAACCGGGCTACGTCCAAAGAACAGGCCGGGGCGGGTTTTTGGCGCAACACAGGCACAGGCGCACCCCTGCCTTTCGCCCGATCATCCTTCGGCCGAAAGGGTGAGCGGGTCTCGAAATTGCCGCCGGCGCGCTGGAATAGAACCAGAGTTGCCGTGTTGTGCAGCCGGACGCCGCGCGATCCGTGGCGGCCGACCGATGCAACGAGGAGACCAACCATGCGCAGCAAGCTTCTGCTCGCAGCCCTGCCAGCGCTCCTGTTCGGGCTTGCCGCCTGCGACGAGCAGACGGCCTCCAATCCCGAAACCCCGCCCTCGACCGCCGAGCGGCCGGCGTCCACCGCCAACCCGCCGGCCGGCATCCCCGGCCAGAACGCGCCGGGCACCGGCGCCACCACGCCGACTCCCGCCCCCGGCGGCAGCACGCCCAGCCAGTAAGGCAAGCGACGGGGGAGGTGCCGCCTCCCCCGCCCTGCCCCGCTAGACCTCGATGGTGTCCTGCGGCACCTCGCGCGGGCGGCCGTCGTCGCCCATGGCGACGAAGGTGAACATGCCTTCCGTCACCTTGACCGGCTCGCCGGTGCGGTGCCGGCGCACCCAGGTTTCGACGCGCACGCGGATCGACGTGCGCCCGACCTTCGTCACGCGGGCGAAGCAGCTCACCTCGTCGCCGACGAACACCGGCTTGTGGAAGGTCATCGCCTCGATGCCGACGGTGGCCACGCGCCCGCCGGCACGCCGCAGCGCCACAACGCCGCCCGCCAGATCCATCTGCGCCAGCAGCCAGCCGCCGAAGATGTCGCCGTTCGGGTTGGTGTCCGCCGGCATGGCGATGGTGCGCAGTGCGGGATCGCAGTTCGTATCCCACGGGGTCTTGTCGCTCATGGCTCCTCCCGGACGCGAAAAAACAGAACACAAAATCTTGGGGACGGCGTATACAGGCCCCACATCATCGGCTTGCGCACCCCTGACGAAATTCCTATTATGGGGCCATGAGCGACCTTTTCGAGAACACGGCCCGCAAGGCCGACACCTATTCCGCCAGCGACATCGAGGTCCTGGAGGGATTGGAGCCGGTGCGCCGCCGCCCCGGCATGTACATCGGCGGCACCGACGAGCGCGCGCTGCACCACCTCGTCGCCGAGGTGCTGGACAACGCCATGGACGAGGCGGTGGCCGGACACGCCAGCCGAATCGACCTGGAACTGGCGGTCGACGGCACGGTGACGGTGCGCGACAACGGGCGCGGCATCCCGGTGGACGATCATCCCAAATACCCTGGCAAGTCGGCGCTGGAAGTGATTCTGACGACGCTGCACTCCGGCGGCAAGTTTTCCAACAAGGTCTACGAGACTTCGGGCGGCCTGCACGGCGTCGGTCTGTCGGTGGTGAACGCCCTGTCCGACCGCCTGACGGTGGAGGTGGCGCGCGACAAGCAGTTGTTCATCCAGCATTACAGCCGCGGCACGCCGCTGGGCCCGCTGAACCGCCAAGGCGCCATCAACCGGCGCGGCACCACCGTGCGCTTCCACCCCGACACGGACATCTTCGGCGAGGCGCTGCACTTCGACCCCGCCCGCCTCTACCGCATGGCGCGCTCGAAGGCGTACCTGTATCGCGGGGTCGAGATCCGCTGGGCCTGCGATCCCTCGCTGCTCACCTCCGACTCGACGACCCCGGCGTCGGAGTCCCTGCACTTCCCCGGCGGCCTGCTCGACTACCTGAACAACGCGCTGAAGGACCGCAAGGCCCTGACGCCCACGCCGTTCTCGGGCCAGGCCGAGTTCCCCAACGGCCAGGGCCGCGTCGAATGGGCGGTGGCGTGGCCGGAGGACGAGGAAGGCTTCTCGCACACCTACTGCAACACCGTGCCCACGCCGCAGGGCGGCACGCACGAGGCCGGCCTGCGCGCCGCACTGACGCGCGGCATCAAGGGCTATGGCGAGCTGACGAACAACAAGCGCGCCGGGCAGGTCACCGCCGACGACGTGATGGGCGAGGCGTGCATCCTGCTCTCCGTCTTCATCCGCGAGCCGCAGTTCCAGGGCCAGACCAAGGACAAGCTGGCGACGACCGAGGCGCAGCGCCTCGTCGACGCCGCCGTCAAGGACCACTTCGACCACTGGCTGTCCGGCAACCCGGCGTCCTCCAACGCGCTCCTGGAACGCCTGATCGAGAAGGCGGAGGACCGCGCCAAGCGCAAGTCCGCCAAGGACATGGCGCGCAAGACGGCGACCCGCCGCCTGCGCCTGCCCGGCAAGCTGGCCGACTGCTCGCGCAACAACGCCGAGGGCACGGAGATCTTCCTGGTCGAGGGCGACTCGGCCGGCGGCTCGGCCAAGCAGGCGCGCAACCGCGAGACGCAGGCCATCCTGCCGCTGCGCGGCAAGATCCTGAACGTCGCCAGCGCGTCGGTCGACAAGATGAAGGCGAACCAGGAGCTGAACGACCTCACCCAGGCGCTGGGCTGCGGGGTGGGCAAGGATTTCTCGTCGGACAAGCTGCGCTACGAGCGGGTCATCATCATGACCGACGCCGACGTGGACGGCGCGCACATCGCCTCGCTGCTGATGACCTTCTTCTACCGCGAGATGGGCAGCCTGATCCAGAACGGGCACCTGTTCCTGGCGCTGCCGCCCCTGTACCGCATCAGCGGCGGCGGCAAGTCCGTCTACGCCCGCGACGACCGCCACAAGGACGAGGTCATCGCCAAGGTCTTCAAGAACCGCAAGGTGGAGATCAGCCGCTTCAAGGGCCTGGGCGAGATGATGCCGGCGCAGCTGCGCGAGACGACCATGGACCCCACCAAACGCACCCTGCTGCGCGTCATCGTCCCCAACGCCGCCGACCCGGAGGAGGTGGAGGACCACGAGCGCACCAAGACCCTGGTGGAGAGCCTGATGGGCCGCAAGCCGGAACTGCGCTTCCAGTTCATCCAGGAAAACGCGAAGTTCGTGCGCGCCGACGACATCGACGTGTAAGACGACATCGACGTGTAAAACGTGCATAAAGGACGTCGCCCTCTCCCGGCAAGGGCGGGGGTCCTTGCATCCCGGTGATTTCAGGGGAACTCATGAACGACGTCTTGGACGCCCTGCCGGCCTACCGAACCGACCTCTTCAACCCGACCTACCGGCCGATGCGGACGGAACGGTGGGAGTTGCGCGTCAGCGAAACGGTGCTCAGCCCCGGTTACTGGAGCGGCCCCAGCCTCGTCCACAACCTCGCCGCGCTGATCAGCCTCAACGCGGACGGCACCACGAGCACCTGGATGTCCTCCACGCCCATGGAGCACGAAAGCCAGGAGATCGGCGTCCGCGCCGCCGCCGGGCACACGGTGGTGATGGGCATGGGCATGGGCTGGGCCGCCGCCAACATCGCGCTGAACCCCGCGGTGACGCGCGTCACCGTCGTCGACCTCGACCAGGAGGTCATCGACACCATCCGCGCGATCGGCGTGTTCGAGCAGTTGCCGGCCGAGGCGGCGGCCAAGGTCACCATCGTGCACGGCGACGCCACGGCGTACGTGCCGGACGTGCCGGTGGACACGCTGTTCGCCGACATCTGGCGGCCCATCAACGGCGACCGCATCCCCGAAATGCACCGGATGCAGGCCAACTGCAAAGCACCCCGCGTGTACTACTGGGGGCAGGAGCTGGAGATCGCCCGGCGCGCCCGTACGCTCGGCCTGCCGATCGACGCCGACACGGTCGCCCGCATCGTCGCCGAGATCGGCCTGCCGCTGATCGGGCCGGAGCGCGCGGACTATCCCGCCCTCATCGAAGCGGCGGCCGCGCGCTGGCTGAGGGACCTGTGATCGCGGCCTAGCGGATGTTGAAGTACACCCCCAGGCCCGGCGACGGCGCGTACACCACCGGCGGCGGCGGGGCGTAGTACACCGGCGGCGGGGGCGGCGGCATGTACATCACGCGTGGGCGCGGCGGCACGACGACCACCGGCGCCCCCCAGGCGTGACCGCCCCAGCCGCCGTGGCCGCGATGGCGATCGCCGCGGTAATGCCGGCCGTAATCGCCCCGGCCGTAATCGCCGTCATGATGGCGGTGGTGCTTGTGATCCGCCGCCGCCGGCTGCGCCGCGAACAGCACGACGGCCGCCACGGCCACCGCGCCTGCCCGCAGCAGCGCCTTGAACGTCCCGTCCGTGACCGTGTTGAGCGTGTTCATCGCTTTCCCCGTGTGCTAGGGCTTTTGGGCTTCCTGACGACGATGAACGTTGCGGCCTTCCCCATTATTCCATCCCGGCGGGCATCGCCGCGCCCGAATCCGGCGTACCGCCACCGCAGGACACAGAAATGCCCCAGCCCGGACCGGACCCCCGCACCCCGCACCCGATGCCCGGCCACCCGCGCGTCGGCTTCCTGAAGACCTTCATCACGCGGCCGACCATCGTCGTGGGCGATTACACCTATTACGACGATCCGGAGGGCCCGCAGCATTTCCAGGACCGCAACGTCCTCTACCACTACGACTTCATCGGCGACCGGCTGGTGATTGGCCGGTTCTGCGCCATCGCCGCCGGCGTCCGCTTCCTGATGAACGGCGCCAACCACGCACTGACGGGCCTCACCACCTACCCGTTCCTGATCTTCCCCGACTGGCAAGCACCAATGCCCGAGTTCCCCATGCGCGGCGACACGGTGGTCGGCAACGACGTGTGGATCGGCTGGGAAGCTGCCGTCATGCCCGGCGTCACCATCGGACACGGCGCCATCGTGGCCGCCCGCGCCGTGGTGACGAAGGACGTGCGACCCTACGCCATCGTCGCCGGCAACCCGGCGGTCGAGGTGCGCCGCCGCTTCGACGACGCGACGGTCGAGGAGCTGCTGCGCCTTGCTTGGTGGGACTGGCCGGCCGACAGGATCCAGCGCAACCTCGCCGCCCTGACCGGCCCCAGCCCGGACCTGGAGGCGTTGCGGCGCGCCTGACCCGGTTCGCGTGACGCCTCCCCTGTCACGCACCGGGCGCCGCCCGCGCCCCCGTCCCTTGCGTGTGGCGCATGGCTGTGGTCCAGGCGATGGCTCTGCGCGCGGGGGGCCGGGGTTACCACATTGCTGATCGCCCCTCGCCTTCCACCCACGGCTTGCCATGCCCACGGACCCGGCCGCCGGGCGCGCGTTCGCGGCGGTGCCGCTGATCGTCGCCTGCGCGCTCTTCATGGAAAACCTCGACTCGACCGTCATCGCCACGGCGCTGCCGGACGTCGCGCGCTCGCTGGGGGAGGATCCGTTGCGCCTGTCGGCGGCGCTCACCGCCTACATGCTCAGCCTCGCGGTGTTCCTGCCGGTGTCCGGCTGGATGGCCGACCGGTTCGGCACGCGGCGCGTGTTCGCCGCCGCCATCGCCGTGTTCACCACAGGCTCCGTGCTGTGCGGGCTGGCTCAGGACCTGCCGATGCTGGTGGGCGCCCGCGTCGTCCAGGGCATGGGCGGCGCCATGATGGTGCCGGTCGGCCGGCTGGCGATCCTGCGCACGGTGCCCAAGCACGAGCTGGTGCGGGCGATGAGCTTCGTCACCATGCCGGCGCTGATCGGTCCGGCGATCGGGCCGCTGGTCGGCGGCTTCATCGCCACCTACGCCTCGTGGCGCTGGATCTTCTTCATCAACGTACCGGTCGGCCTGATCGGCCTCGTCCTGGCGCTGCGCGTCATCCCCGACGTGCGGGAGCCGGACCCCGGCCCGCTCGACCTGCGCGGCCTGCTGCTCAGCGGCGCCGGGCTGGCCGGGCTGATGTTCGGGCTGGAGAACGTCGGGCGCGGCCTGCTGCCGCCGGGCGTGCTGGGCAGCGTCGCCGTGGTCTCGGCGGTGTGCGTGTGGCTCTACATCCGCCACGCGCGGCGGCAGGCGCGGCCGATCCTCGACCCCGCGCTGCTGCGCGTGCCGACCTTCGCCGCGTCGGTGGCCGGCGGCACGCTGTTCCGCATGGGCATCGGCGCGACGCCCCTGCTGCTGCCGCTGCTGTTCCAGCTCGGCTTCGGGCTGACGCCGTTCGAATCCGGGGCGCTGACCTTCGCCGGCGCGGTGGGGGCGCTGACCATGAAGGCGCTGGCCGGGCCGCTGCTGCGCCGCTTCGGCTTCCGCCGGCTGCTGACCGGCAACGCCGTCCTGTGCGGTGCGATCATGGCGGGCTACACGCTGTTCACGCCGGAGACGCCGCACGCGGTGATCCTGGCGACGCTGCTGGTCGGCGGCTTCTTCCGGTCCTTGCAGTTCACCGGCGTCAACACGCTGGCCTACGCCGACATCGAGGCGGAGCGGGTCAGCCGCGCCAGCACGCTCGCCGCCGTCATGCAGCAGCTCTCGCTCACCCTGGGCGTGGCGACCGGGGCGCTGATGCTGCATCTGGCGCAGGACTGGAACGGCGGCGGCCCGCTGACCCCGGCCGACTTCGACCCCGCCTTCGCGGCCGTGGGTGCGCTGGCCGTGCTCTCCGCCCTGTTCTTCCTGCCCCTGCCGGCGGAAGCGGGTGCCGGCGTCAGCGGCCACCGGCGGCAGGCGCAGCCGGCGGAGTAAAACACCGGGTGCCTCGCGCATCCTGACATCCCCATTATTTAGATTGCTAAGAAACCTTTTCCGTCGGGGGCCAAAGGGCATCACGCCGGTCACGCGACAACTTCACAGCGCAAGTGCGTTCTGTGCGCATCCACTTGCATTAACTTGCCAACACTTATTCCGTGTGTGAACATGCTTCCCATTCCCGCAGCGATGGAGGCATACCCATGGCCATTGATGCAGCGGCGCTGTTTTCCGCCACGACAGCCTCCACGGCCGCGCAGCGGATGCCCGCGGCCTCCCCGAAGTCGGAACCGGGGCTTGACGCGCTCAAATCCATCAAGAGCCGCGACACGGTTTCGGTAAGCACGCTCGGCGAAGCGCTGACCGGCCGCGCCGCAGAGGCCTTCGAGCATCTCGACCCGAAGGCCCGAGGGCACCTGGAAAAACTGGTCAACACGGGGGCCGCGAGTGCCGACGACGTCGTGCGCGGACTGCGCGCCCTCGCCAGCACGGCCCTTTTCAACCGCTACGCGACAGAGCGGCCAAAGGATGCTCAGGACCAGAAGCTCACCCTGGAAGGCCAACGTCTGGATGACGGTCTTCGCCAACAGATGCGGGACGACGCGGCACTCGGCGAGAAGCGCGCCGCCATCTATCACGCGCGCGAAACCGGCGAGATCACCGAGGATGACTTCACGTCGCAGATACTCGCCAACGCCAAGGATTACGCCGAACTGGGCGAGAAATACGCAAAGCCGGAGGGCGAACCGGATGCGCTTGGCGCCCTGATCAACGCCAGCCTCTCGCGCAACGTCAAGGCGTTCGCGGCGCTCGACACGGGCCCGGACGATGCGGGTTCCGATGCCGTCGTGCGGAAGGAGGATCTGGCCGTGGCGGAAAAGCTGGGCGGCCTGGGCTTCGACGTCACGCTCTACCGCGACGCCTTCATCCGCTACGCGGCGGATGCCGAGATCCCCGGCCTCGGCTCCACCGCGACGCGCTGATCAGAACACCCCCGGATAGGCGCCGCCGTCCAGCATGATGTTCTGCCCGGTCAGGAACCCGGCCTGGGCGGAGCACAGGAAGGCGCACATCGCGCCGAACTCCTCCGGGTCGCCGAAGCGGCCGGCGGGCGTGGCGGCGGCGCGGCGCGCGGCTTCCTCCTCCACCGGGCGGCCGGCGGCCTTGGCGGCCGACGCCAGGGTGGTGTGCAGCCGCTCGGTGGTGAAGGCGCCGGGCAGAAGGTTGTTGATGGTGACGTTGTGCTTCGCCACCTGCCGCGCCACCACCGCCGAGAACCCGGTGTAGCCGGAGCGCGCGCCCGTGGACAGGCCCAGCGTCGGGATGCTCGGCGCCTTCACCTGGCCCGAGGTGATGGTGACGACGCGCCCGAACCTGCGGGCGATCATGGCGTCCACCGTCGCCTTGATCAGGAAGATCGGCGTCAGCATGTTGGCGTCGATGGCCTTCAGCCAGTCGTCGCGGTCCCAGTCGCGGAAGTCGCCCGGCGGCGGGCCGCCGGCGTTGTTGACCAGGATGTCGGGATCGGGACAGGCGGCCAGCGCCGCCGCGCGTCCCTCTTCCGTCGTGATGTCGCCGGCCACGGCGGTGACGGTGACGCCGGTCAGCCGGCGGATCTCCTCCGCCGTGGCCTCCAGCGCGTCCGCGCCGCGCGCGGTGATGGTGACGTTCACCCCCTCGCGCGCCAGCGCCAGCGCGCAGGCCTTGCCCAACCCCTTGCTGGCGGCGCAGACGAGCGCGCGGCGGCCGGCGATGCCCATGTCCATGACCTACCCCTCCCCCATGTCGTTCAGCACCCCGCGCACGAGCGGCACGGTGATCCGGCGGTGCGCCGCCAGCGAGGCGCGGTCGATCGCCGCGACGATCCGCCGCGCCGCGTCCAGCGAGCGTTCCATGCGCGCCAGCAGGTAGGCCACCACCTCCTGCCCCGGCATCAACTGGCGGTCGGCGAACAGCTTGACCAGCACGGCGGCCAGCAGCGCGTCGTCGGGCGGCGCCACGCCCACCGCCGGCGCGCCCTTGATGCGCGAGCGCAGGTCGGGCAGCCGCACGCGCCAGCGCGACGGCGCCTTGCGCGCCAGCAACAGCAGCGTGCCCCCGGCGTCACGGGCGAGGTTGTAGAGGTGGAACAGCGCCTCCTCCCGCTCGCGCTTGCCGGCCACCTTGTCGGCGTCATCGACGGCGACGGCGCGCGTCCGGCCCATCAGCGCCGGCAGGTCGACGGCCGTCAGCTGCTCCGCCGTCACCAGCGGGGCGCCGCTGCGCGCCCGCCAGACGTGGGCGAGGTGCGTCTTGCCGCAGCCGGCCGGGCCGTGGATGGTCAGCGCCGGGGCCGGCCATGCCGGCCAGCGGTCCAGCCAGGCGATGGCGTCCCGGTTGCTGGGGGCGACCAGGAAGTCCTCGCCGCCCATCGCCGGGCGGAACGCGAGGTCCAGCGGCAATTGGGCGGCGTCGGTCATCGCCGCTCCGCCCGCTCGGACGGAAGATGCTCCAGCACCACGGCCGATTCGCCGCGGTAGTAGGCGCTGCCCAGGTACTGCCGCAGCGCGAATCGGGTGAGCACGCCGATGACGGCGGCCACCGGAACGCCCAGCAGCACGCCGACGAAGCCGAACAGGCTGCCGCCGGCCAGCAGGGCGAACATCACCCACACCGGGTGCAGGCCGACCTTGTCGCCCACCATCTTGGGCGTCAGCACGTTGCCTTCGACCATCTGGCCGACCACGAAGATCGCCACCACCAGCCCGACCCGCCACAGCTCGTCGAACTGCAGAAACGCCAGCCCGGTCGCGGTGACGAAGCCGAACAGCGTGCCGACGTAGGGGATGAACGACAGCACCCCCGACAGCAGCCCGACCACCAGCCCGAAGTTGAGCCCCGCCGCCGACAGCCCCAGCGCGTAGAAGGCGCCCAGCGCCAGACACACCATCGCCTGCCCGCGCACGAATCCGGCCAGCGTGCGGTCGACCTCGCGCGCCTGGGCGCGGATCGTCGTCGCGTGCTGGCGCGGCAGCCAGCCGTCGACCGCCGCCATCATGCGGTCCCAGTCGCGCAGCAGATAAAAGGCCACCACCGGCGTGATGAACAGCACCGAGAACACGTCGAACAGCGCCAGCCCACCCGACAGGATCCCGCGCAGCACACGGCCGATCCAGCTCACCGCCTCCCCCGCGTACGACCCGGCGGCGCCGCGCAGGCGCTCCACATCCTCGGGCGACAGGCGGTGCACCAGCTGGTCGATGGCCGGCAGCACGCGGTCCCGCACGACCTGGGCGTAGTGCGGCAGCGTGTCGATCAGCAGCGACGCCTGCGCCTGGACCAGCGGCAGCAGCAGCAGCAGGAACGCCACCGCGACCAGCACGAAGGACAGCAGAACCAGCACCGTGCCCAGCCAGCGCGGCAGGCCCCAGCGCTCCGACCGGTCGACCAGCGGGTCGAGGAAATAGGCGATGGCGAGGCCGGCGACGAAGGGCAGCAGCATGCCCGCCAGCATCCACAGCCCCAGCGCGAACAGCGCCAGCCCGACGAGCCAGAAGCGGAGCTGCTTGGCCGGATTCACGACACCCCTCCGTGCCGGTCGAACAGCGAGCGCCCGCGCCCCAGGTAACCGACGCCGGACAGCACCGTCGTCGCCGCGCAGGTGTAGACCAGCACGGCCACCAGCGGATAGCCACCGACCAGGAAGTCCGGCACGCCCAGCCCGGCCGGCGCCAGCACCGCCGCCGCCAGCGCGATCTGCACCGCCGTGTTCAGCTTGGAGATGGACAGCGGCTGCATCGCCAGCGGCTCGCGCAGCGCATAGGCCAGCATGAAGGCGCCGACGATCATGATGTCGCGGAATACCACCAGGATGACCAGCCACAACGGCAGTTCGCCGACATGGCCCAGCGCCACGTAGACGCTGACCAGCAGCGCCTTGTCGGCGATCGGATCGAGGTAGGCGCCCAGCACCGTGCGCGAGCTGAACATGCGGGCGATGGCGCCGTCCACCGCGTCGGAGATGCCGGCCGCGACGAACAGCCAGAACGCCCAGCCCAGCTCCCCCGACAAAATCAGGTAGACCGCGAGCGGCACCGCCAGGATGCGGCCGAACGTGATGATGTTGGGAATGCTCACCGGCGCACCGCTTCCCTGAAGAATCGCTTTACACCCGTCATCCCCGCGAAGGCGGGGATCCACTTGCTTCCAACAGCCGTACGCGCTGGGAAGCCTGGATCCCCGCCTTCGCGGGGATGACGAAACGAGGATACTAAAACCGCGGCGTTCCCGGGCGCAGCGTGCCCAGCGTGCCGATCGGCGCGGTGGAGCCCTCCGGCAGAGGGGCCGGCGCGCCGCCGTACGCCGGCGCCGGCAGCGGCGTGCCGCTGATGGCCCCCGGCGGGG
>DASWVP010000509.1:0-2849 GCA_036401175.1 Azospirillum sp. | reverse complement strand
CAGTCCCGTCGCGGCGGCGGCGACGAGCGCCGCCACCGCGCCCACGGGCGGCAACCACCAGCGCGCGGCGGCGAAGAGGGACCACGACAGGACCACGACGGCCGCAGCGCCGGCGACGGTGATGGCGGCCGCCAGCGCCGGGTGGAGCGCCGCGCTGGCGAGGGCGAGCAAGGCGGCCAGGGTGAGCACCAGCGCGAGGCGCCACTGCGGCGCCACGGCCTGCAGGCCGCCGCCCTGCAGGCGGTTGGCGAGCAGCGTGGCCTGGATCTCCACCCCGGGAAACGCGCTGTCGTCCTGCTCGCCGAGGACGAACGGCGAGTTGAACATGTCGGCCGTCGCTTGCCGCAGTTCCGCGGCGCTGCGGCTGGTGCGCCCGACCAGCACGATCTTGCCGCGGAAGAACCCCGGCGGCAGCAGGCCCGGCGACACCGCCTGGTAATAGGAGCGGGTGTCGATCGTGCCGCGCGGGCCGAGGTACTCGATCAGCCCGCCGCGCGCGCCGGCGCCCGGCCCGCCGACCTGCCGTGCGAGTTGGGCCGCCATCGTCTCGCCCCCCTCGGGCCGCCGCCGCACGACGTAATCGGCGTCGGGCTGCACCCCGATGTCGCCGGCCAGGGCGCCGGCCGCCAGCAGTTCGGGCAGGGGCTGCACCTCGGTCCACATGGTCGCGTTTGCGCCGTCCAGCATCTCGCGCAAGGAGGCCAGCACCACCGCGCGCGAGGCGGCGATCGCGCGGGCGAAGGCGCGATCTTCGGCCGGCGTCGTCGGTTCGGCGAAGACCACGTCGAAGCCGACGGCGGCGGCGCCGTCGGCCTGCAGCCGTTCGAGCAGCCGTGCGTGCAGGCTGCGCGGGAACGGCCACTGCAACCGCAGTTCCTGGAAGCTCGGCTCGTCGACGGCGACGATGACGATGGGCGCTGCGCTGCTGCGCGGCGCGGCGAGCGTCGTGAACAGGTCGAAGGCCTTCGCTTCCGCCAGCTGGCCGGCGGGGGTGAGCGAGAGCAGCCACAGCGCCAGGGCCGCCGCGAGCGCGGCGGCCACGCCGGCCAGGCGCTCCCTAGAAGCGGTAGCGGACATCGACGATGTAGCGCCGGCTCTGGCGCTCGGACTTGCCGCCCAGCAGGTTCAGCGCGGCGGCGCCGACCACCCAGCGCTTGTCGGTGGTCTCCCAGAATCCCATCAGGTCCATGGTGGTGCCGCCCGGCAGCGCCTTCAGGTTCTCCGGGTCCTCGTAGCGCAGCGAGCGATGCACGACGCGGCCGCTGAGGTACAGCCGGCTGGCGCCGGCCCATGTCGCGCCGAGCGCCACCGTCCAGCGCGGCAGGTACGGGATGCGCTTGCCGGCGGCGTCGGCGTCCGCGCCGCCCGGGATGCTGCTGCTGTCCTGGTGCAGCACCTTGGCGTAGCCGCTCGCGTGCCGGCTGAACAAGTGGTTGATGCCCACCGTCGCGGCGCGCAGCCTGCCGCGGCGGAACGAAGGCGTGCCCTCCAGCAGGTCGGTGGTCGACAGGTTCACCACTTGTGCGTTGCGCAGCTCCTCGAGGAACGGCAGGCTCGGCGTGCGCAGGTCCACGCCCGGGGACGCCGGATTGTCGACCCGCAGCCGCTCGACGCGGCCGGCGACGAAGGTGTTCTCCCCCAGCGTGAGACCGGCCTGCGCGACGAGGCGGCGGTGCCGCCCGCCGGCCTCCACCAGCCGGTCCTCGACCGGGATGCCGGCGGTCTGTACGCTGGTGAGCGTGCTCACGCTGAGCGGGCGCAACCAGTCCTGGTAGGCGGCCCGCAGCGCGAGTTGCGGGCGCGGCTGGAACACGAGGCCCAGGCGCGGCGTCAGCGAGCGCTGGGTGCCTTTTTCGTCGGCGTCGGCACCGTCGGCGGCGCCCAGCGCGAGGAAGCCGACGCTGTTGCGGCCGTGCACGTCCTGGCGCAGCCAGTTGGCGACGAGCGTGGCGTCCAGGCGCACCGCCGGCGACAGGCGACGCTCCCCGGCCAGCGTCACTGCCGAAAAACGACGGGCGATGTCGTTGAAGCCGGTGAACACCATCGTGTCGGTGAACGACTCGCCGAAGAAGTCCATGCGGACCGGGCCCATCCCGCCGACCTGGTTGTCCTGCGCTTCCCTGACGTGCTCGAGGCCGAGCGCGACGCGCGTGTCCACATCCGGATCGCTCGTATGCCGCAGCTGGAGGTCGACGACACGCTTCCTGAGGATGCCGACCAGCCCCAGCGAACCGGACGACCACTCGTTGGCGAACGGCGACTCCAGTCCGTAGAACTCGGAATCGTCGGTCGCCGAGCCCAGTTTCAACCAGGTCTGCGCCGTCGGCGACCAGCGGTACGAAAGCCCCAGCGTGGCCTGTTTCGTGGTGTTGTCGATCCGGCTCGTCCCGAGCGTGCCGTCGCCGAAGAAGTCCAGCTCGCGGCGCCCGCCCAGGCCGATGTCGGTCTGCGTGAGGTAGATCAGCGCGCCCAGCCGCTCGGTGGGTCGGGCGCCCACCGCGATGGTGTCGACCCGCGCCCGGGCGTCGTAGTCTTCGCTGCCGGCGCCGACCACCGGCATGCCGGACACGTTGGCCCGCTGGGCCTTGGCGAAGAAGGCGAGCGGGTAGCCCGGATGCGCGAGCCCGTTCACCGCGAGGGCCGGCGCCGACAGCCGGTAGAAGTCGCGGTCGTGCGTGGCGCCCACCACGCCGTAGGCGCCCGGGCGCTGCAGCAGCGTGGAAAAGCGCGGACTGCCGCCGAAGGCGAGCGGATCGGCCAGGAAGCCCTGGAACAGCTCGGAGTTCTTGTTGAACTCCCCGGGATAGCGGTCGGCGAGGAACAGGTGGCTGCCGCCCCAGTACGGGTGG
>DASWVP010000508.1:0-2153 GCA_036401175.1 Azospirillum sp. | reverse complement strand
GTCGAGCAGCGTCAGCACGCGGCGGCGCAGGATTTCCCAGGCGTTGCCTTCCTCCGCCACGGCGGCCCCGCCGAGGTCCGCGAACACCTTCCCCCACCAGCCCGCCACCGCCTGCGCATCCTCCGAGTACGACTGCAGCGGGTGGATCGCCGGGTAGAAGCGGGCCTGGGCGCGCTTGGCGTCCAAGGCCCAGAAGCTCCTCACATAGCGCGTGGTGTGGCTCGTCACCGGTTCCGAGAAATCCCCCGCCTGCGGGCTCACCGAACCGAACAGCGTGACCGACCCGAGCGCGCCGCCGAGCGTGCGTACCCTCCCGCCACGCTCGTAGAACTCCGCCAGCCGGCTACCGAGGTAGGCCGGATAGCCGCCCTCGCCGGGCAGTTCGCCGAGGCGGCCGGAGACCTCGCGCAACGCTTCGGCCCAACGGCTGGTGGAGTCGGCCATCAGCGCGACGTCCAGGCCCTGGTCGCGGAAGAATTCGGCGATCGTGACGGCACAGTAGATGCTCGCTTCGCGTGCGGCGACCGGCATGTTCGACGTGTTCGCGACGATCACGGTGCGTTCGGCCATCGGCCGGCCGGTCTTCGCGTCGGCAAGCGCCGTGATCTCCTCCAGCGCGCTCGCCATCTCGTTGCCGCGCTCGCCGCAGCCGAGGTAGATGATCACGTCGGCACTGCAGGACTTGACCAGCGCTTCCAGCAGCACCGTCTTGCCGGTGCCGAAGCCGCCCGGTATCGCGGCCTTGCCGCCCAGCGCGACCGGAAAGAGGGCATCGAGCACGCGCTGGCCCGTCATGAGCGGCGCGTCGGCCGGCAGCCGCGCGGCCACCGGACGGGCACGCCGCACGGGCCAGTCGTGGCTCATCGCCAGTTCGCGCATGGCGCCGGCGGCGTCGCGCAAGCGGCATATCGGCGCGTCGTCGGCGTAGTCGCCGGCGGGCGCGATGTCGAGCACCTCCCCGCCCGCGTCCGGAGGCACCAGGCAGAGCTGGCGGCCGGGGCCGGCAACGCGTCCGAAGGCGGCCCCCGGCGCGAGCACCGCCCCCGGCGCGGCGAGCGGCTCGAACGCGAAGCGGCGGACGATGGGCCGGCGCGCGCCCGGCGTGACGAAGGGCGAGTCCACGTCAGTAAGCAGGCCGGTGAGCGGCCGCAGCAGCCCGTCGAACACCCCGCCCAACAGGCCCGGCCCCAGACGCACGCTGAGCGGCGCTCCGCTTCCCTCGAGCACATCCCCAGGCTTAAGGCCCGTCGTGTCCTCGTAGACCTGCGCGACCAGCACCTCGCCGACGAGACGCACCACTTCGCCGAGCAGCCCGCGCGGCCCTACCCGCAGCGCTTCGCCCATCGCGAAGGCATTCTCGCAGCGCGCGCGCAGCACCGGCCCGCTGACCGACTGGATGATGGCGCGCCTCATGCTCCCCCCGCCGACGGCGTTCCCCCGTCGTCGTCAGCCGTCGCCGCGCGCGTGGGTACGGGCGCCTCCTCCCACAAGTGGACGAGACGGCCGGCGACCGCGGCGCGGTCGGCGAGCAGCCCGTCGACGGTGGCATCGAGGCAGGCGTCTCCGACGCGGATTTCGATGCCGGCGGCGATATCGGCTGCCGCCTCGCAGCGCGCATCGGCGACGCCCTGCGCCGCCAGCGCCTGCTGCATCGCCGCGGTCTCCGCGGCTGCCAGCCCGGGTGGATGCCGGATGCACCATCCGCCCGGCGGCAGTCTCGTGCCCGCCACCTCCAGCACCGCGGCAATCCAGCGCTGCCGGCTCTCGGGCGTCTGCCAGCGCCGGCACAGCGCCGACGCGAGCAAGGCCCAGCCTTCCTCCGCAGACGCCCGTGCCAGACGCTGGTGGCGCTGGCGCCGGGCGGCGTCGCGTTGCGCCAGCGCCGCATCGAGCCGCGCACGCAACGCCTCGCGCTCGCCCGCCAGCGCCTGCCGCAGTGCGCGTCGTGTCGCCATCAGCCCCGTCTCCACACGCCCCGCCGCCGCGGCCTCGGCGGGCGCCAGAATCGCACGGCAACGCGCCTCGCGGTCGGCGGAAACGACCTCGAGCAAGGCGGCCCGCGCCCGCGCCAACGTGTCCGCGTCCGCGCCGGTCATGGAGTGAGCCCCAATAGGCGCCGCACCGCCGACGCCGGATCGCCGGGCGGCAATTCG
>DASWVP010000507.1:0-6655 GCA_036401175.1 Azospirillum sp. | reverse complement strand
GGAACGCCTCACCCCACCTTGACGTCCAGCGTCAGCGGCGGCGGGCTGGCCAGCGTCTGGAAGACGACGCAGTAGCGCTCGGTCAGCTTGGTCAGCGTGTCGATGCGCTCCTGCGGCTCGTCGGTGTCCAGCTCGAAGCGCAGGCGGATGGCGCGGAAGCCCACCGGCGCCTCCTTCGACACGCCCAGCGTGCCGCGGAAGTCCAGGTCGCCCTCGGCCGACACGGTGCCGCCGCGCAAGCTCATGCCCAGCGCCGTCGCCACCGCCTTCAGCGTCACCCCGGCGCACGCCACCAGCGCCTCCAGCAGCATGTCGCCGGAGCACGCGAAGGTGCCGGGGCCGCCGGTGGCGGGGTGCAGCCCGGCGGTGACCAGCGCGCGCCCGGTCTCCACCTTGCAGGCGATGTGGGATTCGTCGAGCGCGCCCTTGGCCGTCAGCGTGATGACGGCAGCGTCGGGCGCGTCCTTGTACTTGTCCTTGAGCGGGGCCTGCAGGGCCCGCAGTTCCTGGGCGTCCATTCCTCTCCTCGATCCTTGCTCGGTTGTACGACGTTGGGTTGAGCGCAGCGAAAACCCAACGTCTGGACGGTACGGTACGTCAGATCGCCGCCGCGGGGAACGCTTCCTCGCCGGTGTGGCGGTCGCGGAAGGCGCGGCTCAGCTCGCCCAGCAGGCGGTGCTTCCAGTCCTCGAACAGCGGGTCGATGCGGTCGCGCGGGCGCGGCAGCGACGGCACCGCCACGGTGCGGATGCGCCCCGGCCCCGGCTGCATCACCACCACGCGGTCGGACAGCATCAGCGCCTCCTCGATGTCGTGGGTGACCAGCACCATGGTCGGCCGGTCGTACGACCACAGCTCCAACAGGTGGTCCTGCAGATCGTAGCGCGTCAGCGCGTCCAGCGCGCTGAACGGCTCGTCCAGCAGCAGCACGGACGGACGGCCGACCAGCGCGCGGGCCAGCGCCGCGCGCTGCGCCATGCCGCCGGACAGCTCGCGCGGCCACGCGTCGGCGAAGCCGGAAAGGCCGACGCGGGCCAGCGCCTCGTCGGTGCGGGCCTTCTGCTCGGCCTTGGGAAGGTGGCGGATGCCGAAGGCGACGTTGGCGCGGATGCTCAGCCACGGCATCAGCCGGGGTTCCTGGAAGACGAAGCCGATCTCGTCGCGCGGCGCCTGGATCTCCACGCCGTTCAGCACGACGCGGCCGGCCGTCGGCGCCTCCAGCCCGGAAACGACGCGCAGCAGCGTGCTCTTGCCGCAGCCCGAGCCGCCGACGATGCCCAGGATCTCGCCCGGCTTCACCGTCAGGTCGATCCCGCTCAGCGCCAGATGGCCGTTGCCATAGCGCTTGGACAGTCCCTCGATGCTCAGCATCCTACGCCTCCGGCTTGAAGGAATCCTGCCAGCGCAGCAGGGGACGCGCCAGCGCCGCCAGCAGCCCGTCGGTCAGCTTGCCCAGCACCGCGAAGGTGACGATGGACGCCAGGATCAGTTGCGGCTGCCCGGTCATCTGCCCGTCGGTCAGCAGGAAGCCCAGCCCCTCGCTGGCCCCCATGAACTCGGCCGCAACGACGAACATCCAGCCCAGCCCCAGCCCGGCGCGCAGCGCGATGACATAGCTGGGCAGCGTGGCGGGAAGCAGCACGCGCCACACCAGCTCCACCCCCGACAGACGGAAGATGCGCCCGACCTCCACCAGCTTGCGGTCGACGCCCAGGATGGCGCCGGACAGCGCGAGGTAGATGGGGAAGAAGACGCCGACGGCGATGAGGATGACCTTGGATGTCTCGAAGATGCCGAACCACAGGATGAACAGCGGCACCCACGCGATGGATGGGATGGAGCGCAGCGCCTGCAGCATCGGGTCGAGCAGCCGGCGCGCCAGCGTCGAATAGCCGGTCAGCGCCCCCAGCACCGTCCCCGCCAGCACGCCGAACAGGAACCCCGCGCCGACGCGGCCCAGCGTGGCGAGCACGTGCGTGGTCAACTCGCCGGACTTCGCCAGCCCCCACAGCGTGGCGAGGATGCGCGACGGCGGCGGCAGCAGCCGCCCGTTGCCCAAACCTTGGGCCACCGCCAGCTCCCACCCCAATGCGAGGGTGACGGGGAGGAGCAGGGCGAGGAGCAGGTCGGCGGCGCGCCGGGAGTTGGGCCCCCACCCCAGCCCTCCCCCACTGACGCGGGGGAGGGAGCCTGAGCCCTCCCCCGTCGAAGATGGGGGAGGGTTGGGTGGGGGCCCGGTGCGAGCCGTGTCCAGAACGACGCTCACGTCCCGTCCCCTTACTGCGTCAGCGCCTTGGAAAAGCCCGGATCGATCAGCGCGTCGGCGGCGGCCTTCACGTCGACGTCGGCGCCCAGCACGCCGGCCTGCTGGAGCGCCAGCCCGGCCTCGACGATCGTCGCCTTCTGCGTGTCGCCGATGGCGGAATGGCTGAGGTCCGTGCGCTCCAACTGGCGGGCGGCGACCGGCTCCGACAAGCGGGCGGCGGCGGCGATGGTGGCCTTCAGCTCCGCCGGGTTGGCCAGCGCGTAGGCGCGCGCCTTCTCATAGGCGCGCAGCACGCGGACGACCAGCTCCGGGTTCTCGTTCGCGAACTCCTCGCGGACGTTCAGGATGCCCCACGTGTTGGCTCCGGCGTTGCGGTGGAAGAGCTTGGCGCCGTTGTCCAGTTCCGCCTGCGCCATCAGCGGGTCGAGCCCGGCCCAGGCGTCCACGTCGCCCTTCTCCAGCGCCAGCCGGCCATCCTGGTGCTGCAGCAGGACCAGCTTCACGTCCTTGTCGGTCAATCCGTGCGCGGCCAGCGTGCGCACCAGGAAGATGTGCGGGTCGGTGCCGCGGGTGACGGCGACGCGCTTGCCCTTCAGGTCCTCGACCTTGGTGACTTTGCTGTTGGGGCCGGTGACCAGCGCCGTCCACTCGGGCTTGGAATAGACGTAGACCGACTTGATCGGGTTGCCGTTGATGCGGCCGATCAGCGAAGCCGCCCCGGCGGTGGAGCCGAAATCCAGGCTGCCGGCGTTGAGGAACTCCAGCGCCTTGTTGGAGCCCAGGCTCAGCACCCAGCGCACGCCGATGCCGTCCTTCTTCAGCTCCTCCTCCAGGAAGCCCTTTTCCTTCAGCACGAGGCTGACCGGGCTGTAATAGGCGTAATCCAGGCGGATCTCGCTGACCTTGCCAGCGGCGCGGGCGGCGCCCGGCAGAGCGGCGGCGGCACCGGCGACCAGCGCGGCGGCGAGGACGAGGCGGCGGGACAGGGAAACGGACATGACAGACCTCCGGCATTCCCGCACCCGGCGGCGCCGGGCGGGTGGGTTGTACAGGAGGCGGGGAGGACCCCGCCCTTGCGCTTACGGCGACTGGGCGGGGATGCCCACGCGCTTTAGCTGCATTTTTAGCGCGCCCGCAAGCTGATGGCTCAAATCGGCGCGTGCTTTTCTTCTATTATTCCTGTGAATTCCCGTCAATCGGAAAAATTTTACGCACTAGCAGTGTTATTATGGCGCGTGCGCCGCCCGGCGCGCCCTCCACGACGATCAACGCCCGCTGGACCAGTCGGTGTGCACCATGCCGGGGCGGTCGGTGCGCTCATAGCCGTGCGCGCCGAAGAAGTCGCGCTGCGCCTGGATCATGTTGGCCCACAGCCGGTCGCTGCGGTAGCCGTCCCAGTAGGACAGCGCCGACGCCATGGCCGGAACCGGCTGCCCGGCGGCCACCGCCGCCCCCACGGTTCGCCGCCAGCCGGCCTCGCCACGGGCGAGCAGCGCCGCGATGTCGGGGTCGAACATAAGGTTGGGCAGGTCCGGTGTCCGCCGCAGCGCCGCCAGGATGCGGTCAACCAGGCGCGCGCGGATGATGCAGCCGCCCCGCCACACCGCCGCCACCGCCGCGAGGTCCACGTCCCAGCCGAACCGGCGGCTGCCGGCGGCGATGACGGCGAAGCCCTGGGCGTAGACGGCGATCCGGCCGCACAGCAGCGCGTCGCCCACATCGGCCGCGAAGCCGTCCGGGGGCACGGCCTGGGGCGGCGGCGGGAAGGCCGATGCCGCGCGCCCGCGCTCCTCCTTCAACGCCGACAGGCAGCGGGCGTGCACGGCCTCGGCGATGGTCGGGGCCGGCATGCCCAGCTCCATGGCCGCCGTCGTCGCCCAATGGCCGGTGCCCTTCTGGCCGGCGGCATCGCGGATGACCTCCAGGATCGGCGCGCCGGTCTCCGGATCGGAGGTCCGCAGGATGTCCGCGGTGATCTCCATGAGGTAGGAGGCCAGCTCGCCGCCGTTCCACTCCGCGAACATCTCCGCCAGCCGCCCATAGCCGACGCCGCCCAGGTGGCGCAGCAGGTGATATCCCTCGGCGATCAGTTGCATGTCGGCGTATTCGATGCCGTTGTGGATCATCTTCACGAAGTGCCCGGCGCCGTCCGGGCCGACGCGGGCGAAGCAGGGCTCGCCGTCCGCCGCGCGCGCGGCGATGGCGCGCAACAGCGGCGCCACGCGCCCGATCCCCTCCACCGTGCCGCCGGCCATCAGCGCCGGGCCGCGCCGCGCCCCCTCCTCCCCGCCCGACACGCCCAGGCCGATGAAATGCACGCCGGCCGCCGACGCCTGCGCGGCGCGGCGGCGCGTGTCCTGGTAATGCGAGTTGCCGCCGTCGATCAGCACGTCGCCGGCCGACAGGCGCGGCAGCAGCGCGGACAGCAGCGCATCCACCGCCGCCCCGGCTGGCACCATCATCAGGACGACGCGCGGCGCCTTCAGCACCGCCAGCATCTCCTCCGGCCCGGCGCACGGCACGCCGCCCGGCACGTCGGCGGCCAAAGCGGCGCGGCGGCCGTCGTCGAGGTCGGTGCCGGCCACCACCGCCCCGTGGTCCGCCAGATTGGCCGCGAGGTTCCGGCCCATGACCCCCAACCCGATCACGCCGATGTCCGCCGAATTGCCCTGCGCCATGGCTGAAGCCTCCCCCGTTCGCTGGTGAACCCGACCGCCGTCCAGCCCCAGTCCGGCCAACAGCGGCGCGACGCGCGCGGCGATCTCCTCCGGCGCCGGGCCGATGTCGCAGACGAGCGCCCGTTCGTCCTCCGCCGGGCGCTCCAGCTCGGCGAGCTGGCTGTCGAGCAGGCTGGCCGGCATGAAGTGTCCGGTGCGCCGCGCCATGCGGTCGAGGATGGTCTCCCGCGCGCCGTCCAGATGGACGAAGAGCAGGCCCGGCGCCCCGGCGCGCAGCCGGTCGCGGTAGCGGCGCTTGAGCGCCGAGCACGACACCACCACCGGCCGGCCCTGCGCCCGCGCCACCGCGAGCCGGGCGGCGATGGCGTCCAGCCAGCCCCGACGGTCCTCGTCGCGCAGCGGGACGCCCGCGGCCATCCTGGCGACGTTCTCCGGCGGATGGAAGTCGTCGCCCTCCAGGAACGGCCAGCCGAGCCGCCGAGCCAGATGCCGCCCGACCGAGGACTTGCCGCTGCCGCACACGCCCATCACCACAATGACGTCCACGGCGCCATTCCCCTCCGTCATGAGTCAACCCTCCGGGTCATGGCGCCGCAGGATTCGCGGACCACCAGCCGGGTCGGCAGGATCACGCGCTCCGGGGCGCCCTGAGGGTCGGCGATGCGGCGCAGCAGCAGCCGGGCGGCCTCCTGGCCGATCTGCCGGGGGGAAGTGGCGACGGTGGTCAGCGCCGGCCGGCTCAGGCCGGCCTCCGGCACGTCGTCGAAGCCGGTGACGGCGATGTCGCGCCCGGCCTTCAGCCCGCGCGCCTCCAGCCCCAGCAGGACGCCGAAGGCGACCACGTCGTTGAAGCACACCACCGCCGTCGGCGGGTCGACCCGGTCGAGCAGCGCGCCGATCGCCTCCGCCCCCGCCCGCCGGTCGAGCGGGCAGCGCACCACCAGATCGGGCGACAGCCCGTGCCGGCGCATGGCCGCCGCGAAGCCGGCGCGGCGCGCCCGCGTGGCGGAATGCGCGAGGTTGCCGCCGACGAAGGCGATGCGCCCGTGCCCCAGGCGGATCAGGTGCTCGGCCACCATCTCCATGCCGAATTCATAATCCACCCCGGCGTAATCGCCCTCGCGCGCCGAGACGAAGCGCAGGGCCTGCACGCACGGCAGCCGCCACGCGCGCAGCCGGTCGAGGATCTCCGGCTGCGACCCGGCGGCGGGGCAGAGGATGACGCCGTCCACGTTGTGCTCGCGCATGCGCTGGAGGAAGCGGTCCTGGCGTTCCGGCGATTCCGCCGTGTTGGCGAGGAAGGCGACCCAGCCGGCGGCGTCCAGCACGTCGTCCACGCCGGCCGTCAGCTCGGCGAAGAAGGGGTTGTTGATCTCGCACACCAGCAGCCCGACGGTGTGGGTCCGGCTGGCGCGCAGGTTGGCGGCGCCGCGGTTGTAGATGTAGCCCAGCTCCCCGATGGCGGCCCGCACCCGGTCGCGCGTCTCCGCCGCCACCAGCGGGCTGCCGCGCAGCACCAGCGACACCGTGGAGCGCGACACGCCGGCGCGGCCGGCAACCTCCGTCAGGGTGACGCGGGAACGGGAGGGACGATCGTCGACGAAGGCCATGGCGGTAAGCGGTTCCTGATTCGAGGTTCGGCCCGGCCGCGTTCCGGACGTTGGGTTTTCGCTGCGCTCAACCCAACCTACGACGAACGGGTAGGTTGGGT
>DASWVP010000506.1:0-7395 GCA_036401175.1 Azospirillum sp. | reverse complement strand
GCACGGTGACCAGCGAGGCCGACCACGCCACCGTCCAGCGCATCGCCGCCACTGTTCCGGCGGATCTCGCCCCCACGGTCGACGTGGCGGTGGCGAAGCGCGCCCTGTGCGAGCCGCTGGCGCTGATCGCCCCGCTGCGCGCCGCCAACGCGGGGGTGGGGCAGCCGCTCGCCATCACCATCCACGCCCCCGGCGGCACCGTGGCGGCCGGGCAGGATCTGGTGCTCGACATCCGCGGCCCGGCGTTCGCCGGACATCTGCAGGTGGATTACTTCACGCTGGACGGCGGCGTCGTGCACCTGCTGCCCAACCCGCTGGAGCCGACCGCGCCGCTGGACGGCGGCGCCGGGCGCCGGCTGGGCGAACGCGGCGCCGGCGGGCGTTTCTGGTCGGTGCGCCCGCCCTTCGGGCAGGAACTGCTGATCGCCATCGTCAGCGTGACGCCGCTGTTCGCCACCCTGCGCCCGGAGGCGGAGCCGGCCGCCGCCTACCTGCCGGAACTGCGCAAGGCGCTGGAGGACGCCGCCACGGGCGCCCCCGCCCCGGTCGCCGAGGCGGTCTTCGTCACCACGGCGCCCTAGCGTCCCACGATCTCAACGTCCCGCCGCGCCGCGCAGGCGTTCGCCGCGCCGGCGCAGCCATTCCAGCGTGGCCAGCAGGATCACCGACAGCGTGGTGAGGATCACCGCCGCCGCGGTGATGGTGGGGCTGATGTTCTCGCGGATGCCGGCGAACATCTCGCGCGGCAGGGTGCGCTGCTCCGGCCCGGCGAGGAACAGCACGGTCACCACCTCGTCGAACGAGGTGGCGAAGGCGAACAGCGCGCCCGACGCCATGCCCGGCAGGATCAGCGGCAGGATCACCCGGCGGAAGGTCAGCAGCGGCGGCGCGCCCAGCGACGCCGACGCCCGCGCCAGGTTCATGTCGAATCCCTGCAGCGTGGCGCTGACCGTGATGACCACGAACGGCGTGGCCAGCGCCGTGTGCGCCAGGATCAGCCCGGCGTAGTTGCCGGTCAGGCCAAGGGGCGCGAAGAAGAAATAGACGCCCACCGCCGCGATGACCACTGGCACCACCATCGGCGACAGCACCACCGCCATGACCAGCGGCTTCCACCGGCTGTTCCACTGCGCCAGCCCCAGCGCGGCCAGCGTGCCCAGGATCATGGACAGCACGGTGGCGGCGATGCCGATGATGAAGCTGTTCTTCAGCGACAGCATCCACTTGTCGGACGTGAACAGGTCCGCGTACCAGCGCAGCGACAGGCCCGGCAGCGGGTAGGTCAGGTAGGTGGAGGAGCTGAAGGACAGCGGCACGATCGCCAGGATCGGCGCCATCAGGAACACCAGGACCAGCGTCGCGGCGACCACCGTCGCCGCCCAGCCCAGGCGCTGGCTGAGCACGCGGGGTGCGTGGTTGTCGGCCATCACTTCAGCCCTCCCGTGATCTGCTGGCCGTGCACCAGCTTGCCGTACATCGCCGCCAGCACCAGCGTGCACACCAGCAGCACCGCCCCCAATGCCGAGGCGAGGCCCCAGTTGACCGTGTCGGTGGTGTAGAAGGCGATGAAGTAGCTGATCATCTGGTCCGCCGCCCCGCCGACCAGCGCCGGCGTGATGTAGTAGCCGATGGCCAGGATGAAGACGAGCAGCCCGCCCGCCCCCAGGCCCGGCAGCGTCTGCGGCAGGTAGACGCGCAGGAACGCCTGCGTCGGCGTGGCGCCCAGCGAGGTGGCGGCGCGCACGTAGGCCGGCGAGATCGCCTTCATCACGCTGTACAGCGGCAGGATCATGAACGGCAGCAGCACGTGCGTCATCGCCACGAAGACGCCGACGCGGTTGTAGATCAGGCGGATCGGCTCCCCGATCACGCCGACCCATTGCAGCGCATCGTTGACCAGCCCCTCGCTCTGCAACAGCACGATCCAGGCGCATGTGCGCACCAGCAGAGAGGTCCAGAACGGCAGCAGCACGAAGATCATCAGCAGGTTCGACGGCCCCGCCGGCAGGCTCGCCAGCAGGTAGGCCACCGGGAAGCCCAGGATCAGGCACAGCGCCGTGACGCCCAGCCCGATGCCCAGCGTGCGCAGGAAGATGTCGCGGTAGATCGACTGTTCCTCCGGCGCGTTGACGATGGCGCCGTCGGTGTCGCGCTGCAAATCCAGCGCCGCCAGCAGGTAGAAATCGGTGACCGGGCCACCGGCGTTGCGGATGGCGGCCCAGGTCGCCCGCTCGCCCCACGCCGGGTCGATGGCGACCAGCGCGGCCTTGGCCTGCCCCGGCGGCGGCACCTCCTTGACCTTGCGGGCGGTGGAGGTCAGCAGCGTGCGGAAGCCGGTGATGGCGTAGTTCAGCCGCTTGGCGGCGGTGGCGACCGTGCGGTCCTTGTAGGCCTGCATCAGGTCGGCGGCCAGCGCGCGGTAGGCGGGATCGCCCGGCAGGTCGCGCCCGTCCCAGTCGGCCAGCGCCGCCACGGTGCGCGGCATCACCTGCCGCACCTCCCAATCGTCGACGCTGCGCCACAGCATGCCGCCGATGGGGATGAGGAAGGTGAACAGCAGAAAGGCCAGCAGCGGCAGCACGAGCGCCAGCGCCTTGAACTGGCGTGCCCGCTCCGCCCGTCGCAGGCGGCGTTTCAGCGAGATGTCACCGACGGCGACGAACGCGGCCATGGTCGAATTCCCCCGAGGCTTCAGGCGCCGGGCCCCCACCCAACCCTCCCCCACTGAAGCGGGGGAGGGCTTTTCTCCTCCCCCCGCGAAGTGGGGGGAGGTCGGGAGGGGGGCCCGGTGCGGACGCTTTCCCTTACTTCGCCGCCCACTTGTTGAAGCGTTCGGTCAGGCGGTCGATGTTTTCCAGCCAGAAGGCGGTGTTGATCTCGATGGCGTTCTTCATGTTTTCGGGCGCCGTCGGCAGGTCGGCCAGCACCGTCTTGTCCACCAGCTCGGTGGCCTTCTTGTTGGACGTGCCGTAGGCGATGTTCTCGGACAGCTTGGCCTGATTGTCGGCCTTGCCGACGAAGTCCAGGAACTTGTACGCCGCCTCGGTGTTCGGGCTGCCCTTGAGGATGACCCAGCTGTCGATGGTGAACAAAGCACCATTCCAGGCCATGCCGAAGTTCTTCTTCTCGTTCTTGTTGGCGGCGTCGATGCGGCCGTTGTAGACGGACGTCATCACCACCTCGCCCGAGGCCAGAAGCTGCGGCGGCTGGGCGCCGGCCTTCCACCACACCAGATCGCCCTTGATGGTGTCCAGCTTGCGGAAGGCGCGCTCGATGCCCTCTTCCGTGGCCAGCACCTTGTAGACGTCCTTGGGCGCCACGCCGTCGCCCATCAGGGCGATCTCCAGCGTCGTCTTGGCGCCCTGGCGCAGCGCGCGCTTGCCCGGCCAGGTCTTGGTGTCGAAGAAGTCGGCCCAGCTCTTGGGCGGGTTCTTCAGCTTGTCCTTGTCGTAGCCGAGGACGAAGTCGTACACGATGGCGCCAACGCCGCAGGGGTTCACCGTTTCCGGCAGGTACTGCGCGTCGCCGCCGATCTTCGCGTAGTCGATCTGCTGGAACAGACCTTCCTCGCAGCCCAGCGCCAACTCCTCGCTTTCCACCTGCACGACATCCCAGGTGGCGGCGCCGGCCTGCACCTTGGCGCGCAGCACGCCGATGCCGCCGTCCCAGGATTCGTCGTTCATCGGCGTGCCGGTCTTCTTGAACGGCTCGAAATAGACCTTCTTCTGCGCCTCCTGATAGGCGCCGCCCCACGACACGACGGTCAGGTCGCGGGCGTTGGCGGTGGAGGGGGCGGCGGAGGCGAGCGCGCCGAGTACGGTGGTGGTGGCGAGTGCCAGTGCCAGGCTGAAGCGTTTCATCGTCCCTGTTCCTTTTTGCTGTTGGCGCCGAAGCGGTCGTGTGCCCGTCAGATGGGATCCAGTGCGCGGCAATCCTCGGGGCGGAAGGTGATGGTGACCGGCTGTTCCGATTGCAGCCCGGCGTAGGATCCGGGCGGCAGCTTGACCATGAACTCAGGGTTCCCGGCGACGCCCAGCACCGCCAGAACGTGGTCGCCCAGATAGATCGTGTCCTTCACCATGGCCGGCAGCCGGTTGGGCAGCTCGCCGCCCTCGCCATCCGCCAGGATGCGCACGCGCTCCGGCCGGATGGACAGCGCGGTGCGGGCGCCCGGCCCGCTGACGGCCACGGCGGTGGCGACCACGGCGCCGCCGTCGGCGAGGCGCACCGTGCAGGTCCCCTGTTCAAGATTTTCAACGGTGCCGTCCAGCACGTTGTTCTCGCCGATGAAGTTGGCGACGAAGCTGTTGACCGGCCGTTCGTACAGCGCGTCGGGCCGGTCGATCTGCTGGATGACGCCGTCGTTGAACACGGCGATGCGGTCCGACATGGTCAGCGCTTCCCCCTGGTCGTGCGTGACGTAGACCACGGTGATGCCGGTCGTCTCGTGGATGCGCTTGATCTCCAGCTGCATGTGCTCGCGCAGGCGCTTGTCCAGCGCGCCCAGCGGTTCGTCCATCAGCACGAGCTGCGGGTTGAAGACCAGCGCGCGGGCCAGCGCCACGCGCTGCTGCTGCCCGCCCGACAGCTGGCCCGGCCGGCGGTGCGCCAGCGTTTCCAGCTTGACCATGGCCAGCGCGCGGTTGACGCGCTCGCGGATCTGCGGCTTGGGCACCTTGCGCACCGACAGCGGGAAGGCGAGGTTCTCGTCCACCGTCATGTGCGGGAACAGCGCGTAGTTCTGGAAGACCATGCCGATGTCGCGCCGATGCGGCGGCGTGTTCTTGATGGGCTTGCCGTCCAGGTAGATCTCGCCGGTGGTGGGCACCTCGAAGCCGGCCAGCATCATCAGCGTCGTCGTCTTGCCCGACCCCGACGGGCCCAGCAGCGTCACGAACTCGCCCCGGCGGATGTCGAGGTTCAGGTTCTTCACGACGAGGTGCTCGCCGTCGTAGGTCTTCTGCACCCCCTGGAAGCGCACCAGCGTGTCCGTCGCCGGCGCGTCCGATGTCAGCGTGTCCGTCTGCTCGACCATGCCGCCGTCCATGCGTGTCCCCGTCCGCTTGGGGCCCACCGTGCGCCGATCGCGGCGGGCCGTAACCATTGGCTGGACGGTAGCAGTGTTTAATAAATTCGACAAGCGGCGGCGATCGGCATCGGAAACGGTCCGCACCTGCCGCGGATTTGGGCAGCGCCGTGGCGCCTGCCCACGGCGCGACCGTCATTGTGCCCACGCCGCGCGCCGTTTGAAAAGGCGATCATCGGCCTATCCACCGCCTGATCTTCGGCATCCGCCCCGATTCGCGCACCCTCGCAAAGCGCTGCGGCCGGCCCAAGATGATGCGCATGACGCTCTACGCCATCAGTGACCTGCACGTCGCCTACGCCGCCAACCGCGAACACCTCCAGCGCCTGCCGCCGCATCCCGAAGACTGGCTGATCCTGGCCGGCGACATGGGCGAGCGGCCGGAGCAGCTCGCCGCCCTGTTCGAAACGCTGGGGTCCAAATTCGCCAGACTGATCTGGGTGCCGGGAAACCACGAGCTGTGGACCGTCGACCCCGACCCCGCCGCCCCGCGCGGCGAGGCCAAGTACCGGCAGATGGTGCGCGTCGCGCGCGACCATGGCGTTCTGACGCCGGAGGACGACTATCCGCTGTGGACGGGCGCCGGCGGCCCCTGCGTCATAGCGCCGCTGTTCCTGCTGTACGACTACAGCTTCCGCCCCGACCATGTGCCGGAGGCGGACGTCGCCGCCTGGGCGGCGGAGGAGCGGGCCACCTGCGCCGACGAGATCTATCTGTCGCCCGAACCCTACGCATCCCGCCCGGCGTGGTGCCGGGCGCGGCTGGCGTACAGCGAGGCGCGGCTCTCGGCCCTGCCGCCGGATCTGCCGACCGTGCTGGTCAACCATTTCCCGTTGCGCCGCGACCTCGTGCACATCCCGCGCATCCCGCGCTTCGCCCCCTGGTGCGGCACCCGCGCGACCGAGGACTGGCACCGCCGCTTCAACGCGCGCGTCGTCGTCTCCGGCCACCTCCACGTGCGCCGCACCGACTGGCGCGACGGCGTGCGGTTCGAGGAGGTGTCGCTCGGCTCCCCCCGGCAATGGGACCCCGCGCGTGGCATGAGGCACTACCTGCGCGCGATCCTGCCGTGACGGGCGCGTGCGTCAGCCCTTGCGCTGCGCGGCGTGGAGCATGCGCCCGCGCTCGTCCCGCCACAGGTCGGCATAACCGCAGTCGCGGAAATCCTCGAAGTACGGGCCGCCGATCGTGTAGTGCAGGTTCGACACCTCCTCCACCGGCGCCGGCGGGTCGTAATCGACGAGGTGGTTCCAGCGGTGCGGGATCGCCCCGATCAGCGCGTCGTCGCCCAGCCATTTGAACTGGTGCAGGTCGGTGCCGCTCGCCGTGTTGACGTACTCCGGCGTCAGCTCGGCGCAACGCGCGCAGTTGAACAGCATGACGCTCGACCAGTTCTTCTTCTCATAGCGCGTCTGCGGCGCGCCGAGGAACTTGACCGTCTCCTGCGGCAGGTGGTCGTGCTTGACCACCTGCACGGCGTAGCGGTCGTCGCGCAGGTCGTACAGCTTGGCGACGTCGTCGAGCATCAGCATGTCGCAGTCGAAGAACAGCGCCCACCCCTCGAAACCGGCCAGATACGGCACCAGGAAGCGCGAGAAGGAGAAGTCGGTGGACTGCAGCGGATGCCGCTCGCGCCACATCAGGCCGCCGAGCTGGCTCAGCATCAGCGGCGCCACCGTGACCGGGCGCGAGGCGCGGGCCAGGATGGAATGCGCGAACACATGGTAGGCGGCCGCTTCGCGCGGGTCGTAACCGATGAAGATGCGGATCATGGATGAAACGTCCTCGTGCGCCTTGGGCGGGCGCACGATAGACCAGCCGTCCGGCCACCGGAAGTGGCAAACCTGTCGCAAGACGTGCGGCGAAAGGAACAAGGGGTTTGACCGTCACCGGGGCCGCCATTAGCTTGCCTCCTCCCTGGCGAAGCGGCGCCTTGGCGGTTGGGCGGTGGTGGCGGAAGCATGCGCGCGGCGGACGATGGGGGCGAAGCGGTGGCGGCCGAGGCCCTGCGCCGGGGCGAGGGGCGCGTCGCTCAGGCGGCGGCCCACCGGGCGCTCGCCCTCACCCCGGACTCGCCCGTCGCCTGGAACATCGTCGGGACTCTCGCCATCGGGGCCGGCGACCTGCCGCGCGCCCTGGCGGCCTTCGGCCGTGCCGGCGCGCTCGACGACGGTCCGCGCTCGGCGGTGAACCGGGCCATGGCGCTCGAACGGGCGGAGCGCTGGGGCGAGTCGCTCGCCGCCTACGCGGCGGTGCTGCGGCGCTTTCCCGGTCATTCCAAGGCGGCGGAACGCCACGCCGTCGTGTCC
>DASWVP010000505.1:0-4742 GCA_036401175.1 Azospirillum sp. | reverse complement strand
GAGGTGCCGCATGACTGACGCGGCCGGCTGGGCGTGGTTCGCCGATCCGGCGGCCAATGGCGCCACGCCCAACGAAGACCCGGCGCCGAGCTTCGCGCGCTGCTTCGCCGGGCCGGACGGCGAGCGTGTGCTGTCCGTGCTGCGCGCCATGACGCTGGGCCGCACCCTCGGCCCCGACGCGCCGGAAGCGGCGCTGCGCCACCTGGAGGGCCAGCGCGCCCTCGTCGCCTCCATCCTCGCCCTGGTCGCGCGCGGCCGGGCGGCCCCCACCTCACCCTGACCCCTGCTTGGGAGAACCGACATGCCCGAAAACCTGCTGACCGCCCCCGTTTCCGATACCCCGCCCGGCACGCCGCCCGCCGCGCCCCCCGTCACGCCCGTCGCGGACGGCCGCCCGTCGCTGCTGCCCGAGAAGTTCTGGGACGGGCAGGCCGGCACCGTGCGCGTCGACGCGCTGCTCAAATCCTACCTGGAGCTGGAGCGCCGGCTGGCGGCCGGCGTCGATCCGGCCCGAATCAACAGCCTGCTCGGCGTGCCGGATCACCCCGACGGCTATTGCATCGCCTGCGACCACGGGCTGTTCACCCCCGACCCGGACATCAACACGCGCCTGCACGGCGCCGGCTTCTCGCCGCAGCAGGCGCAGCTCGTCTACGATCTGGCGGCCGAGCGGCTGATGCCGATGATCCAGGAACTGGCCGCCGAGTTCCAGGCCGAGCGCGAGGTGGAACGGCTGGTCGAGCGCTTCGGCGGCGAGGCCAAATGGCGGGAGGTGTCGCGCCAGCTTCTGGCGTGGGCCGGCAAGAACCTGCCGCCGGCCGCGGTCGAGGGGCTGTCGACCACCTATGAAGGGGTGATGGCGCTGCACAAGATGATGACCGGCGGCGAGCCCGCGACCCTGGAGCGCGGCGAGCCCGCCGGCGCCGCCGGCGAGGCCGAGCTGCAGGCCCTCATGCGCGACCCGCGCTATTGGCGCGAACGCGACCCGGCCACCGTCGCCAAGGTGACCGAGGGCTTCCAGCGGCTGTATCCGGGCGCGTAACGGGCGGGGGCGTTGGGTTTTCGGCTGCGCCTCAACCCAACCTACGCGGACCATTCCGGTAGGTTGGGTTGAGCGCCAGCGATAACCCAACGCCGCACCCCGTCGCGATGGCATTCCTTCGATTGATAATGGTCGCAATCCGCAACGAATAGGCGCAGGAAACCGGACGGTGCCGCCAAAAAGGATGTTGCATCGCTGTAATGGAAACGGCAGTTTGATTACGGAACAATAACCGGCGCGTGCCTTCCTCGCGCGGCCGGAAGGGGCGTGCGGCGGGGCATGACACTGCGTCGGAAGATCCGCTGGCTGACCGTGGTCGGCCTGATCGGCTGCCTGTTGGCGGCCATTCCGGCGTTGTACCTGCTGCGCCAGGGCATGATCGGCGAGCGCGAGCGGCTGGCCGCCGGGCTGGTCGAGTCGGCGCAGTCCATGCTGGGCAGCCTGAACGGCGCCGTCCAGCGCGGCGAACTGTCGGTCAGCGACGCCCGCGCCCGCGCCTCCCTGGCGGTGCAGGGGCTGGGCGGCGACGTCTTCCGCCTGACCGTCTTCGTCGAGGGGCAGGTGCCGGACGGCTGGCCGGAGGGCGGACGGGCGGTCGTCGCCAGCGGCCGGTTCGAGCCGTGGGGCTGGACCATCGGCGCCGCCTTCGGCACCGCCGACCTGGACCGCGAGTTCACCCGCAACGTGCTGGCCTTCGGGGGCTTCCTGGCGCTGCTGCTGGTGCTGTCCTGGCCGCTGTCGGCCTTTTTGTCGGAACACGTGCTGGGGCCGCTGGAGGCGCTGTCGGCGCGCATGGCGCGGCTGACCCAGGGCCGCACGGACATCGACATTCCCGGCCAGGAGCGCACCGACGAGTTCGGCGCCATGGCGCGGGCGCTGGAGTATTTCCGCCGTGCCGCCGTCGCCATCATCGAGCGCGACGAACGGCTGTCCGGCATCATGCGCAACGTCGGCGAGGCGATCGTCGTGGTCGGCGAGGACGGCGCCGTCGCCGAGCACAACCCCGCCGCCGAGACGCTGTTCGGGCGTGTGGGGGCGGAACTGGTCGGCCAGGATTTCATCGCGCTGTTCGCCGACGAGGATCGCGGCCGGGTCGAGGCCATGTTCGAGACGCGCCGGGCGACCGGCGGCGCCGGCAAGGCGGTGCGGGCCGAGGGGCTGGGCGTGGAGCGGCCGGGCCTGCTGTCCGGCGCGCCGAGCGCCCGGGCGGAGGTGTCGCTGTCGCTGTCCGGCCTGCCGCTGGGTGGGCGGAACCATTTCATCGCCGTGCTGGCCGACATCACCGAACGCCTGGAGCACGAGCGCGAGCTGCTGCGCCTCGCCACCCGCGACCGGCTGACCGGGCTGCCCAACCGCGCGCTGGTCGAGTCGCTGGTGGAAAGCGCGGTCGAGCGGGCGCGCCGCCACGACCGGCGATTCGCCGTGCTGTGCATGGACCTGTCGCGCTTCAAGCTGATCACCGACACGCTGGGCCACCATGCCGGCGACGCGCTGCTGCTGGAGGTCGCCAAGCGCATCCAGGCGACCGTGCGCACCGCCGACACGGTGGGCCGCATCGGTTCTGACGACTTCGCCATCCTGCTGGAGGAGGTCGCCGACGCCGAGGAGGCGGCCAGCGTGGCGCAGCGGATCCTGAAGGCGTTCGACACGCCCGTGGAGCTGCTGGGCACCGAGCATTACGTGCGCCCGTCCATCGGCATCGCGCTGTTCCCCGAACACGCCGACGAGGTGCACGAGCTGATCCGCGCCGCCGACACCGCGCTGTACGCCGCCAAGCGGCTGGGCGGCCGGCGGCACGCTTTCTTCGAGACGGAGATGGCCGATCAGGCGCGCCGCCATCTGGCGCTCGACCGCGACCTGCGCGCGGCGCTGGCGGCCGGCGAGTACCGGCTGCACTACCAGCCCAAGGTGTCGCTGGTCGACTTCGCGCTGGAGGGGTTCGAGGCGCTGCTGCGCTGGGAACGGCCGGGGCACGGCATGGTGCCGCCCGGCGAGTTCATCCCGGTCGCCGAGGAGACCGGCTTCATCGTGCCGCTCGGCGATTGGGTGCTGGACGAGGCGTGCCGGCAGATGCGCGAATGGATCGACCAGGGGATGGAGCCGGTGCCGGTGGCGGTCAACGTCTCGCCCCGCCAGCTCCGCCAGCGGTCCAGCGAGGATTTCCTGCGCGTCATCACCGGGCACGGGCTGGCCCCCGGCATGATCGAGCTGGAGATCACCGAAGGCGCGGTGATGCAGGACCTGCAGCACGCGCTGACCGTGCTGGAGGAGCTGAAGACGGCCGGCGTGCGCGTGGCGGTGGACGATTTCGGCACCGGCCATTCGTCCTTGAGCTACCTGAAGCGGCTGCCGATCACGACGCTGAAGATCGACCGCTCCTTCGTCGGCGGCATCCCGCGCGAGCGCGAGGACGCCGGCATCGTCTCCACCATCATCTCCATGGCCGACCTGCTGGGCCTGAGCGTGGTGGCCGAGGGGGTGGAGCGGCCCGAGCAGGCGCATTTCCTGCGCCACCACAACTGCCTGATCGTGCAGGGCTGGCTGACCGGCCGCCCCGTCCCCGCCGCCGAAGCCGCCGACCTGCTGGCGCAACGCCTGAAGCAGCGGGCGTAGCGGCGTGCCGTCTGGCGAACAGTTCGCTTCGCCAATCAATGCCATCGCAATCGGCGCGTGCGTCTGTTACATTCCACAAATCTGATAAAGAACCTCCTGCCGAAATGGGGGCAAAGGCACGCTGCCGGCCGGTGGACTGGGGCCACGGACGCCCGCCGGAACAAGGCAGCGGCATGATGCCGGATCGTGGGAGTGACGCCGATGCTCGGGTTCATCCGCATCGAGCTGCGCCTTGGGCTGCTCCAGGCCCTTGTCGGCGCGGCGATGCTCGGGATTCTGTTCGCCTATCTGGCCTCCGCCGACGCCACCCGCGACGGGTTGCACCGCTATGAAGCAGCGGTCGGCTTCGCCCACGCCGCCAAGGAGGGGCAGGCGGCGCTGCTGGTGCACCGGCAGGCGTTCGCCCGCTTCCTGGGCCAGCGGGAGGAGGGCACGCTGGCGGCCCTGCGCCGCAGCGAGGAGGCGATGGTCGCCGCCGTGGAGGCCGCCGGCCGCGAGGGCGTGGAGGGCGACGGCTTCGCCGCCCTGCGAACGGCGCTGGACGCCTACCGCGCCGCCGCCGCCGAATCCGTGCGGCTGACCGAGGCGCTGGGCTTCACCGAGGACCAGGGGCAGAAGAACGAGCTGCGCGAGGCGGTGGAGGCGGTGGAAAGCCGCCTGGATACGGTGCTGAAGCGCGCGACCGGCGCCGAACTCGATTCGGCCAACCAGCTTCTGGTCAGGATGCTGATGATGCGCCGGTTCGAGAAGGACTTCATGCTGTACGGCGACCTCACCCGCTACATCCGGCTGATCGAGCGGCGCAAGAAGGAGTTCGCCTCGGTGCTGAAGGGCGCGCCGTTCGACTTGGGGTTGAAGGACGAGCTGTCGGAGCTGATCGACCATTATGTCGACCGCGTCTCCGCCTACGCCGACACCTCCGACGCGCAGGAGGCCGCGGTGGCCGGCGCCGAAACGCGGTTCCAGGCCGCCGCCGCCGCCTTCGCCGCGCTGGAGGCGGCCGCGCAGGAGCGCGCCCGCACGGCCCAGGCGGACATCGAGGCGCTGCAGGAGCGCATGCACACGCTCATGCTGGCGGCGGTGCTGG